>DATHUD010000526.1:0-45419 GCA_035462575.1 Thermoanaerobaculia bacterium | reverse complement strand
CGCGATCGCCTTGCCGATGCCGCGGCTCGCGCCGGTGATGAACAGGGTCTTGTTTTCAAGGTTCGCCATGACGGTGCATCTTATCGCGTCGGTCCTCATTTCGTCCGGCAGGGATCCCCGTCCCGGAACGGCAATCCCGGTCCGTAGAGACGCGCCAGTCGGTCATCGACACCGCTTCGGACACCACCCACGGCGGCGCGTCTCCAACGGCGGAGGATCGATGCCCTTCGATCGTGCGCTGGTGGCCTGCAAAGGGAGACGCGCCGCCGGTGGTGGACGGCGAGGCGTTTTGCCACACCGACTGGCGCGTCTCTACGGGACGGGGTTGCCGTTCCGGAACGGTGGGTCCTGCCGGACGGAGGAGGGGCGACCGTTTTACAGGGCCGACGTTCCCGGGGGCACCAGCTCGTCGATCTTGGCGGCTTCCTCGTCGGTGATCCGGACGTTCACGGCTCCCAGGCTGTCTTCGAGCTGCTCCAAGGTGCGCGGGCCGATGATGTTCGAAGTCACGGCGGGGTTTCGGAGGACCCAGGCGTTGGCGAAGCGGGCGAGGGAGACGCCTTTCGATTCGGCGAGAGGGATGAGTTGCTCGACAATGTCCAGGCGGCGCTGGAACTTGGGGTTTTCTAAGTCCCCGATCCACTTTTCGGAACGCGTGCTGTCCTTGGGATTGCCGGTGTCCCGGCGGTATTTGCCGGTGAGCCAACCCCCTTCGAGCGGGCTCCAGACGATGTTGCCGAGGCCGAATTTCTGCGTCATGGGGAAGTGCTCGAGCTCCATCACCCGGCGCAGGATGCTGTAGGGAGGCTGCAGCGAGATGAACCTCTCGAAGCCGCGGCGCTCGGAGATCCAGAGGGTCTCGACGATCTCCCAGGCCGCGAAGCGCTTCTCCCACAGGGCGTCGCCCGCGTAGTGGTTGGTCGAGAGGCCGATGTACCGGACCTTTCCCTGCCGCACGAGATCGGTGAGCGTCGAGAGCGTCTCCTCGAGAGGCGTCGTCGGGTCCGGCCGATGGATCTGGTAGAGGTCGATCACGTCCGTCCGGAGGCGGCGGAGGCTGTTTTCGACCTGTTCCTGGATGGCTTTGCGCGAGAGCCCGCGCTGGTTGGGCCCCGGGCCCACGGGCGCCCAGACCTTGGTGGCGAGCACCGCCTGCTCTCTGCGGTCGGCGAGCGCCTTGCCCACGATCTCCTCCGATTCCCCCTCGGAGTAGCCGTTGGCCGTGTCGATGAAATTGATGCCGGCCTCCATTGCCCGGTGGATGATGCGGATGCATTCGGCGTGGTCCGGATTGCCCCACTGGCCGAACATCATGGCTCCCAGGCAGAGCGGCGAGACCTTGAGGCCGGTGTGACCGAGATTTTTGTAGTCCATGCTGACCCTCCCTTCCGAGGTTACAGGAGCAGGAATCCCGCAAGCGCCAACGCCGCCAGGACCGCCACGGCGATCCCCACCCAGAGGAGGACCGGGCGCTTCTCCCCGCCGCCCTCCGCGCCGAGCAGCCGCGAGCCCGCCTGGGAGATGTCCCGGATCTCCGAGACCACGCGCAGGCGCAGCCTCTCCTCGAGCTTTTCGAGCTCCTCGAGGAGGTCCAGGGCCGTGGCGTAGCGCTCGCCGGGTCTCCTCGCGAGGCACTTCAGGACGACGACGTCCGTCTCCGGCGGGAGCTGCGGGTTGAGCTGGGAGGGCAGGGCGAACTTGGGGCCGGGCTTCCGGCCGGTCAGCATCTCGTGGAAGATCACTCCGGCAGAGTAGAGGTCCGCCCGGTGGTCCCCGGCCTGTCCGCCCTCCACCTGCTCGGGCGCGAGATAGTAGAGAGCCCCGAGGTTGATCTCGCCGGTGCTCACGGTGCCGGTCAGGTTGGTGGCCACCTCGAAGCCGCTCGCCCCCACGTCCGACAGCTTCACGGTGTCGAAGTCGTCGGAGATGAGGATGTTGCGCGGCGTCAGGCGCCGGTGGAGGAAGCCGTGCTCGTGGGCCTGGGCGAGCCCGCGGCAGACGCCGCGGAGCACGGTGATCGCTTCGGGCACGGTGAGCCGCCGCTCCCGCAGCACCCGGTCGAGCGAGCGGCCGTCGACGAGCTCCATGGCGAGAAAGAGGCGGTCGCCGTCCTGCCCCGTCTCATGGATCTGCACCAGGTTGGGGTGGCGGGAGACCGGGGCCACGGCCCGGAGATCCTTGTGGAAGCGCTCGGCCGCGGCGGGCTCGTGGGAGAGGGCGGCGGGGAAGAGCTTGACCGCCACCGGCCGGCTCTGGGCGGGCTTGACCGCCTTGTAGACGATCGTCTGCCCGGCCCGGCCGAGGAGCTCGGTGACGCGGTAGGGTCCGATCGACGAGGGGAGGTCAGGAGAGGACATCGCTCTCGAAGATCATAACCGTATCTCCGATCGCGAGGCGGTCGAAGGGCCGGAGCACGGCCCGGGCGGCGGGCTGGCCGTTGATGTGGGTGCCGAAGCTGCTCCCGAGGTCGGTCGCCACCCAGGCTCCGCCCTCCCAGGCGATCCGGAGGTGCTCTTTGCTCGCGTTGGGCTCGGTCAGGGCGAGGGAGCAGGAGCGGGAGCGGCCCACGGTCGCCCCCTGACCGTCCAGAGGGATCGAGCGCCCGCGCTCGGGCCCCTCGGCGACGTAGAGCCGCGCCGGCCGCGGCTCTTGCCCTTCCGCCGCCTCGCCTTCGGGCAGGCGGCGGGGCCGGGGCCGGGGGGCGAGCTCCACGGTCTGGATCGGGTAGGGGATGACGATCCCCTCGCGGTGGAATTCCTCCCAGACCTGCACCCGGATGTCGCTCGCGATGCGCGGCG
Source organism: Thermoanaerobaculia bacterium (assembly GCA_035462575.1). Classification (GTDB taxonomy): domain Bacteria; phylum Acidobacteriota; class Thermoanaerobaculia; order Multivoradales; family UBA5704; genus DATARR01. Next base: position 42,621 of record DATHUD010000526.1, on the reverse strand, counting down.
CCTGCGAGACGTCGTCGATCCAGACCCGCAGCTCGTAGACCATGGCGCTGGCGTCGAAGGAGAGGAGGTAGACCTCGGGCGTGGGCCGGTCGAGCACGCCGGCAATCCCGGACACGCAGTCCATCAGTGCGCGTTTCACCCGGTGGGGCGGGGTCTTGTAGTGGACGCCCACCTTGATCCGCTCGAGGTGCGCGGGGTGCGGGTAGTAGTAGTTCAGGACCCGCTCGTCCGCGAGCTTGGAGTTGGGGATGAGCAGGTTGTCGTTGTCCCGCGTGCGCAGGTGGGTCGTGCGCCAGGTGATGGCCACGACCCGCCCGTCCTGGTCGCCGACCTTGATCCAGTCGTTGATGCGGAACGGCTTCTCCACGCTGATGACGAGGCCCGCGAAGAAGTTGCCCAGGATCGGCTGGAGGGCGAGGCCTAACACGAGCGAGGTGACGGCGCTCGTGGCGATCAGGGGGGCGACGTCGAGATCCGGGAAGGTGAGCCGGAGGCTCACGAACGCCGTGATCAGGTAGACCAGGGTCATCGCCACCGCCGGCAGGAGAGGCGGCAGATTGAGCCCCCGGCGGGAGGTCAGGTGGATGTCGAAGAGGTAGATCCCGGCGAGCCGCAGGACGGCGACGAGCCCTAGGAAGAGGAGGGCCCAGCCGAGGACCCGCTCCACGACTTTTGGCTGATAGCCGGGCTGGAGCAGGTAGAAGACCTCGATCGTGGCCACCCCGGCAGCCACGTAGAGGGGGAAGGCGAGCTGCCGCACCCAGAAGAACCGCTTTTTGAGGGCGGTGACGAGGACGATCAGCAGCGACAGCGTTCCGACGCTGCCCAGGATGGCGAGGGTCATCCGCACGGGGCGGTCTCCGGGGTGGTTCTCGAAGGAGGCGTCATAGGATTTCCAAAGAGAGATTCTAGTCTCCCGGGAGCCGCGCTAGAATCCCCCTCGGTTTTCTTCGCATCCTTCAAAGGAGATCGAAAATGAAAAGAACGTTCGCGACGACCGCCGTCCTGCTGTCCTTCCTGGCCGGCGTGCCCGCCATGGCCCAGGAGGCCAAGCCCCAGACCCCGGCCGCGGCCCCGGCGGCGAAGCCCGCCTCCAGCGCGAAGTCGGACATCCTGTGGCAGATCCGCGACGCGGAGAAGAAGCTGGTGCAGCTCGCCGAGGCGACGCCCGCCGAGAAGTTCGGCTGGCGTCCGGCCGAGGGGGTGCGCACGACCGGCGAGGTCTTCATGCACGTGGCCGGCGCCAACTACTTCTTCCCGACCTTCTGGGGCGGCAAGATCCCGGACGGCATGGACCCCCGCGGGTTCGAGAAGATGGGCGGCGACAAGGCCAAGGTGGTCGAGACCCTGAAAGCTTCCTTCGCTCACGTCACCAAGTCGATCGAGGAGCTGCCGGACGCCGAGCTCGACAAGCAGATCAAGCTCTTCGGCAACGACAGCACGGTTCGCATGGCCGTCCTGATCGTCGCCACCCACGGCCACGAGCACCTCGGCCAGTCGATCGCCTACGCGCGCTCGAACGGCATCACGCCGCCGTGGAGCCGGCAGGGGGAGTAGGGCGAGATCAGCACCCTGTCGGCCTGCGACCTCACCCCAACCCCTCTCCTAAAGGAGAGGGGCTTTGATTTGTCTGGATTTGCTTTTCTCTCCCTCTCCTCTAGGAGAGGGAGCCGGAGGGTGAGGTCGCAGGCCGCGGTGGCCGAGGCGAGGCTACTACCTACCCCAGCCGCTCGCGATACACCTTGTCCATCGCCAGGCGCAAAGCCTCCAGGCGCCCCAGCTTGCTCACGTCGTCGCCCTTGACCCTCAGAGGCCAGTCGAACTCGACGTTGTCGATCACCCGGGCGGTCCAGACTTTCTTTTTGGGGTCCCAGGTCCCCCCGGGAGCGCCGATCAGGTCCCACCCCGTGGGGAGGAAGCTGCGCACCTCGGTCTCGGTGTATTCAGGGATGGAGATGGTCTTCATGGGGTGGGATTGTGCCTCAAACCCGGGGGGCTTGAGAAGCGGAGCCCCCTTTCCTTGACCCCCCGGGGGCCGGTTGCTAGCATCCGGGGGGCGGCAAGGAGTCGTCGCCTGCATCCCCTGACGAAAAGGAACCTCATGAAGATCGAGCTCAACGAAGAGCAGAAGCTGCTGCGCGAGACCGTCCGGCGGTTCGCCGAGGAGGTCGCCAAGCCCCGGGCCAAGGAGATCGACGAGTCGGGCGAGTTCCCCCGCTCGTTCTTCGACCAGGCGGGCGAGCTGGGCCTCGCCGGGGTGAGCATCCCCGAGGAGTACGGCGGCGCCGGCATGGACACCATCTCCTACTGCCTCGTCATCGAAGAGGTGAGCCGGGTCTGCGCGACCTCGGGCGTCATCCTCTCCGTCAACAACTCCCTCGTCTGCGATCCGATTCTGAAATTCGGCACGGAAGATCAGAAGCGCGAGTTCCTGACCCCGCTCGCCTCCGGAAAGAAGCTCGGCTGCTTCGCCCTGACCGAGCCGGGCGCGGGGAGCGATCCCGCGGGCCTGCGCGCCACGGCCCGGCGCGACGGCGACGACTATGTCTTGAACGGCAACAAGGTGTTCATCACCAACGGCACGGACGCCGACATCGCCCTGGTCTTCGCCTCGGTCGACCTCGAGAAGAAGCACAAGGGGATCACCTGCTTCCTCGTGCCGGCCGACACCCCGGGCTACAGCCACGGCACCCACGAGTTCAAGCTGGGTGTGAACGCCTCCGGCACCACCGAGCTCGCCTTCGACAACATGAGGATCCCCGCCCGCTACCGGCTGGGCGAGGAGGGCGAGGGCTTCAAGGTCGCCATGGCGACGCTCGACGGCGGACGCATCGGCATCGCCGCCCAGGCCGTGGGCATTGCCCAGGGGGCCTTCGAGGAGGCGCTCGCCTACTCCCAGGAGCGCGAGCAGTTCGGCCAGCACCTCTCGGACTTCCAGGCCATCCAGTTCTACCTCGCCGACATGGCGACGGAGCTCGACGCCGGGCGCCTCCTCACCTGGAAGGCGGCCTGGACCAAGGACCGCGGCAAGCGCTTCACCCTGGAAGCTGCGCAGGCCAAGCTCTTCACCTCCGAGATGTCCCAGCGCGTCACCAACAAGGCGCTCCAGATCCACGGCGGCTACGGCTACACCAAGGAGTACAACGTCGAGCGGTACTTCAGGGACGCCCGCATCACCGAGATCTACGAGGGCACGAGCGAGATCCAGAAGATGGTGATCGCCGACCAGATCCTGAGGGCGTGACGCCATGGCGACCCTGACCGAGCCTGCCGTTGAAACCGGCGTCGACTTCGCGCTCTCGGAGGACCAGGAGCTCCTGCGCGACGAGGTGCGGCGCTTCGCCGAGGGGCGCATCCGCCCCGGCGTGGCCGAGCGGGACCGCAAGCACGAGTTTCCGGTCGACATCTTCAAGGAGATGGGGGAGATGGGCCTCCTCGGCATGATGGTCCCCGAGGAGTACGGGGGCGCCGGGCTCGACGCCCTGACCTACTGCCTCGCCATGGAGGAGATCGCCCGCGTGGACCCCGCCGTGGCGGTGACCATGAGCGTCACCAACTCGGTCTGCTGCTGGCCGGTCCAGAAGTTCGGGAGCGAGGAGCTGAAGCGGAAGGTCCTCCCCTCGCTCGCCACGGGCGAGACCCTGGGCGGCTTCGGCCTGACCGAGCCCGGAGCCGGGAGCGACGCCGGGAGCCTGCGCACCACGGCCCGGCGGGACGGCGACTTCTGGGTCTTGAACGGCGAGAAGGCCTGGATCACCAACGCGGGCTTCGCCGGCTGGTACGTGGTCGTCGCCCGCACCAACCCCGAGGCCGGCAAGCGGGGCCTCTCGGCCCTCGTGGTCCCGGCGGACGCCCCCGGCTTCTCGGTGGGGACACCTGAGGAGAAGCTGGGCTTGAAATCCTCCCGCACCGCCCAGATCTATTTCTCGGACTGCCGCGTGCCGGCCGAGAACCTCCTGGGTGCGGAGGGGCAGGGCCTCAAGATCGCCCTGGCGACCCTCGACCACTCCCGCCTGGGGATCGCGGCCCAGGCCGTGGGCATCCACCGGCGGGCGCTGGAGCTCGCGGTCGAATACTCCAAGGACCGCGTGCAGTTCGGCGTCCCCATCGCCCAGCACCAGGCCGTGCAGTTCAAGATCGCCCAGATCGCGACCGAGCTGTCCGCGGCCCGGGCGCTCACGTACTACGCCGCCTCCCAGGAGCACGCGAAAGACGCCGGACGCCTGGCCGCCCAGGCCAAGGTCTACGCCTCCGAGGCCGCCAACCGCGCCTGCGCCGAAAGCCTCCAGCTCCACGGCGGCAACGGCTTCCACGAGGACTACGAGATCTCCCGCCTGTACCGGGACGTGCGGGTGACCACGATCTACGAAGGCACCAGCGAGATGCAGCGTCTGGTGATCGCGCGCCACCTGCTGCAGAAGTAGAAAAAGGGGACCTTCCTTCCGAGCGGAAGTCCGCCGCAAGTGGGCTATACTGGCCCTGTGGAAAACCTGCTCTTTCCTGTGCTGGCTTTCGCCCTGGGAGCCCTGGCCGCGTGGCTCTTGGCCTCGAGGGGGCTGGGGCGCCTCCGGGAGGAGCGGGCCCGGCTCGAAACCGTGATCGAGAAGGAGCGCCAGGCGGCGGCGGAGAAGCTCCGTCTTCTGGACGAGGCCCAGGGGAAGCTCTCGAACGCGTTCAAGGCCCTCTCCTCCGAGGCGCTCCAGAGCAACAACGCCTCCTTCCTTCATCTTGCCAAAGCCACCCTGGAGAAATACCAGGAGACGGCGCGGGGGGACCTGGACCTGCGCCAGCAGGCGATCGGCGAGCTGGTCAAGCCTCTGCGCGAGTCCCTGGAGAAGGTGGATCAGAAGATCCACGAGATCGAGACCGCCCGCGCCGTGGCGTATTCGAGCCTGACCGAGCACCTGAAAGGGCTGGCTTCCGCCCAGGTGAACCTGGAGCGGGAGACGGCGAAGCTCGTCGGTGCCTTGAGAGCTCCCTCCGCCCGGGGCCGCTGGGGAGAGGTCCAGCTCCAGAGGGTGGTCGAGATGGCGGGGATGGTCGCCTACTGCGACTTCTCCACCCAGGTGACGGTCGCGGCCGAGGACGGCCGGCAGCGGCCGGACCTCGTCATCCGCCTGCCCAACCAGAAGAACATCGTGATCGACGCGAAGGCCCCCCTGGAGGCGTATCTGGACGCCCTGGAGGCGCTGGACGACGAGGGGAGGAAGGCGAAGCTTCGGGAGCACGCCCGGCAGATCCGCTCCCACCTGTCCCGCCTGGCCGCCAAGAGCTACTGGGCGCAGCTCGAGCCGGCCCCGGAGTTCGTCGTCCTCTTCCTCCCCGGCGAGGCCTTCTTCGGCGCCGCCCTGGAGCAGGACCCGAGCCTCCTCGAATTCGGCGTGGAGCAGCGGGTGATCCTCGCAACCCCCACGACTCTGATCGCTTTGCTCCGGGCCGTGGCCTACGGTTGGCGCCAGGCCCAGGTGGAGGAGAACGCCAAGGCGATCAGCGAGCTGGGCAAGGCCCTCCACGAGCGCCTCCGCACCTTCGCCGCCCACCTCTCCGCCGTCAAGCGCGGGCTCGACCAGAGCGTCGACGCCTACAACCGCGCCGTCGGCTCGCTCGAGCTGCGCGTCCTCCCCGCCGCCCGCCGGTTTCAGGACCTGGGCGCGGCGGGAGGGGAGGAGATCGAGACCCTGGAGGTGATGGACAAGGTGACGCGGCGGGTGGGGGAGGAGGCGGTGCTTCTGGACGAGGTCTCGGACATCTCCTGAGACCTCGCCCTCTCGCCGAGGTCTAGAGGTAGACCTCCACCTTCGCCTTCGCCTTCAACGCGTTGACCTTCGCTTCCACCTGCTGCTGCATCTGCCGCTGCTGGAGCATCTGCAGGATCTGGCCCTTGGCCTGTTCGAAGGGGACCGTGGAGGCCGCCTGGCGCTCCAGGAGCTGGATGACGTGGTAGCCGTAGCTGGTCTCGACGACGCCGCTCAGCTCGTTCGGGTTCTTCAAGGCGAAGGCGGCGTTTTCGAAGGGGGGCACGGTCTGGCCGCGGGCGACCCAGGAGAGGTCGCCGCCGCGGGGGCCGGAGCTCTTGTCGTCCGAGCCTTCCTGGGCCACCTTGGCGAAGTCCTCGCCGCCCTTGACCCGGGCGAGCAGGGCCGCAGCCTTCTCGCGGGCCTTGGCCTTGTCCGCGGCGGGGGTGGTCGCTTCCGCCTTGACCAGGATGTGGCGGACGTGGACCCGCTCGGGCTGCTGCATCTTGTCCTGGTTCTTGTCGTAGAAGTCCCGCGCCGCCTGCTCGGTCGCCTGGTTCTTGCCCATGACCTCGGTGCGGAGGAACTTCTGGAAGGCGATCTGGTCGCGGGCTTCCTGGCGGAGGGCCGGCTCGGTGATCCCCTGCGAGGCGAGCGCCTTCTGGAAGTCCTGCTCGGTGGGGAACCGGCTCTTCATGGCGGCGATCTGCTGATCGACCTCCTTCTCCTCCGCCTTGACCCCCAGCTTTTTCGCCTCCTGCTGGAGGAGCTTCTGCGCGATGAGGTTGTTCAGCACCTCGCGGTAGAAATCGACCGGGGGAGCGCCCTGGGGGAGGCGGCCCGCCTGGGCGAGCTGCATCTGCGCGACCTGGATCCCCTGCAAGAGCTCTTCCTTCTTGATCTCCTGCCCGTCGACCTTGGCGACCACCGCGGGCAGCTGGTCCGGAGAGAAGGCCGCCGCGTCGCCCGGCTGGCCGGCGGTGCCCGGAGCCGCCGGCTGGGCGGAGGTCGCCGTTCCCTCCGGGGTGGCCGGAGAGGCGGCGGACGGGGAGGATGGCGCCGCTTCGCCGGAGGTCGTCGCGGCGGTCGCGTCCTCCTCGCCTTCCGGAGCGGGCTTGCAGGCCAGGGCCCCGGTCAGGAGGACCGCGAGACCCAGGGCCAGGATCCGCGGGGCCAGCCGTCGCGGGGACGAATACGAGCTGTTCTTGGTCATGAGAGTGCCTTCTTTCAGGGCGAGAGGATCGGTCTCGCGCAGCTTGTTGGAAACATCCGGATCGACGAGGGCCGGCGCGCCCGCGCCTTCTTCCAGCGGCCCGGGGCGGAAGTATCGCTCATTCACACGTCTTCGGAAAGGCGGCCCGCCGCGGCCGGGAATTCGGGGGCAGTCCCCATCGTCTATACTGGAGCGGCCCTGCCGCGAGGGGTGCCCTCATCCCGTCTTGCCCAAAAGGAGCTCTAGAGGATGGCCGTCAAGGACCAGGAACCGACGATTCTCACCCAGGAGACGAAGACCTCTCCCGCGGACTCCGTGTATAAGGACGACGCTTTGGAGACCATGGCCGAGGCCCGGCAGCGCTGGGAGACGGCCAAAGCCAGGAGCGAGGCGCAGGTCCCGTTCTGGAAGAAGGACTTCACGACCGTCTCCGGCATGGAGGTGCCCCACCTGGTCACCCTCGAGCAGGTGGCGGACGTCGATCCCCGGAAAGACATCGGAATCCCCGGCGAGTACCCGTACACCCGCGGCATCCATCCCACGGGCTACCGGGGCAAGCTCTGGACCATGCGCCAGTTCGCCGGCTTCGGCACCGCGGCGGACACCAACCAGCGCTTCAAGTACCTCCTCTCCCAGGGTCAGACCGGCCTCTCCGTGGCCTTCCACCTGCCGACCCTCTACGGGTATGACTCGGACCACAAGATGTCGACCGGCGAGGTGGGCAAGTGCGGCGTGACGGTCGATACCCTGGCCGACATGGAGATCCTCTTCGACGGCATCCCCCTGGGCGAGGTCACGACTTCGATGACCATCAACTCGACCGCGCCCATCCTCTTCGCCATGTACCTGGCGGTGGCGGAGAAGCAGGGGGTGGACGTCAAGAAGCACGTGGCGGGCACGCTCCAGAACGACATCTTGAAGGAGTACATCGCCCAGAAGGAGTACATCTATCCGCCGCGGCCCTCCATGCGGTTGATCACCGACCAGTTCGCCTTCGCGGGCCAGCACGTGCCGCGCTGGAACACGATCTCGATCTCGGGCTACCACATCCGCGAGGCCGGCTCGACGGCCCTCCAGGAGCTCGCATTTACGTTGCGCGACGGCATGGAATACGTGCAGTACGGCATCGACGCGGGGTTGGATGTCGACGAGTTCGCGCCGCGGCTCTCCTTCTTCTTCAACAGCCACAACGACTTCTTCGAAGAGATCGCGAAGTTCCGCGCTGCGCGCCAGATCTGGGCCACGGTGATGCGGGAGCGCTACGGCGCCAAGAACCCCCGCTCGTGGATGCTCCGCTTCCACACCCAGACGGCCGGCTGTTCGCTGACCGCCCAGCAGCCGGTCAACAACGTGGTGAGGACGACCGTCCAGGCCCTGGCCGCCGTGCTCGGCGGCACCCAGTCGCTCCACACGAACGCGTTGGACGAGACGCTCGCGCTGCCCACCGAGCAGAACGCCCGCACGGCGTTGCGCACGCAGCAGATCCTCGCCCACGAGTCCGGCGTCATCAATACGGTCGACCCGCTGGGCGGCGCGTACTTCATCGAGGAGATGACCCGGCGGATGGTGGACGGCGCCTTCGACTACTTCCGGCGGATCGACGACTTCGGCGGCATGGTGGAGGCGGTCGAGGCCGGCTTCCCGCAGCGCGAGATCATGGACGCCGCCTTTGCCTACCAGCGGGCGTTCGAGACGAAAGAGAAGCTCGTCGTAGGCGTCAACGCCTTCCAGGTCACGGACGACCAGCCGATCGACATCCTCTACATCGCGGACGATCTCGCCGAGCGGCAGATCGGTTTCCTCAACGAGGTCAAGTCGCGGCGCGATCCGGGCGCGGTGGAGCGCACGCTGGACGCCTTGAAGAAGGGCGCCGCGGGAACCGAGAACACCATGCCGCTGATCCTCGACTGCGTGAAGGCCTACTGCACGGTGGGCGAGGTCAGCGACGCTCTGCGCGACGTGTTCGGCACCTACGAGGAGCCGGCGGTCTTCTAGACCGCGATGCCATGGGGCACCTCGCGCAGACCCGACAGCTCCTCCTCTACACCCTCTGGGCGGACCGCCTCGTACGCAGCGCGGCCCGTGAGGTCCGCCCGGAGGACCTGACGCGGGAGGCGGGCGTGAGCTTCGGCTCGCTTCTGGGGACGCTGGTCCACATTCTGGGTTTCCAGCGGCTGTGGCTCTCCCGGTTCACCGGGCAGGCCGCGACCCCGCTCCCCACGACCGCGGACCTCCCCGATTTCCTTTCTCTCGCGACCGCCTGGGAGGAGACCGCCGCGGAATTGGAGTTCTTCCTCGCCGCGCTCGCCGAGGAGCAGCTCGCGGCCGACATCACCTGGACCAGCACCGAGGGAGAGACCTACACCCGGCCGCTCTGGCAGCCGGTCGTCCACATGGTCAACCACGCCACCTATCACCGGGGCCAGGTCGCGTCGCTCCTGCGCCAGCTCGGCTATCAGCCGCCCCCGACCGACATGATCCTCTTTTTCCTCAAATGAAGCGTTCCCTGGTCTTTGTCCTTTTCGCGCTCCTTCTGGCGCTCCTGCCGTTCGCCGGCGAGGGTCGTTCCCGCTCCGAGAAGCGGTGGAGCCGGACATCGCCGGCCGTCAACGAGACCCACCTTTTTGAAGGGGAGGTCAACAAGCGGGGCAAGCCCGTGGGCTTCCATGCCCGGCCGGGCGGCCGGAACCCCGAGGCCGCGCGGGTGGTGCGGATTGTGGACCGGCCCAACCGCCGGGGCGTGTACACGGCCGAGGTGGAGATCCAAAACGGCGAGGGCCGCTGGCTCCGCAAGCGCTCCACGTTCTTCCCGGACGGCATGGACCGCGCCGCTGTCCTCGCCGCCGTCCTCTCGGCCTACCAGGGCCGCACCACGGGAAAGGCAGACAAGTTCCGCGGCCCTTCGGGAAGGGGCTTCATCATCGAGGGCTGGCTTCTGGACGACGGCCGGATCAACACGGCCTACCCCATCTACACGAATGACTGAAAGGGAGGGGGGCGCGATGCAACTCCAGTTCTATTGGGATTCCGAAGGAACCCCCCGGGCCCAGTGCGATCCTCCCGGCGATACGGTGGCGGGCTTTCTGGAGAGCGACGTCCAGGGGAGCCTCGAATTCGCCCACGAGATCCTCCGCGCCCTGGACCGCATCGACTCCGGCACGATCGACTCCTGGGAGGTGACCGGCAACGCCCACACCCTGAACCTCTCGGCCCACGGCGCCGCCATAAAGAGCGAGATGGACGAGGACTCCAAGCCCTTGCTACTTCCCGCGAGCCTTTTCCGCGGGGTGATGGCGGATTGGATCTCGTTTGTGGATGAGGGGCGGGGGCTGTAGAGCGGGGAAGGACAGACACGGACGGACACAGACCCACAGGGACGGACAGGCGAGTCCGTGGATGTCTGTGTAAGTCCGTGTCGGTCCGTGAAGCCCTTCTCAGCTCGGCAGGGACGGCGAGATGTCGAAGCTCGGCACGCCGCCCAGGCCGGTCATGAGCTGGAGCAGGACCTCTTCGAGCTCGCAGAGGTGTGAGGTCTCCATGAGCACCTGACGCTCGGCGGGGGAGAGGGCGATGGCGTGGGCGATGGCGGTGATGATCTCGGTGCCGGCCATGCCGTCCATGATCGAGAGGTCGAACCTGGCATGGTTGGTCTCGATCCGCTGGCGGATCATCTCCCTGAGCGTCGAGAACTCCAGCTCCTCCTCGATCTCGGCGACGTCCCCCAGGAACTCCGCGTAATCCACGATCGCCTGCCGGTAGCCGCGCTCGCCCGGCACCTCCTGGAGCACGCGGAACCGGATCAGGCCCGCGGCGAGCACCAGGAGCTCTCCGGGCTCGTCCTCGTGGCACTCGCCGATCTTCCCCAGGCAGCCCACGGTGAAGAGCTCGGGGTCGCCGGCGTCCATCCCCTCTTCCATGGGCTGGAGGATGCCGATGTAGCCGTCGGCCGCCATGGCATCTTCCACCAGGCTCAGATAGCGGGGCTCGGAGGCGTGGAACGGCACGACCGTTCCGGGCAGAAGGAGCGGAGCTTCCAGCGGGAACACTGGAACGACCAGCGGCAGATCCTGGATTTTCATTTCCTGGCCTTTATGATCCCAGACTCTTCGGCCTGTCGCAAGGCCGGGGGAGCGGGGCTGCGTTTCCTCTTTTGTACGGTCCTCAGGTTCAAGGTGCCGGAGGCTGTTGATTCCGGGACGGAAGCGATATCTTTCCTTCTGAACCTGACGAGCGACGCATGAAAGAGAAGGCCCCCTGGATCCTGGCCATCCTGGCTCTCCTCGCCGTGTATCCGGCCTCCCGGATCGGCCAGGAGAAACCCGCCGCGAAGCTTCCTCGGCAGGAGGCCCCGCCGGAGGCTCCCAAGCCCGCGGTGGCGGACGAGACCTGCCTGCCGCGGCCGGGCAACGCTATGCCCCCCGCCTGGTGCGAGCCCGTGCGGGCGCTCCTGGACGCCTTCGGCCAGCCGCTCGATCCGGCCGCGCCCCGGAATCAGAGCCTCCTGAGCTTCACGCGGGAGGCCCAGGCCGCGGGATACGGCCTCGAATTCCTCGTGGCGCTCGTCCCCGATCCCCGAGATTCAGGGCTCGCCGTCGACTTCGACGAGGCCCTGGACGCGATCCAGCAGGGTTTCGCCCAGTCCGACTACCTGATGGAGCGGTTCTGGCTTCCCTGGACCGGCGGGGACGGCAAAGGCTACCGGCAGTCCCCCGGGCTCCTCCTCTTCCGCAAGCGCGGGCGCATGGCTGCGGTCTTTCTCGTGGGGGAGACCCCCAAGCGCGGCATCCACCGGGAGGCGTTCGCCCAGGCCCTGGACCTGATCGGGGATCTCCAGGGCGTGGCCGTGGGAGACCGCTCGGTGGGCGTTCTCGGCCCCTCGTTTTCGGGGTCGGCCGAGTCGCTGCGCATGGGGCTCTCCGCCTGGAATCGCGGCGAGCTCGAACCGGCCGAAGGGGGAGGACGCTCCCGGCTCCGCTTCCGGATCGCCACCGGCGGCGCCTCCGCCGCAGGGTTGGAAAATACGTTCCAGGGCTACGAATTCTGCCGCACCGCCGTACCGAACGGCGAGCTCCAGAATGCGGTCTTCTCGTTCCTCGAGAGCGAGATGGGGTGGGACCCCGCCAAGGTCGCGCTCCTGATCGAGGCCGACACCGCCTACGGCCGGAGCGTGCTCCGCAAGAAGCCCCGGCCCCACGAAAACCTCGTCCTGGTGCAGTTCCCCAGCCACGTGTCGGACATCCGCAACGCCTGGGAGGAGGACGCGGGGAAAGAGCCGCGGCAGGAGACGCTCGAGGACCGGCTGCGCTCCAGCCGGCCCGCTCTCGACCTCTCGCTCGGCGACCGAAGCGAGCCGGTGGACCTCGTCCCCACCTTCAGTCCGCTCACCACCCCGGCCAAGGACCTGGAGCTGTCGAACCTTCTGGAAACGATCTCCCGCGAGGGCATCCGCTACGTGGGCATCGTGGCGACCGACGTCAAGGACCGGCTCTTCCTGGCCGACCGCATCCGCCGGTTCGCGCCCGACACGGTCCTCTTCACCTTCGAGAACAGCCTCCTCTATGCCCACCCGCAGGAGGGGGAGACGATGGACGAGACCCTCGTCTTCACCAGCGCCCCCCTGTTCACCGAAGGGGCGCCCTGGCTGCCCGCGTCCACCGAGGCCGGCGGGCGCCAGCGGCGGCAGTTCACGGGCGAGTACCAGCAGGGGGTGTTCCAGGCGCTCCGCTGGCTGCTGCGCTCGCCGGGCGTGTCCCGGCCGCACGCCTGGGTCGCGGCCGTGGGCAACGGCTCGCTCTGGCCGATCGCCCGGCTGCCGGTTCCGGAGGGCGAGGCGCGGCTCTGCGGCGCGCTCCTGCCCGCGTCCCTCCCGCCCGAGGACACGGGGGGAGGTCCCGCGGGCAAGTCCGACCTCCAGATCCTCCTGGTCGCCCTGATCCTCTGCCTGTTCTCCGTGTGGCTAAGGCGGACGGCCCTGCTCCAGCCCGTCCCGGGGGCAATGGTCGATACCGTGCCCTGGAACCGGAGGCTTCTGGCCGCGGGCTCCGCGCTCCTCGCCGCGGCCGCGGGGGTGCTCCTGGTCGTGGGCGGCGTCCCCTACTGGGCCTGGGGGCTCGACACGTCGAACCTCCTGTCGTTTTCGGACGTCACCCAGACCGCGTACCTGATCGCCCTGGCCCTCGCCTACGTCTATCTGGTCCGCAACGCCGTGCTGGCGGCGCGGGGGAGGGTGGGGCGGTGGGAGTGGATCGGGTGGGACCTGGCCGGGATCCTCGTCCTGGTGGTCCTCGGCGCGGCGGTTCGCTGGATGTGGATGCCGGGAGATCAGATCGCGTCCTTCTTCCTCCGCGCGCGGGCCTTCTCCTCCGGGCTTTCGCCCCTGATCGGCCTGGCCGCCCTCGGGGCCGGGCTCTACGCCTGGGTGCTCCTGGAGCTCGATCGGCGCCGGCTGATGGCCCGGCAGGCGACCGACTGCCCTCTGGAGGCGCTCTGCGAGCCGGCCGTGGCGGGCTGCGGCGACGTGCTCTCAGATCTCCGAGCCCTGCTGACCCAGACCATCCCCTCCGGGTTGAAGATCTGGATCCTTCCCGCCACGGCCTTCATCCCCCCGGCCTTCCTTCTCTGGTGGACGGTGCAGCCGATCGCCGAGAGGCAGGCCTACGGCCGCTTCTTCCTTCTGTTCCTCCTCCTCACCCTGTCGCTCGTCGCCCTCGCGTTCTACCGCTTCATCCGCCTGTGGCAAGGGACGCACCACATCCTGAAGCGGCTGGACAACGCCTCGCCCGCCCTGGCCTCGGCCTTCGAGACGATCTCCAAGGAGCTCGCGTGGAGGCCGATGAAGTCCTTCGGCTGGAGCCTTCCTCCTTTCCGGATGCTCGTCCTCTCGACCTCGCGGCTCGAGGAGCTTGCCGCCGCCGGGAGGATCGCGCCGCCCGAGCCTCTCGATGTCCCGCTGACCGGGGTGTTCGAGCACGAGGAGCGGGATGGGGGGGCGAAGGAGATCGAGCACAGGAACCGCCTGGAGGCGATCTTCGCCAAGGCGTGCCTCGAGCTGCGCAGCCAGGTCAAGGAACCGCAGGTGCGGGAGTTCCTCGCCCTCCGGGTCGCGGCCTACCTGCGCTACGTCTTCGCCCACATGCGAAGCTGCCTGCTCGCGGCGATGATCCCGGGGCTCCTCGTCCTCATCGCGGTGATGTCGTACGCCTTCGAGCCCAAGCAGTTCGTCTCGCTCGCCATCTGGACCGCCTTGGGCGTCGCCGTGGCCCTGACCCTCTGGGCGTTCCTCCAGATGGACCGCAACGCGACCTTGAGCCGGATCGGCGGCACCACCCCCGGCCAGGTGACCTTCGACGGCGCCTTCCTGACCAACCTCTTCACCTACGCGGGCATCCCGCTTCTGGGCATCGTCGCCACCCAGTTCCCCAAGATCGGGGAGCTCCTGGGCCGCGTGGCCGATCAGCTCCTGCGGGTGGCGGGGGGAGGGTAGGGCCGTGCTAGAGTCCCGGCCCGTCGATCAAGGAGGAATCATGCGCAAGGCTTTTCGGATTACAGCCATCCTCGCTCTGGCCGCCCTGCCGGCCGTGGCACAGGACCGGGACTTTTCCAAGGTGGAGATCAAGGCGGTTCCCGTCGCCGGCAACGTCCATATGCTCCAGGGAGCGGGCGGCAACATCGGGGTGTCGGTGGGCAAGGACGGACTGCTGATCGTGGACGACCAGTTCGCGCCACTGGCCGACAAGATCAAGGCGGCCCTGAAGGGACTGGGGGAGGGCAAGCTCGAGTTCGTCCTGAACACCCACTGGCACGGCGATCACACCGGGGGCAACGAGGTCTTCGGCCGCGAGGCGCCGATCATCGCCCACGACAACGTGAGGAAGCGCATGGCGGCCGGGCAGATCGTGCGCGGGTCCAAGATAGACCCGGCGCCTCCCGGAGCGCTGCCGGTCCTCACCTTTGGCGAGTCGGTGTCCATCCACTTCAACGGCGAGGAGATCAAGGCCATCCACTTCCCCAAGGGGCACACGGACGGCGACAGCGTCATCTTCTTCACCGGCGCGAACGTGGTGCACATGGGTGACCAGTTCTTCACCGGCCGGTTCCCCTTCGTGGACCTGGAGAGCGGCGGCACGGTCCAAGGGCTCACGGAGAACGTGGGGAAGGTCCTGGCGCAGATCCCGGCCGACGCCAAGGTGATCCCCGGCCACGGGGCGCTCTCGACGGTCGAGGACCTGAAGGCCTACCACCGCATGCTGGTCGAGACGACCGACGTCGTGAAGAAGGGCATGGCCGCGGGCAAGACCTTGGAGCAGATCCAGACCGAGGGGCTTCCCGAGCCGTGGAAGGAGTGGGGGAGCGGCTTCATCAACACCGAAAACTGGATCGCCACGATCCACGCGAGCTTCTCCCCGGGAGCGCACGCTCACACCGATGGGACGCACCACTAGGCACCTCGCGCCGCTGGCGCTCGCCCTGCTCCTCGCCGCCTGCTCCACGGCGGGCCGGCGGGAGCCGGGCGCGCCACCCGGGGAGCCCCCGGGTCCGGCGCCCCGCTTCCCTCGCTACACCGAATCGATCAAGCAGATCGCCCTTTTTCGCGGCGGCCTCGGGTGGGGCGGCGTGTGGATCGGCTCGACCGTCCGCCAGGTGGAGAACGCCCTCGGCAAGCTCCTCGACCTCGACAAGGCCGAGACGGACGAGCTCTGCGGCTACCGGGCCGTGGGGGTCGAGATCCTGGGGCAGCCGCTCCGCCTGGAATTCGAGGGCACGGGGGACGACACCCGGCTCCGCGCCATCTGGCTCCTGCTCGACGGCCGTGGCCGGCCGCTGGACCGCGATGCCCTGGTGCGGGCTCTGAAGGCCCGTTTCCCGGATCTCGCCTACGTGCCCAGCCCCCACGTCCCCGACCTCTCGGAGGCGGAGGCCCCGAAGCCCCTCTACGAGTTCGACAAGGCCGAGGACGGTCTCTTCTGGGTCGATCCCGGGCGCGGGATCTACTTCGGAAAGATCTGCGTCGACTGACCTTCGTCAATAAAACCCTTGGCCTTCAGGATCTCGACATACTGCTCGTAGGACAGCGGGCAGTTGGCCAACTCGAGGGTTTGATGGTGGGATATGTGGAGCGCGTCAGGAATGAAGCCGTGCCCCGTATCCTTGCTCGAAGCGCGACGCACCCCGAAGCTCGCGATCAGAACCCCGCCGTAGTAAAACTCGGCCAGGTGATGCGCGCTTCTGGAGGTCGTGACTTCTGCTTTCAGCTTCTTGATGATCTTCTCAGCGTGCTGCTTCGTGATCGGCCTCGGCATCGACGAATTCCCTCAGCACCGCAAGTTGCCGAGCCGGCCCGGGGCCCAGTTTTTCCGCCGGCACGCTGCTCAGACGATCAAAGACATCGAGGATCAACTCCTTCACGTTCGCATACGCCTCTTGTGGGTTGTCGCCCGATGAGCTGATGTTGGCATCCGCAAAGGACGCGACGAGGCAACCCCCGCTGTGCCGAACAATGATGGGGATCGCGCGTCGCACGCGGTAAGGCTCGGGAGCAAAGGTCTCGATGTGCATCACTACCGGCGCGACCGGCTCCACGTCCTCAAGCCGTTCGAGCCGGATAGTCATCTCGGACACTTGCTCTTCCAGATGTTTGAGGCGCAGCCCGCTTGCCATAGTAACCTCGAAAGCCGATACAAAGACCTGCCCTTGCACGAGCCGGCAGGTCTAAGCTTACAAGATCCCGTGCCGGAATTGTAGCCCGGGCGAAGAAGCAGGAGCTACTTCGCCGACAGCCGCTGAATCGCCTGGACGAACGCCTTCGCGTTTTCCACCGGCGTCATCGGCAGAATCCCGTGGCCGAGGTTCACGATGTGGCCGCCGCCGCTCCCCGCGGCGAGGAGGGCCTCGGCGCGGCGCTCGATCTCGGGGATGGGGGCGAGCAGCGCCGCGGGATCGAGGTTCCCCTGGAGGACCCGGGGACCCACGACCTCGCGTACCTCGGGGAGGGGCTTCCTCCAGTCGACCGAGAGCACGTCCACCGGCAGCTCCTTCATCCCCGGGAGGAGGTGCGAGCCGCCGTTGATGTAGTAGATGAGGGGGACCCGGCCCTGGATGGCCTCCGCCACCTTCTTGAGCGGGGGGAGCGCGATCGTCCTCCAGCGCTCGAGGTCCAGGAGGCCGCCCCAGGTGTCGAAGAGCTGGAGGGCCTGGGCCCCGGCTTCGATCTGGCCGGAGAGGTACTCGATCGAGACGTCGGCGATCTTGTCCAGGAGGACGGCGAGCCCTTCGGGGTCGGCGTAGCTCCAGGCGAGGAGGTGCTCGAAGTGCTTGGAGCCGCCGCCTTCGACCAGATAGGCCGCGAGCGTCCAGGGGGTGCCTCCGAAGCCGAGCAGGGGCACGCGGCCGTCGAGCTCGCGGCGCACGAGGCGCATGGCGTCGAAGACGTAGCCCAGGGTCTCGTGGACATCCGGCTCACGCAGGCGGGCGACGTCCTCGCGGGTGCGCACCGGGTTGGGGAACGTAGGGCCGTCCCCCTTGACGAAGAGGAGCTCCGCGCCCATCGCTTCCAGGGGGAGGAGGATGTCCGCGAAGAGGATGGCGGCGTCCACGCCCAGAATGTCCACAGGCTGGATCGTGACCTCGGCCGCGAGCTCCGGGGTCTTGCAGAGGGTCAGGAAATCCGCCTTCTGGCGGATGGCGCGGTATTCGGGCAGGTAGCGGCCGGCCTGCCGCATGATCCACACGGGCCGGCGCTCGGTCGCCTCACCACGGCAGGTACGGAGAAAGAGATCGTTCACGGCGGGGGAGGATAGCAGAGACCTCCCCCGCTGTCCCCTCCTACTTCTGGAACCCCGTGCGATCCTGCAGCCCCGGGAGGTCGTCCGTATTCGAGGGCACCGCTTCGAGCGTGTACCTCTTCACCTCGCCCGTGCTGATCTGCTCGATCTCCACCTCGACCCGGGACGGGGTGAAGCGGACGATCGTGGGCCAGAAATAGCCGTTCGGCCGGGGACCGACCACGCGGAGGTAGACCTCCGGGCGCCCCGCGACGGCGCCGCTGACGCAGAGGGTCTCCGGTGCGCACTGGCTCACCTTCTTGCCGACGATGGGAGCGCTTCCCACGGGAAAGATCCGCACCTGGAAGCGGAAGTCCGGGAGGTCAGAGAGCCTCAGGAATCCGTCTTCCGACGCGGTCGTCGTCACCCTCGCCTTGTTGGACGGAGCCGAGAGGGAGGTGTCGTTCACGGCACGGACCCGGAAGTCGTAGGTGGTGCCCGGGTCGAGGCCCTCGATCGTGGCGGTCGTGAAATCCGAATCGATCGTTCCCAGGTACTCCCAGGACCGGTCGCCTTCGTGGAGCTCGATCGAGAAACCGGTCTCGTCATTCGAATTGTCCTGCCAGGAGAGGCTGGCCTCGGTCGAGCCGGCCGCGGCGGCGCGGAGGCCCGAGGGGGGCGTGGGGACGTCCGCCTTCGACGTTTCCAGGCTCTCGGCCAGATTGTCCCGTGATTCCCGCTTGATCTGCTGCCCATCGGCGGGCAGCCCTCCGAGAAGACAGGCGGCCAGAGCCGCTGCCCATAGTCCTTTTGCGAAGTGAGTCTTCATGTATACATCTCCTTCAAGTCGACCTTCGGCTCGTGGCCTCAGGGCGCAATCAGGGGCACTGCAAGAAGCTTGCACAGTCCGCCAGGGCATGCCGGTGGGGTACACTTCCCACCTGATGCTGAGACTGGTTGCCTACGCGCCGGACGGAGTTCGGCGATTTCCCATTCACCGGAGCGAGCTTCTGATCGGGAGCTGGCCCGAGTGCGACATCTATCTGCCCTACGCGGGCGTGGCTCAGAAGCACGCCCGTCTGCACTACGACGGAGACGAGCTGCGGATCGAGGATCTGGGGAGCCGCAAGGGCCTTCTGGTGAGCGGCCGCAAGGTGAAGGAGACGGCGCTCGAGGTGCTGGACGAGATCCGCGTGGGCGGCGTGACGCTCCTCGTCGAAGACATCGTTCCGGGACCTGAGAAGGCTCCGGTCGTGGAGCGCCCCGCTCCGGGGCCGCCTCAGATCTCTCCGGGGCGCATGGTGGAGCACCTCTGCCGGGTGAGCGAGTGGGTGCTCGCCGACACCGAGAGCCGCACGACTTCGGAAGCCCTGGTTACCGAGATGCTGACCGACTTCGGCGGCGGCGCCCTCTTCCTCCTCCTGGGGGAGATGGACCGGGCCGGGGTCAAGCTGGTGGTGGCTTCAGACCCCGTATGGCTCGCGAGCGGCGAGGGGCTGATGGATCAGCTCCGCGCCCGGCAGACCGCGAGCGACGGCCTCGACAGGATCTACGACTTCGAGGGCGAGCTGGCGAGCCAGCCCGCCTGGATCTGCTACCACTCCTTCGTGGCCCTGGACCGCACCTATTCGCTGCTGACCGCTCTGCCGCGCTTCACGCCGGACGGCTGGTCCCCGGTGCCGGCCTTCCGCACCCTGGGGCACCTGCTGGTGCTCGGCCTCGTCCACCACGTGGGGTGGTATGAGCCGATCCTCCCCGGCCACCCGGGGCAGCAGGACCTGACGCTCGATCCCCACCTGGTGGTGGGGGAGTCGAACGCCATGAAACAGGTCATCGAGCAGCTCCGCGCGGCCGTGGATCCGGACGTCCACGTGCTCCTCTGTGGCGAGCCGGGCGTGGGCAAGGAGCTGCTGGCGAAGTCGCTCCACCTCTCGGGCCCCCGGCGGCACGGCCCCTTCATCGTGGCCTCCTGCGGCGGCGCCCGGCCGCTCCAGATCGAGGCCGACCTCTTCGGCGCCGAGGTTCCGGGCAAGGGCGGGCCGGTGCGCCGCGAGGGGAAGCTCCTCCTGGCCAACGGCGGCACGCTGTTCCTCGACGAGATCGAGCAGCTCCCCATGGACCTCCAGGCCCGCCTCGTCCGCTTTCTGCGCTCGGGGGAGGTGGAGCCCACGGGGAGCTCCGCCTCGAGCCCCGTGGACGTCCGCCTCGTGGTCGGGAGCCGCGCGCCTCTGGACGGCGCCGTGGCCCGCGACCTCTTCCGGGTGGACCTTGCCTACCGGCTCTCCCAGTTCACGGTCGAGGTGCCGCCGCTGCGCGACCGGCGCGAGGACCTGCCGCTCCTCATCCAGTCGTACATCAACCGGTTCTGCCACGAGACCGGCAAGCGCATGCAGGGCATTACCGTGAAGGCCATGTCCGCGCTCCTCTCCTACGACTATCCGGGGAACCTGGCGGAGCTCGAAAACATCGCTCGCCAGCTCGTCTACATGGCCCAGCCCGGGAAGCCCGTGGACGTGAACCTCCTGCCCGACCGGGTGCGCAACGGCAACCTCGTGTCCACCGCCCGCGTGGACGCCGCCTCGGAGCTGGAGCTCGACCGCCTGGTGAGCAACACCGAGCAGGCCGCGATCCGCGAAGCCCTGCGCCGCACCCACGGCAACAAGTCCCAGGCCGCCCGCCTGCTGGGCCTTTCGAGGAACGGCCTGGCGATCAAGATGGAGCGGTACGGCCTCAAAGGCTAGGGAGACCATGCTTCGGACCACGCACCGCGCCGGGCTCGCCCTGGCCTTGACCCTTCCCTGGCTCGCCGCCTGCGCGGGCCGTCCCGCTCCCCAGACGACTTCCCAGCCTCCGCCTCTCCCCGGGGCGCTCGCGGCTCCGGAAACCGAGCCCTTGCCGCCGCTCTCCGGCCTCGCCTGCCTCCCCGACGGGAGCTTCCTCGCCGTGGTGGACACCAAGAGCAACGCCCCGGCCGACGTCCCCCGGGTCATCCGCGTGCGCCTGTTGGGACAGGAGACCTCCTGGGAGCCCGTCCCGGTCTCGTGGCCCGATCCGGACGGCACCTCGAACGACCTGGAGGCGGTGGCTCCCGTACCGGGCACCGACTCCTTTCTCCTCGTCGAGAGCAGCTTCTGGCAGGGGCGCTACGGGCGCATCCTCGAGATCAACCTGGAGGGGACGGTCCTGAGGACCGGCCCTCTCCCTGCGGACGTGACCAACATCGAAGGGGCCGCCGTGGTGCGGACGCTCGGCGGGCTGGTCTTCCTCTTCGGGGAGCGGGGGGACGGCACGATCCGCTGGGCGGATCTGGACCTCTCGGGCACGGAGATCCGGCTGACCGAGAAGGGCTCCGTCCGCTTCCAGGTGGCCGATCCCCAGGGGGAGGGCCACCGCGAGCTCTCGACGCTGGAAGTGGACGGAGCCGGCCGCCTGTTTACCGCCTCGACCGTGGACCCGGGCAACCAGGGGCCGTTCCAGAGCGTGGTCTGGGAGATCGGCCAGGTGGGGGAGCAGCTCTCGATCCTCGGCAACCCGCGCCGGATCGCCGACGTGCCGGACGCGAAGGTGGAGGCCCTGGCCTTCTGCCGGGGGGCGGACGGCCGGGAGCAGCTCTTCCTCGGGTCCGATGACGAGGACTTCGGCGGCTCGCTGCGCCCGGTGCCGGACATCCGGTAAACGAGGGCGCCCCCCTACTTCGCGCGCCGCCGGGCCAGGTACTCCCGGGTCTCCTTGGCCACCACGCCCGAGAGGACGAGCAGGCCGATGAGGTTGGGGAAGGCCATGGCCCCGTTCATCACGTCCGCGAACGACCAGACAAGCTGGAAGCCTCCGGTCGCCGAGAACGAGAGCACCCAGGCGCCGAGGAACGACGCCACGATGAACACGATCCGGTAGGGGAGGATGGCCCGGGAGCCGACGAGGTACTCGACCGCCTTCTCCCCGTAGTAGGACCAGCCGAGAATGGTGGAGAAGGCGAAGAGCGCGAGGCCGATCGCGACGATCGCTCCGCCCCAGTAGCCCGGCAGGCCTGTCGAGAAGGCGTGGATGGTCAGGGGCGAGCCCGTGAAGCCCGCGCCCGTGCCGGGGTCCACGTCCATCCAGGCGCCGGTCGCGATGATCACGAAGCCGGTCATGGAGCAGACCACGATGGTGTCGATGAACGTCTGGGTCATCGAGACGAGCGCCTGGGTGACCGGCTCCTTGGTCTGCGCCGCGGCGGCGGCGATGCCGCCGGTGCCCAGGCCCGACTCGTTCGAGAACACCCCGCGCGCGACCCCCATGCGCACCGCCATCATCAGCGTCGCGCCGGCGAATCCGCCGATGGCCGCAGCCGGCCGGAAGGCGTCCTGGACCACGTAGAGGAAGATGGCCGGGATGCCGCGCCAGTTGATCGCCAGCACCACGAGCGCCCCCAGGATGTAGAACAGGATCATCACCGGCACGAAAAAGCCGGTGAACTTGCCGATCGACTTGATGCCTCCCAGGATCACCATGCCGGCGAGCACCGCGATCACGATCCCGGTCCAGAGCGGGTCCACCCCGAAGGAGCTGCGCAGGGCGTCGGCCACCGAGTTCGACTGCACCATGTTTCCGATGCCGAAGGCGGCGATGGCCGCGAAGAGGGCGAAGATCCATCCCAGGAAGCGGCCGAACGGGCCGCCCACCCCCCGGGAGAGGTAGTACATGGGGCCGCCGGCCATTTCGCCGCGGGCGTCCACCACCCGGTAGCGCACACCGAGCATCGCCTCGGCGTACTTGGTCGCCATGCCCACGAGGCCGGTCACCCACATCCAGAAGAGGGCCCCGGGACCACCGACGGCGATGGCGGTCGCGACTCCGGCGATGTTGCCGGTCCCCACGGTCGCGGCGAGCGCCGTCATCAGCGCCTGAAAATGGGAGATGTCCCCTTCTCCCCCCTCTTCCTTGCGCCGGATGAGGGCGAGGTACAGCGAGTGCCCGAGCTCCCGGAACTGGAGCCCCCGGAGGAGGACGGTGAGATAGAGGCCGGTCCCCACGAGAAGGACCAGCATCGGCAAGCCCCAAACCCAGCCGCTCAGCTCGCCCACCCACACCTGCGCCTGGTCCACCCAGCCCTCTGAAGACTGCTGCATCGGCGACCCTCCTTGAAAAAAACTGATGGTCTACAAGCTCATTCCCGGCCAGCTCGCGACAGGGTCCGTCGAGCGGACGAGGTGCATCCCCGCCGCGGCGAAGCCCCGTTGGGCCTCTTCGGCCTGGGGGGTGAAGTCGAAGAGGATCTCCCCCTCGCGGACCGGGTCGGCCACGGCTACGGAAGACATGCAGTCCACGAGGATGTAGATCTTAGCGGCAAGAGCCGCGTCCCGGGCCTCAATCTCGCCCAGGAGATCCTCGATCGTGCTTTTGACGCAGTGGCTCGCGGCCTGGCCGGCCACGACGACCGCGTCCGCCGCGAGGAGGGTCTCGACGAGCTGGCGGTTGCGTTCGGCGAGCGGCTGGCCGTCGAAGCGCCGGAGGATCTCCGGGGCGAGCACGGAGTAGTTCTCCGAGAGGGCGTGCCCGCCCTTCACCTCCACGCGGGACGGGGCCGTGCGCGCCCAGGCGTGGAAGAGCCGGGCTTCGTGGATCACCCCCACCAGGGCGTGGCCATCGCTCCCCAGGAGGCAGTGGGGAGGCCAGAGGTAGAGCTTGTACTTGCCCGCCTTTTCGAGCTCCTGCACGTAGAACTCGACCTGCTTGCCGAGCCAGTCCGCGCCGCCGTCCCCGATCCAGGCAGCGAGGGCGGGGTCGGGCCGGAGCTTCCCTCCCCGGATGTCCTCGGTCGTCACCTCGCGGTGCGGCGCGGGAGCGCGGCCGTTCTCGTCCTGCCAGAAGGAGGAGAAGAAGATCTGGTGCGGGTAGTGGGTATCCAGGGTGCAGGTGATCTCCGAGAGGATGTCCAGATTCCGGTAGATGAAGCGGGCGATACGGTCGCTGTCCTCGACCGCCCCCCGGCCGCTCTGACCGCCCACGTAGAGGGAACCTTCGGGGAAGCAGAAATCCTTCTGGAGATCGACCAGGAGAAGGTGCACGCGCCGGCCGTCCTCGCCCGCCGGCCGGATCCCGTGCTCGCGGCGCCACGCCTGGGCCGCGTCGAAAACGGCCTGCTGGTCCGGCCGGTACGCCCAGGAGGCGGCGTTCGCGGGGTCGTAGAACGGGGGGACCGGAAGCTCGCTCATGGGGATGTCCTCTCTTCCATCGCGACCGCGACGACCAGCCGCACCAGGGCATCCACGTCCCGCAGGTCCGCCACCTCCACGGGGGAGTGGGAGTGGCGGCCCGGCCAGGAGAAGGGGAGCATGACCGGCCCGTTCGCGAGGAACGCCATGCCGTCCGTGGCGCCGCCGGTGAAGCCGACCTGCACCTGGATGCCGCTGCGCTCCGCCAGGGTCCGGTAGCGGTCGATCACCTCGCGCGGGGCGAGGAAGCCGTTGTCCATCCCCCGGAGCACCGGGCCCTGGCCGAGAAGGGCGAAGGCGAACCGGTGGGATTCGAGGGGAGAGTCGGAGGAGACGAAGGTGTCCACGGGGTGGACGGCGGTGAGGTCCCCCATCCGGGCGGCCAAGGCCTTCGATCCTTCGAGCCCGACCTCCTCTTCGACGGCCCAGGCGAAGGTCACCCTCCGCTGGAGCTTCGCGGGGTCGATCTGCTGGAGAGCCAGGAGCAGGGCCGTCGAGCCCACCCGGTCGTCGAAGCTCCGGGCGAGGGCGCGGTGCCGGCCGATCCGGAACATTTTCTTGGGCATGGTGACGGTGCTCCCCGCCCGTAGCCCCAAGGCCTCGGCCTCCCGGGCGGAGGAGACGCCGAGATCCACGGTGAGCGGCCCCTCGAAGGCCCAGCTCTTCGTGGTCCACCAGTCCTCCCGGGGCTGGAAGACGCCCGGCACCGGGCCGCGCTCGCCGTGGACGAGGGCGGCCTGGGCCTCCCAGACAGGACGGAGGAGCCCGCCCCGGGTCTGGAGGCGGAGGCGGCCGTCCGGCAGCACCTCCTCCACGCGGAAGCCCACCTCGTCCATGTGGGCCACGAAGAGGATGTGCTCCTCGCCGCTCCCCACGGTCACCGACACGTTGGCCTTGCCGTCGATCTCGGGCTTCACCCCCGGAGGGAGGTTCTTCAAGATCTCCTCCCGCACCGGCCCTTCTGCGCCGCTCACCCCGTAGCGCGCGATGAGAGAGCCCAGCAGCCGGGCGGTCTCCTCGTACCCCTCGCCGGCCTCGACGAGCGGAGGGGCGGGGGAGAGCGGAGGAGCCGCCGCCTTTGCCGCCGGGTCCCCCTGGCCGATCCGGACCAGGGCGTCCGCGAGCTTCCGGACCTCTCCGAGGGAGATCGTCTCCACGGGAGTGCCCGGATACTTCGCCGGGAGACCCAGGAAGCCCCTGCGCGTTTTGCCCCAGTCGACGTCGTTGGCGGCGAGGATTTCGGGGTGGGGCGCGGCCGTGAGCTCCGGGATGTCCGGAGGAAGGCTTCCCGCTCCAAGCAGGCCGGCGCCCGGGCCGGGAAGGGATTTCCAGACCGGACCGTCCTTCCCGGGCTCCCAGCCGAAGCCGGGGGCCAGGAGGATCACCTCCTCGAACGGTGCCTGCGCGCGAACGGCGTGGACGAGCCCCGCCCCGTTCAGCAGATCGTTCGTCGTCCAGGCGAAGATCGTGGTCCCCCGACCCGGCGCCGCCGCGAGCCGGCGGGCGGCGTCCGCCATCGCCGTGCAGGCCGCCTTCTGCGCGGAGGCGGGAGCTGCCACGAGCCCGCCCGCGAGCCGCGCCGGGCGGCGGATCAGCGCCACGGGATCGAGGAGCCGGACGCCGGCCTCCGCCGCCTCGGCCGCGCTCTCGGCGCCGAGGTCGAGATAGATCCCGCTTGGCAGAAGAGGCTTCTCCGAGGGGCCGTC
Organism: Thermoanaerobaculia bacterium; assembly: GCA_035462575.1. GTDB lineage: Bacteria > Acidobacteriota > Thermoanaerobaculia > Multivoradales > UBA5704 > DATARR01. Next base: position 17,010 of record DATHUD010000526.1, on the reverse strand, counting down.
CTCCTGCATCAGATGAACCGACCGGACCGGCACCGCGCCGGGGATCCACCCCCGGGCGCCGCCCACCACGACCGTCTGCCCCTCGTACGCCTGCGCCCAGAGCGCCCCCGTCGGTCCTTCCCCCGCCGGCACCACCCGCAGATAGCCGTCCTCCCGGATCTCCGTGACCACGAGCCCGGGTTCTCCCAGAGCGCACGCGAAGAGCCGCCGCGGCTCGCCGGTCCCCACCGTGAGCACGACGTTGCCCAGGGCGTCCCGGGACACCGGGAGCCCCGCGAGCCGCCCGGCGATGAAGTCCGCCCCCGGCTGCTCGCGGCCGGCGACGGCGACGATGTGGAGGGAGGCCTCGACCTCGTCGTCCAGGGTGACGGCGGGGAGGGGGAGGGCGGTGAGGAGGAGAAGGAGGGGGAGGAGTCGTTGGAACACGGGGGAGATTGTACGCGGCCGGAGCACCGGCGCCCATGACCTCCGCCCGGTTGTGAATGCCAGCCCTTCTACACTTTTGCTTCCGGAGACGGTCTGCCCTCCGAAACCTCACCCTCTGTCTCCCTCTCCCATCTCCCTCCCACCCCCGCCGGGAGAGGGAGGACGTACATCCGCCGATCTTGCCCATCCTGGATTCCCGGCGTAGGCAAGATCGCTTGGAATGCGTCCTCCCTCTCCCTTTAGGAGAGGGAGACAGAGGGTGAGGTTTCGGAGGGCACGGCGCTCGTGCGGGAAAGATACCTATAAGGGGGTGCGATTTATCTCACCGGGCTGGGGGCGCCCGGGTAGAATACGCCCCATGACCACGACCACCACCCCGACCGCCCCCGCCTCGACTGCCCAACCCCGTACCGTGCGCGCTCCCCGTGGCCTGGAGATCTCCTGCCGCGGATGGCAGCAGGAGGCCGCCTTGCGGATGCTCATGAACAACCTGGACCCCGAGGTCGCGGAGCGGCCGGAGGAGCTGGTGGTCTATGGCGGGTCGGGCAAGGCGGCGCGCAACTGGGAGTGCTTCGAGGCGATTGTGGCGACCCTGAAGCGGCTGGAGAACGACGAGACGCTGCTCGTCCAGTCCGGCAAGCCGGTCGCGGTCTTCAAGAGCCATGAGGACGCGCCCCGGGTGCTCCTCGCGAACTCGATGCTGGTGCCCAAGTGGGCCACGGCGGACGAGTTCCGGCGCCTCGAAGGGCTCGGGCTCACCATGTATGGCCAGATGACCGCGGGCTCGTGGATCTACATCGGCACCCAGGGCATTCTCCAGGGGACGTACGAGACGCTCGCCGAGTGCGCCCGCCAGCACTTCGGCGGCTCCCTCGCCGGCCGGCTCACGGTGACCGCGGGCCTGGGCGGTATGGGCGGGGCCCAGCCGCTTGCGGTCACCATGAACGAAGGGGTCTGCCTCGTGGCCGAGGTGGACCGGACGCGCATCGACCGCCGCCTCGCCACGCGGTATCTGGATCGGGTCGCGCCGGACATCCCGACGGCCGTGGAACAGGCTCTGGCAGCCCGGGATCGCCGCGAGGCGGTGTCCATTGCCGTTGAGGCAAACGCGGTGGACCTTCTGGAGCACCTGGTGGCGGCGGGAATCGTGCCGGACGTGCTGACCGACCAGACGTCCGCCCACGACGCGCTCCTGGGGTATGTGCCCCACGGCCTTCCCTATGAGGAGGCGCTCCGCCTGCGCCGGGACGACTCCCAGGAGTACATCCGCCGCTCCATGGACAGCATGGCCGCCCACGTGCAGGCGATGCTGACCCTCCAGGACCGGGGCGCCGTGACCTTCGACTACGGAAACAACCTCCGGGGCCAGGCGCAGGTCGCCGGGGTCGCGAACGCCTTCGAGATCGGCGGCTTCGTGCCGCTCTTCATCCGTCCGCTCTTCTGCGAGGGCAAGGGGCCGTTCCGCTGGGCGGTCCTCTCGGGTGACCCGGAGGACCTCGCGGTGACGGACGAGGCGATCCTCGCGACGTTCCCCGAGGACGCGGCCCTGGCCCGCTGGATCCGCCTGGCGCGCGAGCGGGTGGCCTTCCAGGGGCTGCCGGCGCGCATCTGCTGGCTTGGCTACGGCGAACGGGCCAAGGCGGGCAAGGTGTTCAACGACCTCGTGGCGTCGGGGAAGGTCAAGGCGCCGATCGTGATCGGCCGCGATCACCTGGACTGCGGCTCCGTGGCCTCGCCCAACCGTGAGACCGAAGGGATGAGGGACGGCTCGGACGCGATCGCGGACTGGCCGATCCTCAATGCCATGATCAACGCGGTCAACGGCGCCACGTGGGTGTCGGTCCATCATGGCGGCGGCGTGGGCATCGGCTACTCGATCCACGCCGGCATGGTGATCGTCGCGGACGGCACGGAGGCGGCGGCCCGGCGCCTGGAGCGGGTCCTCGCGGGCGACCCCGGCATGGGCGTCGCCCGGCACGCCGACGCCGGCTATCCGGAGGCGATCGCCTGCGCCCGGGAGCGCGGCGTAGATCTGCCGATGCTCCCACGGTGAGATCCTTCCTGGCGCTCCCCGCGGTCCTGGAGACCGTCCTGATCGCGGGGATGGTCGCATCTCCGCTGTTCCCTCCTCCCTGGTCGGCCCTCTCGCTCGCCCTCTTCGCGATCGCGTGGATGGGCCTGCGCCGTTCGCGCGAGCTCATGGTGGCCGGCCCCATCCTGGCTCTCGGGGTGATAGCGCTCGTGGTGAGCTGGACGTCCTCGCTCGAGGCGCGGGCCTCCCGCGCGGACTGGATCGAGGAGGCCCGCAGCGGATACCAGCAGCTCTGGCAGGATCTGGGCGAGGAGGCCGCCGCCGCGGCGAAGGGCCTGGGAGACCCTCCCGAGGGGAGCTGGGAGAACGTGCGCACCCCCCAGGCGAGGCTCGCCGCGTTCCAGCGCCTGGCCGCGGTGCCGGTGGACAAGGAGCATGGGCGGCGCGCCCTGCTGCTCGTCGATCCCGACGGCCTGCCGGTCGCCTGGGCGGGGGAGGGGCTCCTCCACGAGCTCGACGAGGGGGTTCCCAGCGCGGGGCTCCACTTCCGCGCCGGCTTCAGCGCGGTCACCCTGTTCACCGTCCGCCCCCTGGACAACGCGCGGCGCCCTTGGCGCGTGGTGGCCGGGGTGAGCTTCTCCACGGACACCCTGCCGTTCCCCAACGAGCACCGCACCGCCCGCTGGTCCCTGGTCCAGGGCTTCCCGAGCCAGGAGACGGCGAGCGACGTGGTGCTGATCGGCCTCGCCAACGCCCCCACCCTGGTCGTCGAGCGCGCCTCGCGGGACGACGAGGCCCGGGGCCTCCCCTGGATGGACCGGCTCGCCTGGCTCGCCATCGGCGCGGCCCTCCTGGCGCTCGCGATGCTGCGCGGCCTGCGGATCGCCCTGCCCGGCGGCCGGCCCATCCAGGAGCCGCGGACGCGGATCGTCACCCCGCTCGCCCTGGCCGGCCTCGTGGCCCTGGGTGCCGCGGCCGAGGTCCCGGCCTACGCCCTGATCGTCCTGGCCGCGGGGCTGGGCCTGGCGGCGCTCGGGGTGCACGGCCGCTCGGGAGAGGGGGACCGCCTGCCGGTCTCCTTGAAGGGCGCGGGCGCCGTGCTGCTGCTCTTCGGGGCCGCGCTCGCGGTCCACTGGATCGAGGGGCCGCTCGACATCGCCGAGGGCTTCCTCGTCTCGCCCGGGAGCTTCGCCCTGCGGCTCGGCCTCTCGGGAGCGGCCTTCGGCATCTTCTGCCTGGCCGGCCGCCGCAAGGGGTGGCCGCCGGCTCCGCCGCGGGACCACTGGGCCTGGGCCGCGGTCCTCCTTCTGCTCCTGGGCGCGGCCCTGGCCGACTTCCCCGTGGCCGCCGTGCTGCTGCTCGGCCTGGGAGGGGCTTCGGCGGCCCTCTACGCCGACCAGCGGCGGCTGGGGGAGGGGATGACGATTCTCGCCCTCATCCTCATGTCCGTGCTCGCGGCCTCGGGCGCGTGGGAGACGGCCTATCGCCTGCGCCTGCGCGAGTTCGCGGGCACCGAGCTCCTCGCCCGGCTCTCGCCTCCGCAGCCGGGGGAGGTCTCGGCCCTCGCCCGCGAGATCCAGACCTACTTCCTGGGCCTCGAGCTGGACGACCTCGTCCCCCGCTCCCCGTCCGGGCTCGAGCGGCAGGACCTCGCCTACGCCTTCTGGCGCGAGTCCCCGCTCGCCCGGCACGGCTCGCTCTCGGCCCTCGTGGTGCAGCCGGAGGACGGGGCTCCGTCCTCCTTCTCGTTCGGCATTCCTCTCACCGAGGACGGCGGGTTCGATCTGAGCCCGCTGCGCCGCGAAGAGCTCCGCCTCCCCCTCTGGGGCGACACGCTGGTCTCGGGCGCGGCCGAGATCCGCTTCGCGGGCAAGCCCTGGGGCCGGCTCCGCTACTGGCTCGTGCCCCGCCCCGGCTTCCAGACCCGGGACTGGCTCCCCTTGACCGACGTGGAGACGGGCCTGCTGCGCGGCGCACCGGTCGAAGACCGCGTCGAGAGCGTGGCGCGGCCCGCCGTCTATGCCCTCTACTCGGCCGCCGGCCACGCGATTCTCTCCCCCTGGGAAGAGGCGCCCCCGCTGCCGTCGCAGCTCCGGAATGCCGCCAGGACGGGGAGCACCTCGGCCATCGTGAGCACCCCCACGGGCCGCGCCCGCGCCTGGGCCCGCTCCGCGCCGGACGGCTGGGAGGTCGTCTTCCTCCCGTCCCTCTCGCCCCTCCAGGCCCTGGAGCGGACCGGCCGGCTCGCGGTGGGCACGTTCCTGCTCCTCGCCGTGGCCGCGCTGCCGGTGCTCCTCCTGGCGCTCCCCCGGGCGGCCTTCCGGGACGTGCTCAGAAAGACCGTGCGCTCGTACTCGAAGCGCCTGATGATCATCTACACGGCGCTCCTCCTCGTGCCCCTGCTGCTGCTCTACGCCGTGCTCGTGGGGGCCATGGAAGACCGCCTCGCCCAGGAGCAGCGGGCCGCGGGCGAGGCGGCCCTCTCCTCGTCCCAGCAGCTCCTGGCCGAGCGCCTCCTGACGCTCGAGCCCGGCTTCGGCGTGGACGCCGCCTTCGGCGACCAGCTCCTGGCCGACATGTCCGACATCGTGCGCCACGAGGTCAACCTCTACTGGGGGAGCGGCATCCACGCCTCCAGCCGCCACGAGCTGTTCACCGCCGGGCTCCTGCCCCGGCGCATCCCGGGCGAGATGTACTCGCGCCTCACCCTCCTGGGCTACGGCCTCGCCTCGCGCACCAACCGCGTGGGGGGCACGACCTATCTCGAAATGTACGCGCCTCTGCGCGTGCCCGGGGTCGAGATGATGGGGCAGGAGCGGCTGTTCGTGCTCTCCGTGCCGCTCCTTGCCCAGCAGGAGGAGGCGGCGCAGCAGCTCTGGCAGCTCCGGGGGCAGGGGCTCCTCGTCACTGTGGCCCTCTTCATCCTCCTCGTGGCCGTGGGCCGAAGGCTCGCCCGCAACTTCACCCACCCCCTGATGCAGCTCGTCGAAGGGACCCGGCGGATCGCCGCGGGCGCCCCTTCGCTCGACCTCGCCCCGACCGAGCTCGAGCTCGCCGCCCTCGTCGAAGCCGTGGACGAGATGGCGCGCCGGATCGCCGAGGGGCGCGAGAAGCTCGTGCGCGAAAAGCAGGTCGTCGAGCGGATGGTCGACAACCTCACCTCCGGCATCGTCTCCGTGGACCGCGACCGCCGGGTGCTGATGCACAACCGGGTGGCGGCCGAGCTTCTGGGGACCGGGGTGGGGGAGAGCCTGGAGGAGGCCGTCGCCCGCTCCGAGCGCCTCGCCCCCGTGGCCTCCTTCCTGGGCACCACGGACGGCGAGATGGCCCGCGAAACCGTGCGCCTGCGCGACGAGGACGGCACGGAACGGGAGTGGGCGCTCGTCTGGGTGCCCGTGCCCGGCTCCGGAGAGCCCTCCGCGCTCCTCGTCGTCGAGGACGCGACCGAGGTCCTGCGCGGCCAGCGCCTCCTCGCCTGGGCCGAGATGGCGCGCATGATCGCCCACGAGATCAAGAACCCCCTGACCCCCATCCGCCTCTCGACCGAGCACATGCGGGAGGTCTACCAGCGCGACCCCGAGCACTTCGAGCGGGTCTTCGAGCGCTGCACCACGAACATCCTCACCCAGGTGGATGAGCTGCGCTCGATCGCCTCCGAGTTCTCGACCTACAGCTCCATCCCGCGGATCGACCCCAAGCCCGGGGACCTGGTGGCCAGCATGGCGGATCTCGTCGAAGGCTACCGCGCCGCCCCGCCCAACGGCGTCCGCGTGGAGCTCGAGATCGGGCGGGATACGATCCCCGTCCGTTTCGACGCCAAGCTCCTGAGCCGCGCCGTCCGCAACCTGATCGAAAACGCCCTCCGGGCGAGCGCCGGAGGGGGGGAGGTCCGCATCCGCGTCGACCAGGTGGACCAGACCGCCCGCATCGCCGTCTTGGACTCCGGCCCCGGCGTCAAGGCCGACCTCCTCCCCCGCATCTTCGACCCCTACTTCTCGACCCACGACACCGGCACCGGCCTGGGGCTCCCCATTGCCCGCCGCATCGCCGAGGAGCACGGAGGAGACATGACGGCCAGGAACCGGGCCGAAGGGGGGCTGGAGGTGACCGTGACGCTGCCGGTTTCGGACTGAGCGGAATGAGCGGAATGAGCGAAGAGACGCCCCGCCGCACGATCGAGATCCGGCCCCAGCCGCCGAGCCTCCAGAGGGCGCTCTCCTCCGCGCTGCTGACGTGCCTGATCCTCCTGGTCCTCCTGGTGACCTATCTGGCCGGCGATGTGGAACGGACCGGGACCTCGATCGTGTGGGTGCTGGTTCTCGGCGTTCCCCTGCTGCTGCTCCTGGGCGGGCTCCTGTTCCGGTACGAGCGCCAGAAGAGGCCCCCGGGCGTCCTCACGCTGACGGGCGACGCCGTCCTCTGGCAGCAGCCGCCCCCGGGCAAGGATGTCGTGATCCCCTACGAAGAGATCCGCAGCGTGCACGAGAGAGAGGGGCTGGTCGTCCTGGGGCAGGAGGCCGGGCAGGGCCTCGTCCTGCCCGAAAGCTGGTTCCCGGAGCCGGGGCTCGCCGGCTCGGTCGCCGCGGATCTCCGGGCCCGCATCGGGGGTCTGCCGGACGGAGAGGCGATCCTCGCGAGGATCGGGGAGAATCGGGAGCGGGGAGAGAGCATCGCCTCCCGAGGCCGGGGCGCCGCGATCTCGGTCTCGGCCGTGCTCGCGGGAATCTTCCTCCTCCAGATGCTCCTGGATGCCTCCGCAGACCCCTTCCGCCTCCTCGCCTTCGGAGCCAACTCCTCCGTCTTCGTCCGCGACGGAGAGTGGTTCCGCCTGGCGACCGGCAACCTCCTGCACGCCGGCCTGTTCCATCTGGCCGTCAATCTGTTCAGCCTGGTCGCGCTGGGCAGGATCCTGGAGCCGCTGCTCGGCAAGGCGCGCTTCCTCGTGATCTTCCTCGGGTCCGCCCTGGCCGGCGCGGCGGGCTCCGCGCTCGTGGGGAATCACCTCCTCTCCGTGGGGGCCTCCACCGGAATCGCGGGGCTCATCGGGGCCCTCGGGATCGCCGAGCAGCGGTGGCCGGACTTCTTCGGGCGCCGCCCCTCCTGGAAGATTTGGCTCTCCCTGGTGTTCTGGCTCCTCCTGCCGGGATTCATCTTTCCCAACGTCGACAATCACGCGCACGTGGCCGGTTTCCTCGCCGGCGCCGTCCTCACGCTGGCGTCCACCCACACCCGCGACCCGCTCGCCCTCGCGCGCCGGCACCCCCTGCTGTGGAACCTCCTCGCGGCGCTCCTGGTGGGGCTCTTCGCCCTGGCCGGCGCCGTCGTGGTCCGGCACTGGGGAGAGCCGGGGCGCGACCTCGAGACGGCCGTCCGGCTCCTCGAGGCTTCCGAGGTGCCTCCTGAGCTCGTGAACGAGGCGGCCTGGCTCCTGGCGACGAGCCCTGACGCCGGCCGGCCCCGGCTTGAAAAGGCCTTGGCCGCGATGGAGCGCCTCCTCGCCGAAAAGCCGGCTGCCCAGGCCGAATACCTGGACACTCAGGCGACCCTCCACTACCGCCTGGGCTCCTTGGCCGAGGCAGTCTTCACCGAGCGCGAGGCCCTCCGTCGCGCGGACACCCCTTTCCACGCCTCCCAGCTCGCCCGCTTCGAATGGGAGTATGGAAACTTCCAGGGAGGGCCCTTCCGCCCCGGCGCGCCTCTGCCGGTGCTCACCGTCCTGCCGGACGGCGCCTTGAGCGTCGACCTCCGGGGGAACCGTCTCCCTGACCGTACCCTCCTCCGTTTCGTCCTCGGCAACGGGGACGGGGCCTTCGCTTCCGTGGGCGTGGTCCTGGGGATCGAAGACACCGGCAACACTCTCCGTTCCCAGCCCGGCAAGCTCTCCGGAGCCCCGGCAGACCTCCGGGCGGTCCTCATCTTCGTGAACGTCCGGGGCGATGGGAGGGGCCGGACCCAGAAGACGCGGTGGACGGTTCAGGAGGTGGTGCCCGAGGTGCGGGAGCTGCCGTAGGCCGGCAAAGGATAAGATGAGAGAACGGAGGAGAGGCGATGGCCGAGAGCTCTGATCCCGAAACGAAGCAGGAACCCTTGGACCCGGTGGACGAGGCGTCGGAGGAGAGCTTCCCGGCGAGCGATCCGCCCTCCTGGGGGCCGCTCCATTCCGGTCCTCCCGGGGAACACCCGGACGACAAGAAGAAGCCGGACCCGGAGCGGTGAGCCTGCGAAACGCTTCTCCGGTTTCCGTCACCCCCGGGAAGAGAACCGTAGGATAGACTTCCGGCATCCATCCACGCCGTCCCAAGAGGAGATAGAGATGTCCTCGGACTATGGCTACATCCCGCAAGCGATCCACCCCGAGCTCGCCGACGCCCGCTCCCGGTTCGTCGCCCGCACGTACATGCACCTGCTGGGCGCGATCCTGGCCTTCACGGGCCTGGAGATCTTCCTGTTCCAGTCGGGGATGGCGGCGACGATCGCCCAGGCCATGCTCGGCACGAGCTGGCTGCTCGTCCTCGGCGGCTTCGTCGTGGTGAGCTGGATCGCCTCCCGGGTGGCGCACACGGTCAAGTCCGTGCCGGCCCAGTACGCGGCCTTGGCCGCCTTCGTGGTGGCCGAGGCGATCGTCTTTGTGCCGCTCCTCTTCATCGCGAGCGTGACCGCGCCGGGCGTCATCAAGAGCGCGGCGTCCGTGACCCTCTTCGGCTTCGCGGGCCTGACCGCCGTGGCGATGATCACCCGGAAGGACTTCTCCTTCCTGCGCAGCCTCCTGATGTGGGGCGGCATCGTCGCCCTGGTGCTGATCGTGGCCGGCACGATCTTCGGCTTCGACCTCGGCACCTACTTCTCGGTCGCGATGGTGGCGCTCGCCGGGGCGTCGATCCTCTACGACACGTCGAACGTCATCCACCACTTCCCGGAGGACCGGTACGTGGCCGCGGCCCTGGAGCTGTTCGCCTCGGTGGCGCTGATGTTCTGGTACGTGCTCCGGCTGTTCATCGGCGGGTCGCGGAACTAGGGAACGGCGTCGGCCTGCGACCTCACCCCAACCCCTCTCCTAAAGGAGAGGGGCTCAGGTTTGCTTTTCTCTCCCTTAGGAGAGGGAGCCGGAGGGTGAGGTCATAGGCCACAGCGGCCCTTGGATCAAGAGCCGAACGGGCTGGGGTGACAGCCGCAGACGGTCTGGCCCGAGGAATTGACGTAGGGGCCGCAGACGTAGCCGTCGAGACAACGGACGATCGCACAGTACGAGAGGCACTGATTCGGCGCCGCGGCCACCTTCCCGGGCGTCGCCCCCAGGGTGAGGGCGAAGGCCGCGAGCGCGAAGAACAGTTTGGTTTTCATCGAGGGGCTCCTCTTGACCGGCGAGAGGGAAAGTCCTCTCGCCTTCTAGAGGTGCGTCAAACCCTCTCCACTGCGCCGCCCTACCGCCGCTTGACCTTGAGCGCCGACTTCCGGCCGCCCATGGTCTGTTTCGGCTTCATCTCGACATAGGGCTGGACGCCCGGCACCGTGCAGCGGGGGAGATCCTCGCCCAGGGTGGACTCGATCTCCTTGATCGTCCCCTTGTCCATCCAGGAGGCGATGGTGGAGACGATCCCCTCGGCGCGGCCCCGGGCCGTGCGGCCGGCGCGGTGGATGTAGTCCTCCACCGTGTCGGGCATGTCGAAGTTGATGATGTGGCGGATCGTGGGGATGTCGATGCCCCGGGCGGCGATGTCGGTCGCCACGAGGATGCGGTGCTCCCCTTCGCGGAAGCCCTGGAGGGCCTGGGTCCGGTGCCCCTGGGAGAGGTCGGAGTGGATGCGCTCCACGGGGTGCCCCTCGCGCTCCAGGACGCCGCAGAGCCACTCGGCGTCGACCTTCCGGCGGGTGAAGACCAGCGTGGTGCCCAGCTCCTGGTGGAGGAGAGCCAGGATGCAGGCCTTCTTCTCGTCCGGCTCCACGAGGTAGAGCCGGTGGCTGATCCCCTCGGCGGCGCCGGCCTCGGGCCGGAAGTCGATCCGGGTCGGGTTGTTCATGAACTGCTGGGCCAGCCGCTCGATCGGGGGCGGCATGGTGGCCGAGAACATGAAGGTCTGGCGCTCCCGGGGGAGGCCCTGGAGGATCCGGTTGACCTGGGGGAGGAACCCCATGTCGAGCATGTGGTCGGCCTCGTCCAGGACCAGGACGTTGGTGTCGTCCAGCCGGACCGTGCCCTGCTCCATGTGGTCGATGAGCCGGCCCGGGGTCGCCACGATGATGTGGGGACGCTTCCGGAGCCCCGAGAGCTGCGGGCCCATCTTCACCCCGCCGATCAGGGTGACGGATTTCAAGCCGTAGTCCTTCCCGAACAGATCGAGAAAGGCCTGGGTCTGGAGGGCGATCTCCCGGGTGGGGGAGAGGATCAGGCCGCGCGTGGTCACACCCCGGGCCAGCCGGTCGGCGATGGGCAGGGTGAACGCCGCGGTCTTGCCCGAGCCGGTCTCGGCGAGACCGATCAGGTCCCGCCCGGTGACCGCTTCGGGGATGACGGCGGCCTGGATCGCGGTGGGGTGCTCGAACCCCACGAGCCGCACGCACATCAGGATCTCTTTGCTGAGCCCCAGGGAGGCGAAAGATTGTCGGGTAGTGTGAACGGGATGTTGAGGGATCGCTAAACTTTGCATAGGTAGTCTTTACATAGCCTACCCTCTTTTGCGGGGATAAGCCAGAGCGTCCCGGTCCGGGTGGACCGGGACACTTTGTAGCTTCAACTCGAAAAGGGGCGGATTTATTGCCGGAGGGCCCCGTCATGCCGCCGCGGATTGCGGCATGAACCGGGCCCTCGCCTCGGCCATGGTGAGGAACCGGGCCCCCTGGAGCTCGTCCGCGTGCCGGGCGCAGACGGCGTCGGCCGCGTCCATGTCGGTCAGCCAGCCGAGCGACTGCTGGATGTCCGTGTAGACGTTGACGAAGGTGTGGGCCACCCCGGGGGAGCGGGCCGCCGCCTGGAGGACCTTCCAGGCCGGGTCGGTCATCGGCTCGGTCATGATCTTGGTGAACCGCATGGTGTGCTGGCCGTGCTCCTGGTAGTGGGCCTCGAAGATCCCCTGCATCCAGTCCGCCGTGAAGGGGCGGTCGCCCCGCTCGACGATCCCGGCGAGGAGGCGGTTGGCCATCCGCACGGCGTCGTTCGCCCCGGCCCCGCTGATCGGGTCGTTCAAGATGGCGGCGTCGCCCAGGGCCATCACGTGCCGCCCCGAGGCGAGCCGGCCGACGGGTTTCCGCACCGTGGGGGTGATGGCGCCCTTCAGCCAGGAGCCCTCGTCCACCAGCTCGGAGTCCTTGTAGTTCGGCCAGTCCTGGGGGGTGAGCTCGCGGATGATGGCCTTGGCCGTGGCGAGCGCCTGCTCGCCCGTGGCCACCTCCCCGAAGCGGTCCATGAAGCTTCCGGGGGGCGCCTCGAAGACGACCCCTCGGCACGGGCCGGACCAGGAGTAGAAGGGGATGGCGAAGTAGTCCCCCGCGTCCATGCAGAACTGGAACTTGAGCGGGGTGTAGGGGACCTCCTCCCACTCGTGGACGTTTTTCAGGATCAACGCCGCCAGCCGCCGCGGCGGGCCGTCGAACAGGGTCCGCTCGGGGTCGCGCGCGAAGACGTCCCGGAGCTGGCCCTTGCCCGAGGCGACGACCACGAGGTCGTGGGCCTCGGCCAGGGCGTCGAGCCTGGGGAGATCGACGGTGGCGATCTCCAGCTTGCCGCCCCGCCGCTCGAGCTGCCGCATCCAGGCGGAGGATTTGATCCGCGCGTCCACCCCCTGGCAGGTCTCGTCGAGGCCGCCCTGCACCTCTAGGACGATGTCTCCGTTGGGGAGGCGGAGCGTCGCATGCATCCCGTTACAGACCGGGGCTTCCCCCTCCCACACGTGCAGCCCCAGCCGGCGCTCCGTATCGAGCTGCCGGTCGAACACCATGGCCGTCGACAGGATCGGCCCGTGCTCGATCTGCTCCGCCGTCCTCGACTCGAGGACCGTGACGTCGTACCCCTTGTCCAACAGCCCGAAAGCGAGGACCATCCCAGCCTGCCCTGCACCGACGATCGCGATCTTCCTCATTGCCTTGTCTCCTTTGGACAATCGATGGTTGCGTCCCGGTGCCCTCCGAATGCACTCCATTCGCGACAGTCCAAACCGGCAAACCCGGCGGCAACAACCCGGATTTTCAGAGTCCTAAAGACTCTTCTTATAGAGGTAAGTGCGGGAAGGTGGGAAAGATGAGCCGGATCAGGGCTCACGGGGAGACCCGATCCGGCTCCGCGGGAAGGTCGCGACTATTTCCTGGGTCCCTGCCCCTTGAGCTTCCTCACGAGGTCGCGCTTCTGGCTTTCAGGAACCACCGAGAAGAAGCCCCCGCCCTTGCTCAAGCAGAAGAGATGGTGCTGTCCCAGGGTGTTGAACGAGTGCGGCCGGCGGGCGGCGAAGCCGGAGACGCAGATGTAGGCCCCGTCGCTGATCTCGCCCGGCACGAAGAAGGAGGAGGACACCGTCGTCGACTCGCCCGGCGCCAGGTTGATCGTTTTGGGGAGGCCGGTCTGGAAAGAGGTATGGGAGACGGGCGATCCGATTCCGAAGGCCTCCACGAGGCTCCAGACCTCTGCCCCCAGCCGGCTTTCCATGCCGTTGCTGATCCGCACGCTGAACTGGCAGTTTCCGCCGCTCGACGGGATCTGGCCGCAGGACTGGAACAGATCGACTCGGACCGGGAAGGACTTGAGGCCCAGGGTCCCGGCGTCGTGGTCCTCTCCGTCTCCGACGGTGAAGCTCTCGCTCTCCCCGGTCAGATACTGATCGGCATAGGCACGAACCCTGTAGGTCCCAGGGGGCAGCGGTTGCCCGGGGCCTCCGTCGAAGCGGTAGTTGCCCTGGGAGTCGGGAAACGCGTAGCGGATCGTGTAACAGAAGAAGAAGCTCGGATCACAGAACAGGAGCTCGACCCAGGCGAACGGGATCGAGGAGCCGGAGAGCGGGGCGCCGGTCAAGGAGTCCACCACGCGCCCATAAATCGAGCTCGCCGTGGGGATCCGTTGGAGCGCGATATCCCCCAGATCGAGATCCACACCCGCGGAGAGGACGAAGAAATCCGTCGTGCTCTGGTAATTGTTCGCGCTGACCGAGATCAGGTACTGGCCCGACAGCAGGAAAAGGAAGTTGCCGTCGAATCGGAAGTCGCCCTGGGTGTCGGTCTGGAGGTGTCCGACGAATTCGGAACAGGAACCGGAAGGACACCGGTATAGAAATACATCGGCGAATGGGATCGGAGCGCCGCTCCCTGCGTCGACGATTCTCCCGGACACCGCCACGGCGCGGCCCTCCTCCCGGATGCTCAAGTGGTAGGGGCCCGAGTAGGAGCCTTGCCCCGTGAAGCCAAAATCGGCGTAGCTCGTGGCTGCAATGATCAAGACGCCGTCCGCGGGAACGTTGATCCGGATCTGTGAATTAAAACCGGCGCCACTGTCATCATCGACTGCGAGGAGAGTGCAGTCGGATCCGAAGACACCCAGGACGGTGTCCATTCCCTCCAGAGCTTCGAGATCGATCACCACCGTCCCGGAAGCGTTGCTCGTGCTGAGCAGCGTGCGGAAGAAATCGACATCGGGAGCCCCGAGGTCCCCCATCAGGGAGAGAGGCAGCGTCACCGCGCCCAGATCTTGAGGAGATGTGCAGGAGTCGTTGGGCTCCGATTCCTGAGCGTTTGCCCTGGAAGCTGCTGAAGAGAGCAGGCTGAGCACCAAGAGAGAGAGGAGCAGGATCTGCTTGCTGTGTCTCATGTTCTCCTTTCGTTACCTGAGTCTTGGCCTTACCACGGACGTGAGGCAGGCCAGAATCGGGGTTCCGCAATACCATGGCGGAAGGAGAACTTTCATTTCACATAATATAAAACATATTGAGAGCGGAACAAATTGACAGAAGTCTACGCCTCCCCGCGGAGCACCAGTTGCGGATCGGTCCGGGCCGCGCGGCGGGCCGGCAGCCAGGAGGCAACGGCGGCCACCAGCACGAGGACCAGCGCGACGCCGGTGTAGATCACCGGGTCGCTCGCGCTCACCTGGTAGAGGAGGCTCCGCAGGCCCCGGGTGGCGAGGAACGCTCCCGCGAGCCCGGCGAGGGCGCCCGCGACCGCGAGCGCCATGCCCTGGCCGACCACCATGCGCAGCACGCGGTCCTGCGAGGCGCCCAGGGCCATGCGGATGCCGATCTCCTGCGTCCGCTGGCGCACGGCGTAGGCGATCACCCCGTAGATGCCCACGGCGGCGAGGAGGAGGGCGATGGCGGAGAAGCCGCCGAGAAGGAGCATGTAGAACTTCGGCTGGGAGGCCGACGAGGCGACCAGATCCTCCAGGGTCTGAAGGCCATAGATCGGAAGGTCGGGGTCCAGGGCACGCACCTCGTCCCGGACCGTCGCGGCCACGGCGGCCGGATCGGCTTCCGTGCGCAGGACGACCGTCATCCCCTGCATGGGCGCCTGCTCGAAGGGGAGGAAGAGATGGGGCTCCGTTTCCGCCTGCAGGGCGTCCTGCTTGAAGTCGCCGATGATCCCCACGACCTCGCCTCCCCTCTGGACGCCGTTCGAGGTCCAGCCGAGGTTGATCCTCTGGCCCATTGCGTCCTCGCCGGGGAACATCTGGCGCGCCGCCGTCTCGTTGATGACCACCACCTGCGGGGCGCCGTCGCGGTCCCGTTCGGTGAAGGCCCGGCCGCGGAGAACCGGGATGCCCATCGTCCGGAAGTACTCCGGGCTCGCGATGGCGACCCGCACGTTCCCCTCCCAGCCGTTGGGCGGAGGCGGGTGCCCCTCGATGGTGTAGGAGAGCGCGCTCACGACCCCGGACAGGGGGAGGCCCCAGGCGACCAGGCCGGCCGACGTCACCCCGGGAAGCCCGCGCATCCTCTCCATCAGCCCGTTGGCGAAGCTCCTGACCAGCGGGTCCTCGGGATACTTGTTCCCCGGGAGCGCGACGTTGAACTTCACCACGCCCTCCGGCTGAAAGCCCACGTCCACCTTCTGAAGCTCGCCGAAGCTGCGGATCAGGAGCCCCGCCCCGGCGAGGAGCACCACGGCGAGCGCCGTCTCCGTCACCACCAGGAAGCTGCGGACCCGGGTGGCGGTGCGGCCGCGCGAGCCGCGGGTCCCCTCCTTGAGCGTCCCCACGAGGTTCGGGCGGGACGCCTGGAGCGCCGGCACGAGGCCGAACAGCACGCCGGTCAGGAGCGCCAGGCCCAGCGTGAAGAGCAGGACCGGGCCGTCCACTCCGACCTCTTCGAGGCGGGGGGTCTCCGGTGGAGCGAGGGCCACGAGCGCCCGGGTCATCCACACGGCGAGCGCCACGCCGGCCGCGCCCCCTACGAAGGCGAGAAGGAGGCTCTCGGTCAGGAGCTGGCGGACGATCCGCGTGCGGGAGGCGCCGAGCGCGGTGCGGATCGCGATCTCCCCCTCCCGCGCGGCGGCGCGGACCAGGAGGAGGTTCGCTACGTTCGCGCACGCGATCAGCAGCACGAAGAGCACCGCGCCCAGGAGCACCAGCAGAGGAGTGCGCACGTCCCCCACCATGAACTCCTGGAGCGGCTCGACGTTGATGCCGGTGCCGGCGTTGTCCTCCGGGTACTCCTTGGCGAGCCGGTCGCCGATGGCCTTCGCCTGGGCCTGCGCCTGCTCGAGCGTCGCCCCCGGCGCGAGCTTCGCGATGGCGCTCAGATAGTAGTTGCCACGCTGGCTCCTCATGCTCTCCGAGAAGGTCAGGGGGAGCCAGACATCCGCGTTGGCCGGGTACTGCCCGTCGCGGCCCAGGATGCCGACGACGGTCGACGGAACGCCGTTCAGGCTGAGCGTCCGCCCGATCACCGCGCGGTCGCCGCCGAAGCGCCGCTGCCACAGCTCCTCGGAGATCAGGATCACCCTCTGCTCGGCGGGCTCGTCCTCCCCCGGAGCGAACGTCCGGCCGTGGATGGGCTTGAGGCCGAGGATGCGGAAGAAGTCGGTCCGCACCCACATCCCCTCCAGCCGCTCCGGCTCCCCGCCGTCCCCGGTGAGGGTGACCGTCCCGTTGTCCATGGCCGCGGCGGCTGCGAGCGCCTTGCTCTCCTGGCTCCAGTCGAGGTAGTTCGGAACGGAAAAGCTGCTCGTAGCTCCGTCCGAGTCCACGGCCATGACGATCCGCTCCGGTTCCACAAAGGGGAGCGGGCGCAGGAGGACTCCGTCGACCACGCTGAAGATGGACGTCGTGGCGCCGACGCCCAGCGCGAGCGTGAGCACCGCCACCAGGGTGAAGCCGGGGCTCTTGGCGAGCTGACGGCCGGCAAACTTCAGATCCTGCCCGAGCTCCCCGAGCGACTCCGTCCACTTCATCTGCGTCTCCTTGCGCTTGTCCAAGGCGCGGCAGTACGCGCGCGTCCCTTCGAGATCCCCGAACCGCCGCCGGGCCTCCGTCCGCGCCGCCTCGGGAGACCAACCCTCCTCGACCAGCTCCTCCGCAACCTTTTCCAGGTGGAACGCGAGCTCGTCGTCCACGTCCGCCGCCACCTCGGCGGCGGTGCGCC
>DATHUD010000525.1:0-16128 GCA_035462575.1 Thermoanaerobaculia bacterium | reverse complement strand
ATGAAAATGGGGCCGCCGTGGCCTGCGACCTCACCCTCCGGCTCCCTCTCCTAAAGGAGAGGGAGAGAAAAGCAAACCCAACAAACCAGAGCCCCTCTCCTTTAGGAGAGGGGTTGGGGTGAGGTCGAAGGCCACCGCCGTTCCGGATTTTCATCCTCTTGCGGTGCCGTCTGGTGAAGTCGCGCTACAAGGCCGGCGCGAGCAGCCGGCGGATTCCGGAGCGGACCGCCTCCTGGACCTCTCCGGGGACCGCCGGCTCGGGCAGCGTCCGGCAGACCCCCAGCGTCTTCTGCAGCGCGTCGCAGGCGCCGCGGCAGCGCGGGCAGGAGGAGACGTGGGCTTCGAGCTCGGCGCACGCCTCGCGGCTGATCTCTCCCTCCAGGTAGCGCGACATCTGAACGCCGACCTCCGGGCACTCCGGAGAGGGGGCCGGGAGCCCTTTCTCGAGGAGCGGCCGGAGGTGCCCGCGGACTTCCGCCCGGGCCCGGTGGAGGCGGCTCTTCACCGCCTCGACGCGGAGGCCCAGAACCTCGGCCACCTCCGGCGCGGTGAGCCCCTCGACGTCGCGCAGCAGGAGGACCTCCCGGTACGCCGGCCGCAGCGCCCGGATCGCCGCCTCGACGGCGCGCTCGACCTCCCGGTGAGCCAGGGTCTCGTCCACGGGCGGGCCGGGGTCGGGCACGGCGAGCGAGCCCGGGTCCAGAGACACCTCCTCCTCCGGAGCGAACTTGCTGCGCCGCCTCTTCTTCACGCAGAAGCCGCGGGCGATGGAGTAGAGCCAGGTGGAGAGGGAGGACAGTCCCTGAAAGCCGCGAAGCGACCGCGCCGCCGCGAACAGGGTCTCCTGGAGCACGTCCTTGGCGTCCTCCTCGTCCCGGCACATCTGCAGCCCGAAGCGGTAGATGCGGGGCTGGTACTGCCGCAACAGCGCGTCGAGCGCCTCCGGGTCCCCGGCGCGCGCCGCTGCAAGGATGGGATCGTCCGAAGCCGGCATCACGGCCCGGAATGCTATCAGGGCGTTGGAAGGAAAAATCGCGGGACTGTCGCCAAATCTGCTTCCTTTTTGGCGGTAGGCATGCCGGATTGTAGGCGGATCTTCCGCCCTGCGTCCACTGTAGAGGCTTCACAACACCGGCGACAGCCAGCGCGCCATGCGGTCCCCAAGCCGGTGGGGGAGGGGGCGCCGGCTCCAGGCGGCGGGGAGGATCTCCTCCGAGGCCGCGAGGTCCTGGCGGAAGATCTCCTCCATCGTGTCCCCCGTCGCCCGGTCGAGGATCACCAGGTTGCACTCGGCGTTGAAGACGAACGAGCGGAAATCGAGGTTCGTCGAGCCCACGACCGAGGCGTAGCCGTCCGCCACGAGGCTCTTGGCGTGGAGGACGTGCCCCTGGTATTCGAAGATGCGTACGCCGCGCGCGAGGAGGTCCGTGTAGTAGCCGTGCGCGGCGTGGCGCAGCAGCGGCACGTCGGTCCAGCCCGGCAGCAGCAGGCGCACGTCGATCCCCCGCCCTGCCGCCTCGCCGAGGACGTCGACCGCGGTGCGCCCCGGAGCGAAGTAGGCATTGGTGATCCAGACGGTCCGCCGCGCCGCTCCGACCAGGGCGGCCAGCACCGCGGCCGACTCGGCGTGGCCCCGCCCCGGGCGCGAGTCGAGGACGAGGATGCGCGCCCCGGCCTCCTCGCCCTCCGCGGCCGGCAGCGGCTCGATGTCGAACGGCGTCCCGCCGGTCCGGGTCCAGCCCTCGGCGAACACCACCGCCATCTCCCAGGCCGTGGGCCCTTCGACCCGGACGTGGGTGTCGCGCCACACTTTCCCCGGCGGCAGCCGGTCCGGCGAGCCGTACTCCTCGCCGATGTTCATGCCGCCGGTGAAGGCGATCCGGCGGTCGACCGCGAGGATCTTGCGGTGGTCCCGGAACGGCTGGAACCACCAGAAGCGGCGGAAGAGGGGGTTGAAGAGGCGCACCTCGACGCCGTGCCCCGCCATCTCGCGCCAGAACCGGGCCCGGGTCTTCGTCGAGCCGGCCGCGTCCGCCAGGACCCGGACGGCGACGCCGCGCGCGGCCGCGGCCGCCGCCTCCTCCAGGAAGAGGCGCCCCGTCGCGTCATCCTTGAAGATGTAGGACTCGAGGACGATCTCCTGCCTGGCGGCGAGGGTCGCCTTCCGCATGGCCGCGAACGCTTCCGCGCCACGGGTGAAGACTTCGACCCGGTTGCCGCCGAGGATCGGCGCGCGGTCGATGCGGCGCAGAAGGATCTCGAGCCCCGGATCTTCGAGGCCCCGGGGCAGGGCCCGGGCGAGCCGTCCCACCTGCCCGGCCCGCAGCTCCTCGGGAAGCTCGCGCCCTGCGTGGGGATGCAGGATCGGGCGGAAGCTTCGTTTCCGGCGCGGGCTCATGAGATGGAGGCAGTATGGCAGAAGCCTCCTGGGGCTCTGGGTCTGATGCTAAAGTTCTGCCTCGATGAAGATCTCCTGGCCGCGCGTTGAGCCCCCTCGCGGGCTGCTCACCGCCGCGGGCTTCGTCTGGACGGCGCTCGCCGCCGCGGCCGTGGTCCGGTTCCGGGGCTGGACGGTCGACGACTTCTTCATCACCTTCCGGTACGCGGAAAACCTGGCGCGGGGGCACGGCTTCGTCTGGAACCCCGGGGAGCGCGTGTTCGGCGTCTCCGATCCGGGGCTCGGGCTGGCGCTGGCGCTGCTCCATTTCGTGACCCGTCTGCCCATCCAGTGGATCGCGAGCGCCCTTTTCGGGGCGGCGCTGGCCGGCGTCTCCCTGCTGCTGCTGCGGGAGGGCGCGGCCTCGGGCCGCCGGCTGGAGACGCTCCTCGGAGGGAGCCTCGTGCTGACGTCGGCGTTCCTGTGGGTCAACCACGGCGCGGCGGCGCCGATGACGCTCCTCGTCCTGCTCGCCGCCGCCACCCTGGCCGACTCCCGCCCCTGGGTGGCGGGAATCCTGGCCGGGTCGGCGGTCTGGATCCGGCCGGATGCCGGCGTCGGCGTGGTGATCCTCCTGCTCCTCCTCCTGCTCGAAACGGGGCGCCTCCCCTGGAGGACGGGGCTCGCCGCGGCGGCCGTGATCGCGCTCGGGCTTCTCGGCGCCTGGCTCTGGTTCGGATCGATCCTCCCCGGCACCGTGGAGGCCAAGGTCACGGCGGCCCGGGGGGACCCGTACGCGGCCACGGGGGCGGAAGGCTTCTGGGGGCGCGGAACGATCCTCTTGAGGAGGCACGTCGGACCTCTCTGGCTCCTGGTCGCGGCCACCGGGGTGGCCGGCCTCGCGCCGTTCCTGCGCCACATGCGGCGGCTCGGGCGTCTGACCGCCCTCTACGGGGTCGCCCTGGCCGTGCTCTACCCGGCTCTCCGGGTCCCCTTCGCCTCCTGGTACACCGTGGTCCCCTGGATCGCCGTGCTGTACGGCCTCCCCTTCTGCGTGGCCGGGCTGGCCCGCGAGGTCGCGGCCTCTCCCGCCGCGGGGCGCCGGTGGGGGAGGGCCGTCGCCGGGGCGGGGTTTGCGGCGGCCGCCGTCCTCGGGATCTTCCTGGTCCAGGGCGCGCTGCGGAGCTCCGTCCGGGTCTACAAGGGCTTTGCCCCGCCCGAGCGGCTGCTGGTCTATCAGCAAGCGGCGGAGTGGCTCGCTCTGCGCTCCCGGCCCGGGGACTCGGTCGCCTATGTCGAGATCGGGGTCCTCGGCTACTACAGCCGGAGGCCCCTCGAAGATCAGATGGGGCTCGTCACGCCGCGGGTCGTCCCCTACCTGGCGCGGAACGATCCGGCCGGGGGGTTCCTCACCAAACCGACGGATTACGTGATCTACCACACCCGGCTCGGGATGGCTCCGATCGTCCGCGCGCCCTGGTTCGCCGGCGCCTATGAAGAGGTGGCGCGCTTCGCGGGCGGGGGGCCGCGCAACCGGCAGTTCCTGGTGATCTATCGCCGCCGGCCCGGAGCCCTGCTGCCTGCGCCGCCTCCTCTCCCGGAGGGGGACCCTCCCCCCGAGCCCCCGCGGCGAAGGCGCCGGCACCGCCGGGCCGGTTAAACTCTCCGGACCGGCTCATGCCCATACGCTCAAGCTCTCTCCTCATCCTCTGTCTCCTGCCGGCGCTCGGCTGCTCCGGGGGAGAATCACCCGCCCGGCCGGAGCCTGAGAAGGACCCCGCGACCCTGGGAGCGGACCTCGAGACTCTGGGACCTCCGCAGGATCCGATCTATCGGGGAGCGCTCGTCCGGAGGGTCGAGGAGGGCGGGCCGGCGGCCCTGGCGGAGCTTCAACCGGAGGACGTCATCCGGCAGGTCGACGAGGTGCGGGTGAGCAGTCTGTGCGACCTCGAGCAGGAGATCCTCAAGCGGGAGCCGGGCGACGAGGTGAGGATCGAAATTCACCGGAAAGGGTGGTCCCTCTTCAAGACCGTGAAGCTGGCCGGCGCCTTCGACCTGTATGGAGAGGGCTGCGACGCCGGCCGGGCCGCGAGCTGCCATCAGCTCGGGGTCCTCTACACGAAGGGGACGGGGCTCGCGGCGGCGGACCCGGCCCTCGGCCGCGAGCTCTTCGACCGCGCCTGCCAGGGGGGAAGCGCCGCGGGCTGCGCCGAGCTCGGCGCGCGCTTCCTCTCCGGGATCGGCGTGCCGGCGGACGTCCCCCGCGGGCTCGCGCTTGCCCGCAAGGCCTGCGACGGGGGGAGCGCCGCGGGCTGCGCCCACCTCGGCTATGCCTACGCCGAGGGGTTGGGCGTCCCCGAGGACGACGGCAAGGCCCTGGAGCTGTACATGCAGTCCTGCGAAGGAGGCGACTCGGCCGGCTGCTTCAACGTGGCCGTCAACTTCGACTTCGCCCGCGGGACGCCCCAGAGCCATTTCCGCGCCCTGGCGATGTATGAGCGCGCCTGCGACCTGGGAGACTCCCGCGCCTGCACGAACGTAGGATTCTTCCACGAAAGCGGGAAAGGAGTCCCCGAAGACCCCCTGCGGGCGCGGGTCTTTTTCCGCCGGGCCTGCGAGGGAACGAGCTGCGACCCCGGAGATCCCCTGGGCTGCTTCAACCTGGGAGTCCTCTACCGCGACGCCCGGGGAGGCACGGGCGACAAGGCCGAAGCCGCCCGGCTCTTCGAGCTGAGCTGCAACGGCGGCAATGCCCTGGGCTGCGCCAACCTCGCCGATCTGCTCGCCTTCGGCGACGGAGTGCCCAAGGACGAAGCCCGGGCCGCCCGGCTCTTCCGCCTCGCCTGCACCGGCGGGCACGAGACCGCCTGCCGGAATGCAGAGGCTCTCGACCGCCAGCAGAAAGGCCGTCAAGGCAAGTGACCCTGCGCAGCCTTCCTCTCGTCCTTCTGTTCCTGCTCTCCGGCCTGACCGGCTGCGCTCCCGCGGGCCGGGGGGCGGCTCCGCCCCGGTCCCCGGAGAGCGACGAGAGCTGGATCTCCTTTTTCGAAGAGGCCGAGATCGGCCGCCTGATCCTGGACCTGTCGGCCCGCGAGCGGCCCGGCCGGGTCGCTTTTGCCGGCGTGACGGTGCTCGACGTCGTCTCGGGAGAGCTGTCACCGGGCCGGACCGTGCTGGTGAGCGAGGGCCGGATCGAAGCGGTGGCTCCGGAGGGGGAGGCCCGGGTGCCGCGCGGCTACACCCGGATCGAGGGCCGGGGGCGCACCCTCATCCCGGGCCTGGTGGACATGCACGTCCACTCGACGGTCACCGATGCCGACGCGCTCCTCCAACTCGCCAACGGCGTGACGTCGGTCCGGGACATGTGCGGGTTCCCCTGGGCGCTCCGGGTGCGGGAGCGCATCGCGGCGGGCCGCCTGCTGATGCCGAACCGCACCGTGGCCGGGCACATTCTCAACGCCGAGCCCCTGGGGATCCACGCGACCGTCGTCACGACCCCGGAGGAGGCCCGGCGGGCCGTCCGCGAGCAGAAGGCGGCCGGCTACGACTTCATCAAGGTGCACAACATCCTGCCGAAAGAGGTCTACCGGGCGATCCTGGACGAGGCGGCGAGGCTCGGGATCCGGGTCGTGGGGCACGTCCCCCGCGGCGTCACCACGGCCGAAGCCATCGAGGGCGGCCAGCTCACCCTGGAGCACTTCAAAGGCTCCCTCCCCTACGGCGCCCTGACCCGCGAGAGCGCGGTCTGGAGCTGTCCGACCCTCTACACCTATCGGATGGCGCAGAAGGGCGAGGAGGCGACGAGGCTGATCGAGACCGCCGGGGAGATGCGCTACGTCCCGGCCTGGAAGCGCCGCCACTGGCTCGAAGACGCGCAGACCGAGCCCGGCGAGGAGAGGTTCTTCAATCTGTCGACGAAGATCCGGGACCCGCTCCAGATCCGGGCGCGCCTGCTCGCCGGCACCGACTCGGGGGGCGGCTACTCGAACATGGTCCCCGGCTTCGCGCTGCACGAAGAGCTGGAGCTCCTGGAGCAGAACGGCCTCTCTCCCTTGGACGTGCTGCGGGCCGCGACGATCAACGCGGCCCGGGCCCTGGAGCAGGAAGACGAGCTCGGCACGCTCGCGCCCGGCAAGCGGGCCGACCTCGTCCTCCTCGCGGCCGATCCCCTCGCCTCCCTGGCCAACCTCCGCCATCCGGCCGGGGTGATGGTGCGGGGCCTCTGGCTGGACCGCCAGGCGCTCGACGAGATCCTCGACCGCCTCGAGGAGATCTATCGCCGGTCGGCCGCCGACAAGACCCTGGCCAACCCCTCGGCCGCGCAGACCGGGCGCCTGATCGGCCGCATGGAAAACCTCACGCGCGACGGCTGGGTCTTCAAGGACCACCAGCTCGAAGAGCTCGCCGGCCTGCTGCGCGGCCGCCGGCTCGAGGAGGACGCGCGGCGGGTGCTGGCGCTCCGCGGGACCGGCGCGGGCTCCAGCTCCGAAAAGCCCGGCCCTACGCCGGGATCTCCTCGCGGTCCGAGCGGTCCAGAGAGTCCAGCAGCCGTTCCAAGGCGGCCAGGTCCACCGGCTTGACCAGGTGGAAGTCGAACCCCGCCTGGGTTGAGCGCCGCCGGTCCTCCTCCTGCCCCCATCCGGTCATCGCGATCAGCGCCACTCTCCTGCCGTGAGACTGCTCGCGGATTCTCTGGGCCGTCTCGTAGCCGTTCAGCCGGGGCATCCCGATGTCCGACAGGACGACGTCTGGCTGGAAGACCGCCGCGGCTTCGACGGCCTCCAGGCCGTCGTACGCCGTGCGGACCTCGCTGCCCTGAAGAGTCAGCAACAGGGCCAGGCTGTCCGCCGAGTCCCGGTTGTCGTCCACCACCAGAATCCGGCGCCGGGCCGGAGCGGCCGGCCTGCTGTCCTCCGCCACCGCCTTTGCCTTTCGGGGCGCCGGATGGACGGCCAGGCGGACGCTGATCTCGCTGCCCTGCCCGGGACCTTCGCTCTTCGCCTCGACGCTGCCGCCGTGCAGCTCCACCAGGCCGCGGACGAGCGAGAGGCCGATGCCGAGCCCGCCTTGCGACCGCTCCAGCGACCGGTCCACCTGCGTGAACATCTCGAAGATGCGGGGGAGCATGTCGGCGGGGATGCCGATGCCGGTGTCAGAGACCTTGACCACGACCTCGTCCCCCTGCCGCTCGGCCGTCAGCCGGATGTGCCCGCTCTGCGGTGTGTACTTCGCGGCGTTGTTGAGGAGGTTGGCGAACACCTGCGCCAGCCGCGTCGGGTCCGCGTCCAGGGAGATGGGCTCGGGCGGGTAGATCACCGTCAGCTTGTGCCCCGCCGTCTCGATGAGCGGCCGGCTGGTCTCCACGGCATCCCGGATCACCGCCGCCAGCTCGACCCGCTCCTTGCGGAGCTCGATCTTGCCCCGGGTGATGCGCGAGATGTCCAGCAGGTCGTCGATCAACCGCACCATCTGCTGGAGCTGCCGGTCCATCATGCCGAGGGTCTGGTTCATGGTGTGCTCGTCGCCGCCCGCCATGCGCATGAGCTGCAGAGCGTTTCTCAGCGGAGCCAGAGGGTTCCGCAGCTCATGGGCGAGGGTCGCCAGGAACTCGTCCTTGCGGCGGTCCGTCTCCTGGAGGGCCGCTTCGGACCGCTTGTGCTGGAGCGCCACCGTCGCCTGGTTGGCGCCGGCCCCCAGGAGGAGCCGGTCGGTCTGGGTGGGGAAGCCCGGCTGCCCGGAGCCGGCGGCCACAAACCCGCAGTCGCCGTCATACCCCATCGGAAGGATGGCGAGGCACGCCTTGCCGTCGCCGAACGGATTGGGGATCGCCGGAGGCGGGTCACCGCCATACCGGAGCAGGGGCTCGAGCATCCGGCCGATCTCCCGGGTCCGTTGGGGCGTCTCCCGGCCCCCGGGCCTGCAGAGCACCTCGAAGGCGAGATCCTGGGTCGGGCCGAGCCCGCGGACGTAGAGGAATTCCGCCTGGGTCAGGCTGCGCAGGAGCACGTCGGCCAGGCTCTCGGCGATGCCCTGCGGGTCGGTGCGGCTCCAGGCCGCGGAGAGGACCGACAGGGCGGCCAGCTCGCGGATCGAGCGGCGCAGGTTGCGGACTTCATCGAGAGGGGTTATCACGGTTTTTACTGCTCCCGGCGGATCTTGTCGGCTACGGTGTCGGCTACGGTGCGGAACGCCGGGCCTTGCGCTCGCGCAGCTCCTCCAGGAATTCGTCCGGCGGCACGAAGAACGCGTTCTGCTGGAGGATGCCCCCGATGATCACCATCGGGTGGGTGCGAAGGATGTCCATGACCACGTCGGCACCAAACTGGGCCAGATCGTACGTTCAGCAGACGGCGTCGTCGTACTTGGGCAGGATGTAGTTCAACCGGGTCTCGTACTCGACGACGTCGTCCACGCCGGGCCGGTCTTCCAAAGCCCACTCCATGTTGGCGACGAGCCGGGTCAGGGGGAACCCCTGCGTCTTGCCGCCGATCAACACCTGTTCGAGGAGGGCGAGCATCCGGTTCTGGTCGAAGTGGCCTTCCTTCAGGTACGCGTCCTCCCAGCGCAAGACCTCCAACTGCCCGTTCTCCTGGGCCGCGGCCACGTCGATGCCCTCGCGCTCGAGGCGCCGCAGGTGCTCCGGCCGGTGGACCGGGTTGACGATGTGGAACGCCTTGTCGCCCTGGGCAAAGCCCTCCTTCATGAAGGGGAGGAGGACGCGGTACTCCTCCTCCTTGCTGTTGAAGAACGCGCAGACATGGCGGGACCGGTCGAGAACCGCGCCGGCCAGACGGACCTCTTTATCTCTCATCGTGTGTTTGCCTCTCTTTGGCAACAGCTCAGGTGAGCTCCTCAGAAACTCTCCTCCCTATATGCAAGAGCCGGACCCTTGTGCGCCCGCAGGCTCCGCGCGGCGAGCTCGAGGGTGAGGATGTGCCCCAGGTTGAGGATCGGCACCGGCCGCCCTGATCGGGCGGTCTCCAAAAAAGCACCGAGCGAGGCTTCGTCATAGAGGTCCCGCGTCAGCAGGGCCTCGGGGTGAAGGAGGTCCGGGATCTCGGGCAGGCCCCGCACATCCCAGGGCGGCACCGGCTGGGGAGCCCCGGCCTCGGTGGCGAAACGCCGCCCCGCTTTGCGCAGGAGCCGGCCCCAGGCGCGGTGCAGCAGCTCCGCCCCCAGCGGCGCGAAGCGGTGCAGGGTGCCGAGCCGGACCGGGAGGGCCGGATATCCACCCGCCATGGGAAGTGCGGCGAGCTCCGGGCTCGAGCGCTCCACCAGGTTTTGCGCCATCCGGCCGCCGAACCGGCGTCCCGGCGATGCCGACAGGGCCGCCGTGAGCGCGCCGAGGAAGAAGAACGGGGAGGCGCACGGCCGGATTCGCAGCGTGGCGCTCGCGATCCGGCCGCCCCAGCGCTGCATCCGGAGCGAGAAGAAGGCGTTGTCCGCGTGCGCCGTGTTGGGGAGCCCCGCGAGGCGGCGATTCGCCCGCGCGATCACCCCGGTGAAGTGGTCTTCCAGGGTGTTGCCAAAGCGGCCCCGGGTCATCCGGTCGGCCCAGGCATCCGCGGCAAAGCGGCGGCGTGCGAATTTGCGAGGGTCGAACCGGTCCCGCGCACCGAGCCAGGGGAGGAGAGGGTCCCACCAGTACCCCCGGCACAGCTCGCCGTATGAGCCGTTGACGCTCACGTCGAAAGCGTGGGCCGTATGGGTCTGGACAGCGGCCACGGGTGCGCAGGTGAGCACGTTGCACTCCCCGTCGGAGAGCTCCACGGTCCGCTCCAGATCGGCGAAGGAGGGCAGGGGGTAGTCCCGGCCGGGGACGCAGTGGAGATGTTCCAGCTCGAGCTCCCGGGCCAGCCGGTTCGCGGCAACCACGTCCGGATGGCCGGAGGGTCCCACCACCACCGTCCTCGGCCGGAAACCCGAGCGGAGCGCCGTCGCGAGGAGGTTGCGGGTGTCATAGCCGCCCGTGAGGTCGAACAGGGGATGGGGATAGGAGGCCAGCACGGCGCGGAGCGCCTCGAGAAGAGCCTCGGCGAGATCCGCGACGCTCCCCTGGCGAGGGCTCGCGCCGTAGAACAGCCTCTCGATCTCGAACCAGCGGGTCCGGGAGACGAGCTCGCCGTCCCGGAAGCGGTAGACCGTGGCCGCCTCCAGCTTCTCGACTCCCGTAAACAGCGAGCGCTCCTCGAACACCGACCCGGTGCCCAGGAGCTCCCGCGCCGCCTCCGGGTCCAGCTCCGATCCGGCCAGGGCGGCGAGCACCAGCGCCGACGTCGAGATCACGGCACACCCCTCGACCGCCACGCGATAGGCATGGAGGGCGCCATCCCGGTCCGTCATCACCGCGAGGTCTCCCGCGGAAGGCCGGCCGGCGGCGAGGACGAAATAGCCGTCGATCCCCGAGGCGATCCGGTCCAGAGCCGCGCCCCCCGCGAGGATCGATTCCGCCAGAGGTCCCAAACCGTTCTGATCCCGGATCTCTCGATGGAACCACACCCCCGCGGCCGTCCCCCACGTCGCCGCGGCCCTGTCCAGCGCGAGCCCGGCCCCGGAGCCATGAAGGCGCTGGAAACGAGCCACCCCCATCCCCTGTTTCCGGTGCTCGTGCGACGGCCGAACCCCGTGCAGGCTTTGGAACAGCCGGATCGCGCGGGCATAAACGCCTGCCGCCGTGACCGGATCCCCTCCCGAGACCACGAGGATCTGTCCCATGGCGTCACTCCCGCGTTCAGGTTCCAGCCGCGCCGACCGCGCCGCACCAGGCGCCGTCGGGCAGGAGGCGGGCGTCCGCGCCGCCGACCTGGGCCGCGAGGCGGAGGATCTCCCCGAGGAGGGAGCTGGCCGTGACCGCGCTGCCGCCGAAGACCAGGGTCTCGATCCCCCGGGAGCGGGCCAGGGCGGCGGAGGAGAGCCCGATGTTTTCGCCGAGCAGGCCGACGAGAGCCTGGGCGAGGTCTGCGGGCTCCCGCGAGGCGGCCTTGGCGAAGCACGAGGCGGTGAGCCGGGGGTCGAGCTCGATCCCCCCTTCCGGGTAGACGTCCCCCACCCGCAGATCCACCCGGCCGCGGTCGCCTTGCTCGGCCAGGGCGGCGAGCTCGGCGAAGGAGTCGTTGTCGAAGAGGAGCCGCGCGAGCCCCGAGACCGTCCCGCCGCCCAGGGTCATGCCGGAGATCCGCGTCGCGTTCGTCCCCTCGATTTCGAGGACCGACGTCCCGGTGCCCACGCTCACCAGCAGATAGCGCTCGGGCAGCGTCCATCCGGCGCGCGCCGCGAGCAGCGCCGAGCCGCGCCCCCACGCCTCGAACTCCGAGACCTGCCGGACCGGGGCGTCCCCCATCCCGGCGAGCGCCGCCGCGATCCGGGCGGCCCCACCGCCCGTCAGGTGGATCCGCTCCGGGCTCCAGCCCGCGATCCGCTCCCGGACCTCCCCGAGAGCCCCGGCGGGGACGGAGGCGAGCTCGAGCTCCGAAAGGCCCGGCCCCACCCGCACGAGCTTCCAGAGTGTCGAGCCCGCGTCGATGCCGACCTGGGTGGTGTTGGATGGGTCTTCCATCACGCGATGTCCTCCCGCGGTGCTGAGGGAGGGATTCTACAAGCCCCGGACCGCCTGCCTGTTCCGCAGGGCCCGCAACGGCTCTCCGCTGCGAGGGATTGATAACTTTCAATAAATATGTATAATTTCGAATAGTTAAGGCAGGGCGTCACGGCTCTGGATTTGTGGACGGGTTTTCGCGGCCTGAGTGAGCCTTTTTTACGACCTGCATCCGAAAGGAGTACACCATGAAGGTGCCCATCAGATTGCTGTTTGTACTGTTCGTCTCTCTAGGACTCCTGATCCCCGCGGGTTCCGCTGCCGCGCAGGAAGGGGAGGACGATCCGCTGCTCCAGGATGCCAGGCACTACGCCAAAACCTATCAAGTGGAGCTCAACGAGGCGCTCTCGAGGCTGCGGCTTCAGCCCGCGATCGGACGTCTGAACGCCGAGCTTGCGGAGCAGGAGCGCGCCACCTTCGCCGGGCTCTGGGTCCAGCATGAGCCGAGCTACCGGATCGTCGTCCAGCGCACCGGGGGCGGCGGGGCCAGGCTGCAGAGGCTCCTCGAGAGCTCGGAGTTTTCCGAGCTGTACCCGCACGTCGAGGTGCGCACCGCCAGGCGCTCGCTCCAGGCGCTCGCGGCCGTCCAGGCCGCCTCTCACCGGGCGGCGCGCGCGCAGGGCGTGCCGATGGAGTCGTCGATCGACATCCCGGAGAACCGGGTCGCTCTCTTCACCACCAACCCCGGCCTCCTGATCGCCGCGCTCCGGGCCGCCGACGAAGCCCGTGGGGCCATCTCGGCTCCGTCGCTGTTTGAAGACACTGCGATCGTCGAGGTCGAAGCGTTGAGCGCTCCGGCCAGGTACGTGAACGGCGGGCACCACCTGAGCACATGCACCAGCGGCTTCTCGGTCCAGAACGGCAGCGGTACGCCGGGTGTGCTCACCGCGGGCCACTGCGGCAGCGGCCAGTCCTTCAACGCCCGCAGTCTGCCGTTCCAGAGCGAGGCTTACAGCGGCTCGAACGATGTCCAGTGGCACACCGCCCCGGAGGGGCTCCACGTCGTGAACCGGATCTGGGACGGGCTCTTCGACACCACCACGCCCTACTACCGCTTCATCACGGCCACCAGGCCACGCGCTCAGCAGTTCGTCGGCGAAGTGGTGTGCAAATACGGTATGACCAGTGGTTCCACCTGCGGCACGATCAGCTCGACGACATTCACGCCTGGCTACGTGCCCAGTGCGGCCGCGACTTTCATCGTGGTCACCAGCGGCACCCAAGACCAGTCGGAGCCTGGTGACAGCGGCGGTCCGTGGTACTCGGGGAGCACGGCCTACGGCATCATGAGCGGCCACTTCCCGGCCAATTTCGATGCCATCTACATGGCCATCGACTTCAGCTCGGTGCTCGGCGTCAGCGTACTGACCACGACGCCGGCGCTCAACGTCGGCCGCTTCACCTTCCGGTCGATGGGGGACAACATCACCGCCTATTCCGAGATCGACGCCAACGAATATGAGTGCGGCCTCGCCGGCTTCGCCGCCTTGAGCGGTGACATCCAGGAACACGATACAGGCAGCATCCTCCAGTCCTATCTCACGACCGCCAACAGCCACTTCAACTTCCGAGCCGACTTCCGCACCCATAACAACAGCGAGAGCTGGGATTTCGACCTGCTGTGCCTGAAGAGGAGCGTCTACTCGGTGTTGAGGATCATCTATAACAACGTGGGCAACAACGTAATCTACAACACCGGTCTCAGCACCACCACCTACGAATGCGGGGTCGGCGGCATGGCGGCCCTGGATGGCGACATCCAGGAAAGCAACACCGGCGACATCATCCAGTCGTACCTGTTCCCGAGCGGCGGCCAGTGGTGGTTCCGCGGCGACTTCCGCACCCACAACAACCAGGAGACCTGGAACTTGCACGCGCTGTGCATCGACAAGTCGCACCCGGTAACCCGGTACGAGTTCAGGAATCTGGGTGACAACGTCAACGGCTACAACACGTTCATCAGCAGCGCCACCCACGAATGCGGCGTCGCCGGAATCGCCGCCCGCGACGGCGACATCCAGGAGCACGACACCGGCGACATCATTCAGGCGTACCTCTTCGCCAGCGGCGGTACGTGGCGAATTCGCTCCGACTTCCGCACCCATAACAACAGCGAGAGTTGGGACATCGACGTGCTCTGCGTCCAGCGCTGAGGCGCGCCCTTCCCTTCGCCGTGGGCCGGCTCCGGATCCTTCGGTCCGGGGCCGGCCCTCTGGCCAAAAGACAGGCAAGGGAGACCGGCCCCGCCTACCGGTCCCCCTTGCGGGTACGTCAATTGTCAATGAACCCTGGAGACCCGGCCTCAACGGGCCCGTCTCCGCATACATCGCTTCATCTCCACGAACATCGTCTCCGCGCCGGAACGCCACGGCAGCGTTCCCTACGCTGGCGCGCCTCCGCAGACATCGACTCGTCGTCCGGAACGCCGGTCCGGCGCTGGAACGCCGGGACGATGTATCCCACGCTGGCGCATCTCCGCTTGCATTCCCTCAGATCCCGCAACACTGGCCCGGCGTTGGAACGCCAGGGCGATGTTTAGGGCGCCGGTGTATCTCTCCTTGCATCGCCTCAGCGTCCGGAACGTCGGCCCGGCGCTGGAACGCCGGGGCGTTGTCTCCGTCGCCGGCCTATCGCTCCGTACATCCCTTCATCTCCCGGGACACCGGCCTGGCGCTGGAACGCGGCGACGATGTCTCCCGCGACGGCCTGCCGTTCTGGACACCGGCCCGGCGTCCGGAACGCCGGCTCGGCGCTGGAACGCCAGGGCAATGTTTCCCGCGCTGGCGCATCTCCGCCGGAATTTGGACAAAAAAAGGGGGGGCGTGCGCGTGGCACGCCCCCCGAGCTAGGGGTTTCAGGGCTGGTCCTGCGGAGGGGCGGCGGGCGGCGGAGCCGGGGGCGGCGGCGCCCCCGGGGCCGCGGGCTTCGCCTTGCGGATGCGGCCGCGGAACGGCTGGAGGCCGAACTCCGCGAGCTTCTCCGAGCGGAGGCCGTAGTGCTCCTTGAGCAGAGCGCGCACGGCGTTGGCCACCCGCTGGCTCTCGACGACGAGCGTGCGGAGCTGCTTGCTCGTCTCCTGCTTGCTGGCCGTCAGAGCCGCCTGCGTCTTGGCGTTCTCCTGGGTCTGCGTGAGGAGGGCCGCCAGCCTCTGCCGGGCGCCCTCCAGGTGGGGGAGGTCGGCGCTGTTCGCTTCGAGCGCCGTGTTCAGCCGCTGAATGCTCCCCATCACTCCCGTGTACGTCCTTTCCTGCGCCATGGTCTTTCTCCTTTCGCGAGCCTTGAGGCTCAAAAAATCCGGCGCCTTGATGACGCCGGAAATCCCGCTCGACCATTCCCCTCGGACTCCCCCTGGTTTCCCGTCCAGGGACTGCGAAGACCGCTGGGTTGCTGCCGGGCGCCGAGCTGTTCTATGTAGTAGTATGCGCCGTTGATGCGGGTATATTGCAGGCGATCCGGGCGCCTGTCAAGGGGGTATTCCGGAAAAATTCAACGTATGGAGTCTTGACGCAGAGATCTATTCATGCGAAATTATTCAAAACTACCCGGGAGGGACGGTATGCCTGCCCAGCGAGAAAAACGGGTCCTGCGCCAGAAGGAGATCATCGATATCCTGGTGGACAAGAAGGGGGTGAGCAGTCAGGAGGAGCTGGTCGAGCTGTTGCGCGAGCGGGGATTCACGGCGACCCAGTCGAGCATCAGCCGCGATCTGCAGGAGATCGGGGTGCGCCGGGTCAAGGGCCGCTATGTGCTCCAGGCCTGGAAGGCGGTGGGGCAGGGGGATTTCCAGCAGGTCGTGGGCTTCGTGCAGGGGATCAACGTGGCGGGGACGAACCTTCTCGTGGTCCACACGAGCCCGAGCGCGGCCAACGTAGTGGCCTGGGCCATCGACACCTCAGGCTGGCCTGAGGTCAAAGGCACCGTGGCGGGGGAGGACACCCTCTTCATCGCCGTGAACGGCCAGGAAGACCGCGACCGCCTGCTGCGGCGCCTGGGCCACTACCTGGAAGGATGAAGAAGGACGTTCTTTGACAATCGACGGACCTCCCGCCGGGGCTTGGCCACCCCGGCGGGGGGAGTTGTGCCTGCTCTGTTGGGGCGGCCCTATGTGGCCGCCCTGGGCGGGGAAAGGCCGAAGCAAGAAGGGCGGCCACATAGG
>DATHUD010000524.1:0-9640 GCA_035462575.1 Thermoanaerobaculia bacterium | reverse complement strand
GTTGCGCTCGGCCTCCTGCTGCCGCTCCTGGGCTTTGCGCAGAGTCTCCGCCCGGTCTACCGGGTGAAGGTGAAGGGGGCGATCCACCCGGTCTCGGCGGAGCTGATCGGCGACGCCATAAGAGAGGCGGACGCGGCCGGGGCGGCGGCGCTCGTGATCGAGCTCGACACGCCGGGCGGCCTCGTGACGTCGACGCGGGAGATCACCACGGCGATCCTGGGGGCGAAGACGCCGGTCGTCGTCTACATCGCCCCGGCGGGGGCTCAAGGGGCCTCGGCGGGGTTCTACATCCTCATGGCCGCGGACGTGGCCGCCATGGCGCCGGGCACCAACGCGGGCGCGGCCCATCCCGTAGGCGGCCAGGGCCAGACGGTCGAGGGGGTGCTGGGCAAGAAGATGGAAGAGGACGCGGCGGCGAACATCCGCTCCATGGCGCTCCGGAACGGCCGCAACGTCGAGCTCGCCCAGGCCGCGGTCCTCGAAAGCCGCTCCTACAGCGCGCAGGAGGCGCTCGACGGCAAGCTGATCGACCTGATCGCGCCGACGGTGCCCGCCCTGCTGCGGGCGATCGACGGCCGGCAGGTCCAGCGGGAGGGCGCGGCCGTGACGCTCCGTACGGTGGACTCCGAGGTGGTGGAGGTCGAGATCTCCCCGTTCCGGCGGTTCCTCGGAGTGCTCGCGGACCCGAACATCGCCTCGATGCTCCTCGTCCTGGGCTTCCTCGGCCTCTACTTCGAGCTGATGAACCCGGGCGCGATCCTGCCCGGGGTGGTGGGTGCGATCTGCCTGATCCTCGGGTTCTTCGCCCTGTCGGTGCTGCCGGTCAACTACGCGGGCCTGGCCCTGATCCTCCTTGCGGTCATCCTGTTCATCGCCGAGATCAAGGTGGTGAGCTACGGCCTGCTCGCGGTGGGCGGCACCGTCTCTCTGGTCCTCGGCCTTCTGATGCTGTTCAAGACGCCGGAGCCGGCGCTCCGGGTCAGCCTGGAATTCATCGCCGTCCTGGCGGTATTTTCCCTGGCGGTGGTGGGCTTTCTGACGATGATGTCGCTGCGCATGAGCCGCGTGCCGGTGCGCACGGGCCACGAGGGGATGCTCCACGAGCTCGGGACAGCCCGCACGGCGCTCGCGCCGCGGGGCAAGGTCTTCGTCCACGGCGAGATCTGGGACGCGGTCGCGGAGGAGCCGGTGGCGGCGGGCGAAACGGTGCAGGTGACGGGCGTCCGGAACCTGACCCTCGTGGTCCGGCCGTTCCGGAACGTATAAAGACAAGGGGGATCCGATGGAAGCTTTCTACGGGATCGGCGTCGTCATCATCGTCGGGCTCTTCATCCTCTCGCGGTGGATCAACATCCTGAACGAGTACGAGCGGGCCGTGACGTTCTGGCTCGGCCGGCTGTCCGCCCAGCCCAAGGGGCCGGGGCTCGTATTCATTTTCTGGCCGTTCGAGAAGATGGTGAAGGTGTCGCTCAGGACCGTGGTGCTCGACGTGCCTCCCCAGGACGTGATCACCCGGGACAACGTCTCGGTCAAGGTCAACGCCGTGGTCTACTTCCGGGTGGTCGAGCCGGGGCGGGCGATCGTCGAGGTGGAGAACTACCTCTACGCCACGAGCCAGCTCGCGCAGACGACGCTGCGCTCGGTCCTCGGCCAGGCCGAGCTCGACGAGCTCCTGTCCCAGCGCGAGAGGCTGAACGAGCAGCTCCAGACGATCATCGACGCCCAGACCGACCCCTGGGGGATCAAGGTGTCGATGGTCGAGTTGAAGCACGTGGACCTGCCGCAGGAGATGCAGCGGGCCATGGCGCGCCAGGCCGAGGCCGAGCGCGAGAAGCGCGCTAAGATCATCCACGCCGCCGGCGAGCTCGAGGCGTCCGCCAAGCTGTCGGATGCGGCGATGATCTTCTCCAAGAATCCCGTGACCCTGCAGCTCCGGTACCTCCAGACACTCACCGAGATCTCGGCGGAAAAGAACTCGACGATCCTGTTCCCCATCCCGATCGAGATCCTGAAGCCGTTCCTCGGCGATCCACAATCCAAGTAACGGAGTCGATATCGACGTGGCCAATTCGCACGAGCCGAGCTATTACGAGATCGCCCTGACGAACCGTCAGGTGGTCGTCGCTTTCGTGATCCTCCTGATCTGCCTCCTCTCCGCCTTCTTCTCCGGCGTCTACATCGGCCGCGAGGGCACCCTGCGCGACCAGGAGCAGATGGTCCGCGCCACCCCGCCGGCCCAGCCGGCGAACGACGAGGGCCGCGAGCTCGACGAGTTCGAGTTCTTCGACTCGGCCAACACCCGGGCGTCGGCCCCGGACCAGCGCGCCCAACTGGAGCCCGCGGCCGTGCCCGAGCCGCCGCCCAGCTCCGCCTCGGACACGACCCTGCTCGAGGACTTCGGCGGCGAGGACGTGGCGCCCGCTCCCGAAGAGGACGCCGAAGAGGTGACCGAGGCCGAAACGCCCACCGAGCGCCGCATCCGGGAGCGCCGCGAGCGGGAAGCCCGGCGAGCCGCGGCCGCGGCGGAGGCTCTGTCCAAGCCCGCGGCCCCGGCGGCCGAGCCGGCCCGCGAAGAGGCTCCGGCCCGCCCGCGCCGCGGCTCGGAGGCCGCCGCGGCTCCCGCCGCGTCCTCCCGCGCGGGCAAGGTGGTGATCCAGGTCTTCTCCTCGGCCGAGAAGGATCAGGCCGAGCGGATCCGCCAGCGCCTGGCCAACGGCGGCCATCCCGCGTTCCTCTCGCCGGTCCAGGTGGGAGGCTCCACCATGTACCGGGTGCGGATCGGCCCCTACGGCACGCGGGACGACGCCCAGAAGGTGGCCGATACGGTCCGCAAGGGCTACAAGCTGGACACCTGGATCACCGAGTGAAGCGGAGAGCCCTCCTTTTCTATCTGCTCGCCGCGGCGGCGGGCATCCTCTGGGGTCTGTGCTTCGGCCGCGAGCCCCTGGTGGTGGCGTCGTGGTTCGCGCTCGCCCCGCTGGTCCTCTTCCTCTCCTCTCCCCACGCCGGTCGGCTCGGATTCGTCCACGGGTTCGCGTCCTGGTGGGTGATGCTCTCCTGGATCGTGCCCACGCTCGAGACCTTCGGCGGCATGCCGCGCCTCGTGGCCATCCCGCTCACCTCCCTTCTCGTGGCCTATCTCGCCCTCTACCACGCCGTCTTCGCGTGGCTCGGCGCCCGCCTCTGGCGCCGGGGCGGAGCGTGGCGGCTCGTGACGCTCCCGGCCCTCTGGGTGGCGCTCGAATGGCTGCGCACCTATCTGGGCGGAGGCTTCCCCTGGAACCTCGCGGCCTACGCCTGGGTGGACGTGCCCGGCGCCCTTCCCCTCGCGGCCTGGGTGGGCCCGTACGGCATCTCCTTCCTCGTGCTCCTGGCCAGCGTGGCGGTGGCGGCCTCGATCGACCGGCGGCGCTGGGAGCCGGTGGTGTCGGCGCTCATGGTCCCCCTCCTCCTGCTGCCGGTCGCCGCGCGCTGGAGCGAGCGCCGGGGCCACGAGGAGCTCCTGGAGTCGGGCGGCGCCCGGCCGGTTCGCCTCCTCCAGCCGAACATCGCGAACCTCGTGGCCTACGAGCCGGAGGCGGTGCTCCGGAACTACTACAAGGTGCTCGAGCTCTCCGAGGAGTCCTGCGAGCCGGGATCGCTCGTGGTGTGGCCCGAGAGCGCGGCCTGGCCGTTCCTCTACGGCCGGGACCCTCTCCTCACCGAGGACCTGAAGAGGATGGTGGACCGGGGCTGCTCCGTGCTCTTCAACTCCGGTCATCCGGTGGGGGAGTCGTTCTACAACTCGGCCCTGATCCTTTCCCAGGGGGCGCCCGTCGCCCGCTACGACAAGCGCCACCTCGTTCCCTTCGGGGAATACGTCCCCTTCCGCGGCGTTTTCGGGTGGATGGACAAGCTGGCGAGGAACGCCGGGGAGTTCCGGCCGGCCGACAGCCTGACCCTCCTGCCCTGGGGCGACGAGAAGATCGGGATGTCGATCTGCTACGAGGTCGTCTTCCCCGAAGAGGTCGTGGATCTCTCCAAGGCGGGGGCGACGCTCCTCGTGACCATCACCAACGACGCCTGGTACGGCGATACCTCCGCCCCCTGGCAGCACTTCCGGGCCGCCCGCTTCCGCGCCGCCGAGAACCGGCGGACCCTGCTCCGGGCCGCCATCACCGGCGTCTCGGCCCTGGTGGAGCCGGACGGCTCGGTCCGCGCCGAGCTCGGGGTGAACAAGCAGGGGATCATCCGGGCGCGCGTCGTAGGGAAGAAGGGGCTCACCCCCTACGCCCGGGCGCCCTGGCTCGTGCCCGTCCTTTCGACGCTGCTGGCGGCGGTTGCGGTATATTTCGCCAAGAGAAGGAGCAAGACCCCATGATCGCCTACGAAACGCAGCAACGCATCGATTCCCTCTCGGAGCAGCTTCAGAGCATCCGGGGGTATCTTTGAGCAGGCCGACCTCGAAAGAGAGCTGGCCGAGATCGACCACCAGATGCAGGACGCCG
Source organism: Thermoanaerobaculia bacterium (assembly GCA_035462575.1). Lineage (GTDB taxonomy): Bacteria > Acidobacteriota > Thermoanaerobaculia > Multivoradales > UBA5704 > DATARR01. The sequence continues at coordinate 5,153 of DATHUD010000524.1, read as the reverse complement.
GCTTCTGGGACACCCCGGCCAAGAGCGCCCCGATCCTCCAGCAGCGCCGCGGCCTCGAAAAGCGCCTGGACATCCTGAAGAAGCTCCGCGCCGATTCCGACGAGCTCGAGACCTGGCGCGAGCTCCTGTCCGAGGGCGAGGCCGACCCCGAGTTCGACCGCTTCCTGGAGCGCCTGGAGGGCGAGCTCGGCAAGCTCGACCTGGAGCTCAAGCTCTCCGGGCCCGACGACGACAAGCCCGCCATCGTCACCATCCATCCCGGAGCCGGCGGCACCGAGTCGCAGGACTGGGCGGAGATGCTGCTCCGCATGTACCTGCGCTACGCCGAGCAGCACGGCTATGACGTCGAGATGCTGGACCGCCAGGACGGCGAGGAGGCGGGCTTGAAGAGCGCCACCTTCGCCGTGCGCGGCGAGCACGCCTACGGCTACTTGAAGAGCGAGGCCGGCGTCCACCGCCTCGTGCGCATCAGCCCCTACGACTTCCAGGCGCGGCGCCACACCTCCTTCGCGTCGGTCGACGTCTACCCCGAGGTGGACGACGACGTGCAGATCGAGGTGCTCGACAAGGACCTCCGGGTCGACACCTTCCGCTCCTCGGGAGCGGGCGGCCAGCACGTCAACAAGACCGAGTCCGCCGTGCGGCTGACCCACCTGCCCTCCGGCCTCGTGGTCTCCTGCCAGAACGAGCGGAGCCAGATCAAGAACCGGGCGATGGCGATGAAGATCCTGAAGTCCCGCCTCTACGACCGCGAGATGCAGAAGCGGGCGGCGGAGCAGGCCGAGCGCGAGGGGAACAAGAAGGACAACTCCTGGGGGAGCCAGATCCGGAGCTACGTCCTCCACCCCTACCGCCTGGTCAAGGACCACCGCACCGGCGCCGAGATGGGAGACTCCTCCCGGGTGCTCGACGGGTATCTCGATCCGTTCATCGAAGCGTATTTGAAGGGCCAGATCGCGACGGGCAAGGACGAGCTGGACGTCTGATCCGACCGGGGGGTGCCGTGAACCTCGACTACGTCTCCCCCCTCCCACCCGTCCGCTCGGGGATCGCCGACTACAGCGTCGACCTCCTGCCGCACTTGGCGGAGCGGGCGGACGTGCGGGTGATCCGCCTGCCCGACCTGCCGGTCGATCCGGAGCTCGCGCGGCGGTGGCCCATGGCGCCGGCCGAGGAGACCGGGGCCGGGGGACGGCTTCCGCTCTACCAGATGGGGAACAACCGCTACCACCGCGGGGTGCTGGAGCTGGCCCTGCGGCTGCCGGGCGTGCTCACGCTCCACGACGTGCTCCTCCATCATCTCCTGATGGACGACACGCTCGGCCGGCAGGAGCCGCGGTCGTACTGGGACTACAAGGACCGCCTGACGCGGGACCACGGCTGGGTGGGCGAGGCCACGGCGCTCGCCAAGCGCTGGAACGCGTGGGGAGAGGCGCCCGTTTTCGCCCTGCCGGCCCACCGGGCGCTGCTCCGGCGACAGCGCGGCGTGCTCGTCCATAGCCATTGGGCCGCGGAGCTTCTCGCCGAGGAGGACCCGGACCTCCGCGTGCGGGCGATCCCCATGGGCGTGCCGCTCCCTCCGGAGGCGGACGCCGAGGCCGGGCGGCGTCTCCGGCAGCGGTTCGGGCTCCCCCAGGACCGGCCGGTGCTCGGCTCGTTCGGCTTCCAGACGCCCATCAAGCGGACCACGTCCGTCATCCAGGCCCTGGCCGCGCCCGGTCTCGAAAAGGTCCACCTGCTCGTGGTGGGGGAGGCCGCGCCGGTGCTCGACCTCGAAGGCGAGGCGCGGCGGGCCGGGGTGGCCGACCGGGTCCACGGGATGGGCTTCGTCTCGTTCGAAGACTTCGAGGCCGCCATCGCCGCCGTGGACCTGTGTCTCAACCTCCGCTATCCCACGGCCGGGGAGACCTCGGCCTCGCTTCTGCGCGTGCTCGCCGCGGGGCGGCCCGCCATCGTCTCCGACTACGCCCAGTTCGCGGACCTGCCGCACGAGGTGGCTCTTCGCGTTCCACTGGGGGACGAGGAGCCGGAAGCGCTCGCATCCCTGCTTCGCGAGCTCCTGGCCCAGCCGGAGCGCCTCGCGGCCATGGGAACGGCGGCCCGCGAGCTCGTGCGCGTGCGGCACGACCCGGGGCGGGCGGCGGCGGCGGTGGTGGACGCCTGCCGCGAGCTCGCGGACGCACCGCCGCCGGGGGACGACCCCGCGGGCCGGGCGGAGGTGCCCGCGCCTTCTTCCGTCGCCTGGGGGGACCTCCCCGGCGAGATCGAAGTCGAAGGCGCCGGCCTGCCGTGGCGCGAGGGAGAGAAGAGGCGCCTCCGGATCCGCCTCAGGAACACCGGCTTTGCCCGCTGGCTCGCGGGAGAGCGCGGGCCGGGCGGGGTCGCGGTCGTGGTCAAGCTCTTCGTGGACGCGGGGCTCACGGAAGACCTCCTGGCCGGCCGGCCCTGGCTCGCCCTGCCGCGGGATCTGGCGCCGGGCGAAGAGATCGTCCTCGAAACCGACGTCCGCCGCCCGCCAGGGGGCGCGCACCTGTGGATCGAGCCCCACCTCTTCGGCGGCCTGGGGCTGTCGAAGCTGGGCGGTCCCCGGTGGGAGAGGTCGATTTGAAACGCTCGGGAGCGGAGATCGCGGGCTGGGCCGTGCTCGGCCTTCTGCTGCTGGCGACCCTCGTGGGCGCCCTCCGGCTCGACCGCTCGAAGCTTCCCCTTCTGGGAGACGAGGCCACCTACGCGATGCAGGCCGCGAGCCTCGCCTGGGATCTCGACCTCGCCTATACCAGAGAGGACTACGACCGCTTCGTCGCGAGCTGGGGCGTGCCGCCCGCCGGCCTCATCCTCCAGAGCCGCCCGGGGAGCGACCGCCTGGTCTTTGCCAAGCCCCCTCTCTACGCTCTGGTGACGGCCCCGTTCGTCCGCGTCTCGCCCGTCCGGGGCGGCGTGGTGGCGAACGCCCTCCTGCTCGCCGCGGCCTCGCTCCTCGCCGCTTCCACGCTCAAGAAGCGGCTGGGCGCGGCGGCGCCGCTCTGGGTGGCGGTCTTCGTTTTCGCCTCGGTCGCCATCTCCGCCGTGTTCTGGGGCGAGGCGGACTTCTTCCTCTTCGCCGCCGTGGCCGCCGGCTTCGCCCTGGTCTACGGCGGAGACCGCGCGGCCGGCGCCCCGGCCTCGATCTATCAGGGGGAAGACACCGTGCCGGTCCGGCGGGTCGTCGCCCGCTTCGCGGCCGCCGGGGTGCTCCTGGCGGTCGCCGGGGCGTACCGGCCGTTCTACCTGATCCTCCTCGTCCCCGCGGCGCTCGCCGCCCTGGGGCTCCCCGCGGAGCGCCGCCGGAGCGCCCTCTCCGGGGTCATGGCCGGCGCCCTCGTCCTTCTTCTCGTCTCCATGGGTGTCCAGCGGGCCGCGGGGGGCGACTGGACGGGGTACGGCGGCCAGCGCCAGGGAATCTACGAAGGGCACTCCTATCCGGCGGTCGACTTCCCGGCGAGCGGGTGGTCCGAGCGGGTGGAGAAGCGGGGCAACGCCTCCTGGCTGCGGCCGGGGATGTTCACGCCCCGGCTCGACCCCGGGCTCCTCGGCTGGAACCTCGTCTACTTCCTCGCGGGGCAGACCGTGGGCGTGCTCCCGTACTTCCTCCCCCTGCTCCTGGGTTTCCTCGCCTTCGCGGGAGACCGCGGGCGCTGGGCCCTGCCCGTGGCCGTGGCCGTGGCGGCCGGGTGCTTCCTCCTGTTCCTCCCCTACGACTTCGCGGGGGGCGGCGCCCTCGCCAACCGCTACTTCCTCCCGCTCTACCCGGCCCTCTGGTTTCTGGCCGCCCGGCCCGTCCGCCCGGCGTGGGCGCTCCTGGCAGTGGCTCTCGCGGCCCCGTTCCTCCTGCCGCTCTGGAGGAACCCCGCGGCCTACCCGGTCGATCAGGGGGAGCTGCGCCACGTCTCGGACCTGGCCCGGCGCATCCTTCCCTACGAGACCACCCAGAGCGCGCTCCCCGGAGCGCAGGTCTCCGTGGGGGGCGGTCTCTGGGCGAAGCTCCTCACTTCGAACGTCTGGCCGGCGGAGCGGGGGAGAGGGCTGCGCATCGCGGGAGAGGGCCCGGCGAGCCTGCTCGTAGGAAGCCCCCAGCCGCTCGACGCGCTCCTTCTGGATCTCGACCGCCGCGCTCCCACCAAGATCGTGGTGAACGGCGAAGAGCTGCGGCCGGCCCTCTTGAAGGCGGACGGCGGAGTCGTCTTTATGGTCCCCTTGAGAAGGCCGCGGGCCGTCCATCCGATCTCGTGGTCCCCTTACGACCATCACTTCTACATGCTGGACCTCCGCCTGCCCGGCGCACCCGCCGCGCCGATCAGCTTCACCCTCGAGCCGGCATCCCGGGATCTGATACAAAGAGGCGGGGGTTGAACGATGGAGAACCCGGTGCAGAGTTGGATCGTGGCCCTGCGGGAGCGCCTGAGCTCGCCGCCGCCCCGAAGGCTTCCCGCGAGCGACCTGCGCCAGGCCTCGGTGCTGGTGCCTCTCTACGTCAACGCGGGCGAGCTGTGGACCGTTCTCACCAAGCGCACGGACACGCTGCCGAGCCATCGCAGCCAGATCGCCTTCCCCGGCGGCGGCCGGGAGCTCAAGGAAGACCCTTGGGCCGCGGCGCTCCGCGAATCCCACGAAGAGATCGGGCTCGACCCCAAGCTGGTCCTCCGTTTAGGCGAGATGGACGAAGTGGAGAGCCCCGCCGGCTTCCGCGTCATCCCCTGCGTGGGAGCGATCCCCTTCCCCCACAAGCTCCAGCCGAACGAAGCCGAGATCTCCGAAGTCTTCAACCTCCCCCTCTCCGCCTTCACCAACCCCCAGCTCGTCGAAGAGCGCGCTGTCACCATCAACGGCGTCCCGCGCAACCTCCGCATCTATCACGTCGGAAGCCGGCAGATCTGGGGATTGACGGCGCGGGTTCTTCAGAATCTTCTGGTGCGGTTGGGGTTGGAGCCGGAAGAGGAGAACTGAGGATTGAAACCGCCCTCCGGGCGGCCCGTGCAGATCACCGGGCCGGCCGGAGGGCGAGGTGCGCCGATCAACTGATCAGCAGACGCAGATCGAGACTCTCTCGGTGGCCGTACAGGCGAAGCAGGATTCGCAGGTGTCGGTCGGGTTGCTCGTGCCCGTGCGAGTGGTGG
>DATHUD010000523.1:0-7630 GCA_035462575.1 Thermoanaerobaculia bacterium | reverse complement strand
TCCGCCCAGAAACCCGCCCGGACGACCCCCGAGTTCGGAGACGTCGTGGACGTCAACGTCGTCAACGTGGACGCCTACGTGACCGGCAAGGACGGCAAGCCGGTGACCGGCCTCGACAAGGGGGACTTCAAGCTCTACGTGGACGGCAAGCGGGTCGAGATCACGAACTTCGAAGCCGTGGACCGCGCCTCCGTGGCCGGCGCACCCGCCCCGGCTCCGGCGCCTGCCGCCGCCGGGGAGGCGACGGTCGCCCCGGCCGGGAGCCCGCCCGCGGACGCGCTCCACCTGGTGGTCTACGTCGACAATTTCAACCTCCGGACGGGGAACCGGGCCCGGGCCCTTGAGCAGCTCCGCGATTTCCTCACCCGGCAGCTCGTCCCCGGCGACAAGGTGACGATCGTCTCCTATGACCTGGGCTTGAACGTCCGGCTCCCGTTCACCAGCGACCCGGAGGCCATCGCCGCCGCGCTCGACGGGTTGAACCGGCTGACGGTCCAGGGGGACGAGGACGACCGCGCGCGGCGGCAGGCTTTTCGGGAGATCATGACCATCCAGGAGGCGTCGATCAAAGACGTCCCTCCCCTCCCCTGCCCCAGGAGCATCGCCACGCCGGCCCACAGCTACGCCTCGGCCCGGCGCCAGGAGGTGCTCCGGACGTTCAGCGCCCTCACCCTCCTCGTGAACTCCCTCTCGGGCCTGCCGGGAAGAAAGGCCGTCCTCCACGTGAGCGACGGGATCTCGATCACCCCGGGCGAGGAGATCTTCCAGTTCCTCTACCAGATCTGCGGCGGAGGGGGCGCGAACGGCGGGATGGGCACGGCCCAGATCCCGAACCGGCCGCCCGTGCGCGAGAGGCCCGGCCTGCGGGACGACGAGGAGGAAGACGACGACAACGAGCAGCAGATGGACGATCCGAACACCGTCTTCGACTCGCGCCTCCTCGGCCCCGCCGCCTATCCGGCGGCCTCGCAGGCGGCAATGGACGCCCAGGGCTACAGCGTGGCCAAAAACGTCGAGACGCTCGCGGCCCACGCCAATGCCCAGCGCGTGACCCTCTACACCCTGCAGACGGACGGAGCGCAGGCCACGGTCGCCGCGGACGCGAGCTACGGGCCGACCGAGCGGCTGCTGCAGATGCCCGCGGTCGCCCGGATCGAGCGGTCGAACCGGCAGGACACCTTGACCGCGCTGGCGTCCGCGACCGGCGGGCGCGCGTTCCTCGACTCGATCGACCTCCGGCCGGACCTCGCCCGCCTGCGGGAGGACTTCGACCGCTACTACTCGCTCGCCTATTCGCCCTCCCTCCCGGGCGACGGCAAGGAGCACCGGATCGAGGTCAAGGTCAAGCTGCCGGGGGCGAACGTGCGGAGCCGCCAGAGCTACCGCGACAAGCCGGCCCTGGAGCAGACTCTGGACCGCACGCTCGCCTCCCTCCTCTACGACTTCGAGGACAACCCTCTGGACGTCTCCGTGGAGATCGGGGAGCAGACCGCGCAGGCGGGCGGCCGGCACATGGTGCCCGTCTATCTCCGCATCCCCCTCTTCAAGCTGAGAATCCTGAGCCACAAGGGGGAGGACGGGGAGGAGAGCTACGAGGGGAGGCTCCGGCTGTTCGTGGCCACCCGCGGAGCCGGCGGCCTGACCCCGATCCGCCAGGTGGACGTTCCGATCGAGATTCCGCAGAAGGAGGTGCTGATGGCGATGGGCCAGTACTACGGCTACACCCTGTCGCTCGACATGGCACCGGGCGAGCAGCAGATCGCCGTGGCCGTGCGCGACGAGCTCACCACGACCACCTCGTACCTCTCCCGGAGCGTCAACGTGGGCGCGGACGCCTCGCTGACCTCGATTCGGAATCCCTGAGGCCCCGGATCATGGAACCAAGGACACAAAGGACTGCAAGGACAACAGGGACCTCCGAAAGACGGGGCTCCCCCGTCCGTGCCGTCCTTTGGGTCCTTTTTGTCCTTTATGTCCTTTCTTCAGCCCCCCTGGCCGCCCAGCAGCCCCCGGGCTTCGGCGAGGTCGTGGAGGTCAACGTCGTCAACGTCGACGTCTACGTGACCGACAAGGCCGGCAAACCGGTATCCGGGCTCGGGAAGGCCGACTTCGAGGTCTTCGAAGACGGCAAGCGGGTGGAGATCACGAACTTCGAGGCCGTGGACCGCAACCCGGCCACCGGCGCTCCGGCCCCCGCCGCTCCGGCGGCCCCGCGGCCCGCCGGGGAGGCCGCGGCCGCCGCTCCCGAGACCGGTCTCCACCTGGTGGTCTACGTCGATAACTTCAACATCCGCTTCTCCAACCGGGCCCGGGCCATCCAGCAGCTCCGCGAGTTCCTGACCCGGCAGCTCGTCCCCGGCGACAAGGTCATGATCGCGAGCTACGACCTGGGGATGAACGTCCGGCTCCCCTTCACCAGCGATCCCGCGGCTCTCTCCGCCGCTCTGGACGGGCTGGGGACGCTCTCCGTCCAGGGAGACGAGGACGAGCGCGCGCGGCGCCACGCCTTCCAGGAGATCATGACGTTTCAGGAGCTCGCGATCCTCGATCCCAACGAGCCTCCCTGTCCGCAGAAGATCGCCGTGCCGGCCCACGCCTACGCCCGGGCGAAGCGGCAGGAGGTGCAGCGGACGTTCAGTGCCCTGACCCTCCTGGTCAACTCGCTCTCCGGTGTGCCGGGGCGCAAGGCGGTCCTCCACGTGAGCGACGGGATCTCGCTCGCTCCCGGCGCGGAGATGTTCGAGCTCCTCTTTCAGATCTGCGGCGGAGGGGGCTCGAGTGCCGGGATTGGCGCGACCCTGAATGGGACCGACGTGCCGGCGGACCCGGTCAACACCATCTACGACTCGCGCCTCCTCGGCCCTGATTCCTATCAGGCCGCTTCCCAGGCCAACCTGGACGCCCAGACGTACAGCGTCGCCGGAGATGTCGAGAGGCTCGCGGCCCATGCCAACGCCCACCGGGTCACCCTGTATACCCTCGAAGCGAGCGGCGCCCAGGTTTCGGCCGCCGCCGACGCGAGCCTGGGGCCGAACGAGCGCCTGCTCCAGTTCCCCTCGATCAGCCGGGTCCACAAGGCGAACCGGCAGGACACGCTCACCGCCCTCGCCTCGGCGACCGGCGGACGGGCGTTTTTGGACGCGGTCAACTTCCTGCCGGACCTCGCCCTGATGCGGCAGGACTTCGACCGCTACTACTCCCTGGGCTACGCGCCGGCCCACTCGGGCGACGGCAAGGAGCACCGGCTCGAGGTCAAGGTGAAGCGGCCGGGGCTCAAGGTGAGGAGCCGGCAGAGCTACCGGGACAAGCCCGCCCTCGAGCGCACCCTGGACCGCACGCTCGCCGCCCTCCTCTACAACGTCGAGGACAACCCCCTGGAGGTCGCCCTGGAGATCGGCGAGCCGGCCCTGGAGGCGCAGGGCGGCCGGTACATCGTGCCCGTCAAGCTGCGGATCCCCCTCTTCAAGCTGGGAATCCTGAACGATCAGGAGAAGTACAAGGGGCGTCTCCGGATCTTCGTGGCGACCCGGGGAGAGAAAGGCATGACGCCCATCCGCCAGGTGGAGGTTCCCTTCGAGATCCCGCGCGAGCAGGTGATGTTCGCGATGGGGCAGTACTACGGCTACACCCTGTCGCTCCAGATGACGCCCGGCGAGCAGCAGGTCGCCGTGGCCGTGCGCGACGAGACCACTACCACCACCTCGTATCTCTCCCGCGCCGTGAACGTGGGGGCGGTGGCCACCGCAAGCCAGAACCGCTGAGGAGCAATCATGAAAATCAAGGACACAAAGGACAGCAAGGACCCAAAAGGGACGGGCGCTTCTGTCCTTGGCATCCTTGCAGTCCTTGCTGTCCTTTCTTCCACCCCCCTGGCCGCCCAGCAAGCCCCCGGCTTCGGCGAGGTCGTGGAGGTCAACGTCGTCAACATCGACGCCTACGTGACCGACAAGGCCGGAAAGCCGGTGGCGGGGCTCGGGAAGGCCGACTTCGAGGTCTTCGAAGACGGCAAGCGGGTGGAGATCACCAACTTCGAGGTTGTGGACCGCTCCCCGGGCGCCCCGGCGACCGACTCCCCGGGTGCCCCGGCTCCGCAGACGGCCGGCGAGGCCGCCGCGGTCCCGGCGGCTGAGGCCGGCCTCCACCTGGTCGTCTACGTCGACAACTTCAACATCCGCCACGGCAACCGGGAGCGGGCCATCCAGCAGCTCCGCGAGTTCCTGACCCGGCAGCTCGTCCCCGGCGACAAGGTCATGATCGCCAGCAACGACCTCGGCGGCATGAACGTCCAGCTCCCCTTTTCCAGCGATTCCGCGGCCCTCTCCGCGGCCCTGGGCCGGTTGGAGACGCTCTCCGTCCAGGGGGACGAGGATGATCGGGCGCGGCGGGAGGCCTTTCAACAGATTCTGGCCATTCAGAATCTCGCGCTCCAGAAGCGCAGCACCGATCCTCCCTGCCCTCTGCAGATCGCCTCGCCGGCCCATGGCTACGCCGCGGTGAAACGGCAGGAGGTGCTGCGGACGCTCAGTTCCCTGACCCTCCTGGTCAACTCGCTGTCCGGCGTGCCGGGGCGCAAGGCGGTCCTCTACGTGAGCGACGGGATCACGCTCACTCCTGGCGCGGAGCTGTTCGAGCTCCTCTTCCAGATGTGCGGCGGAGGGGCCGTAACCTCCGGAATGGGCTCAGCCCCTTCCGAGGGCACACCGGTCGAGCCGAGCACCATCCTCTTCGACTCTCGTTTCCTCGGTCCCGATTCCTACCAGGCCGCTTCCCAGGCCCAACTGGACGCCCAGACGTACAACGTTGCCGGGGACGTCGACCGGCTCGCGGCCCATGCCAACGCCCACCGGGTTACCCTGTATACGCTCGAAGCGAGCGGCGCCCAGGTGTCGGCTGCCGCCGATGCGAGCTTCGGGCCGACCGAGCGGATGCTCCAGTTCCCCTCGATCGCCCGGGTCCAGAAGGCGAACCGGCAGGACTCGCTCCAGGCGCTCGCCTCCGCGACCGGGGGACGCGCATTCTTCGATTCGATCAATTTCCTGCCGGAGCTCGCCCTGATGCGGCAGGACTTCGACCGCTACTACTCCCTGGGCTATACGCCGGCCCACGTGGGCGACGGCAAGGAGCACCGGATCGAGGTCAAGGTCAAACGGCCGGGTCTCCGGGTCCGGAGCCGGCAGAGCTACCGCGACAAGCCCGCTCTCGAGCGCACCGTGGACCGCACGCTCGCCGCCCTCCTTTACAACGTAGAGGACAATCCTCTGGAGGTCACCCTGGAGATCGGAGAGCCAGCCGCGGAGGCGAAGGGCGGCCGGTACATCGTGCCCGTCAACCTGCGCATCCCCCTCTTCAAGCTGGGCATCCTGAACGATCAGGAGAAGTACAAGGGGCGTCTCCGGATTTTCGTGGCGACCCGGGGAGAAAAGGGCATGACGCCCATCCGCCAGTTGGAGGTCCCCTTCGAGATCCCGCGCGAGCAGGTGATGTTCGCGATGGGGCAGTACTACGGCTACACCCTGTCGCTCCAGATGACGCCCGGCGAGCAGCAGGTCGCCGTGGCCGTGCGCGACGAGACCACCACCACCACCTCGTACCTCTCCCGCGCCGTGAACGTGGGGGCGGTGGCCACCGCAAGCCAGAACCGCTGAGGAGGAAATCGTGAAAACAAGGACCCAAAGGACTTCAGAAACTCCCGGGCAAGGAGGGCTCCCTGTCCTTTTTGTCCTTTTCGTCCTTTATGTCCTTTCTTCCACCCCCCTGGCCGCCCAACAGGCCGCGAATTTCGGCGAGGTCGTCCGGGTCGACGTCGTGAACGTCGACGCCTACGTGACCGACAAAGACGGCAAGCCGGTGGCCGGCCTCGGCAAGGACGACTTCGAAGTGTTCGAGGACGGGAAACGGGTGGAGGTCACGAACTTCGAGGCCGTGGACCGCGCCCGCCCGGCTGGCTCCCCGGCCCCGGCGGCCCCGGCGTCGCCTGCCCCGGGGACCGTGGCGGCGCTCTCCGACGACGGGCTCAACCTGGTGGTCTACGTCGACAACTTCAATCTCCGGGTGGGGAACCGGTCCCGGGCCGTCCGCCAGCTCCGCGAGTTCCTCACTCGGCAGCTCGTCCCCGGCGACCGGGTCATGATCGTCACCTACGACCTGGGATTGAGCGTCCGCCTCCCGTTCACCGGCGATCCGGCGGCCCTTTCAGCCGCCCTTTCCCGGTTGGAAAAACTGACCGTTCAGGGAGAGGAAGACGACCGCGCCAAGCGGCAGGCCTTCCAGGCCATGATGGACATCCAGACCGTGTCGTTGAACGGCCCGATTCCCATTCCCTGCCCGCTGGACATCGCGACTCCCGCCCACAGCTACGCCGCGGCGAAGCGGCAGGAGGTGAAGCGGACGTTCGGCGCTCTCACCGTGCTGGTCAACTCGCTGTCCGGCGTGCCGGGCCGCAAGGCGCTCCTCCACGTGAGCGACGGCATCTCCTTCACGCCCGGCGAGGAGCTCTTCCAGTTCCTCTACGAGATCTGCGGCGGCGGGGGCTCGACCGCGGGCTTCGGCACGAGCGTCGGCCCCAACGCCCCGGCCGAGGGGAGAGGAAACACCAACGTCGTCGACGACCCCGCCAACACGATCTACGACTCCCGGCTGATCGGCCCCCAGGCGTATCAGGCCGCCTCCCAGGCCGCGATGGACGCTCAAGGCTACAGCGTGGCCAACGACGTCCAGTCGCTCGCGGCCCACGCCAACGCGCACCGCGTCACCCTGTACACCCTTCAGGCGAGCGGCCCCGAGTCCGGCAACGCGGCGGACGCGAGCTTCGGGCCGAACGAGCGGCTGTTCCAGATCCCCTCGATCGCCAAGGTCGACCTGATGAACCGCCAGGGCACTCTCACCGCGCTCGCGAGCGCCACCGGCGGGCGCGCGATCCTGGACACCACCGACTTCCTGCCGGACCTCTCCCGCATGCGCGAGGACTTCGACCGCTACTACTCCCTGGGCTATACACCGTCCCACTCGGGCGACGGCAAGGAGCACCGGATCGAGGTCAAGCTCAAGCGGCCGGGCCTCAAGGTGAGGAGCCGCCAGAGCTACCGCGACAAGCCGGCCCTGGAGCGCACCGTCGACCGCACGCTCGCCGCCCTCTTCTACGACGTCCAGGAAAATCCCCTGGAGATCGCCATGGAGGTCGGAGAGCCGGCCCGGGATGCGAAAGGGCAGTACCTCGTGCCCATCAACCTCCGCATCCCTCTTTTCAAGTTGGGAATCCTGAATGACCAGGGGGTGTACCGCGGGAAGCTCCGGCTGTTCGTGGCGAGCCGCAATGAAAAGGGGATGACGCCCGTCCGGCAGATCGAGGTGGCTCTGGAAATCCCCCGCGAGCAGGTGCTGATGGCCATGGGGAAGTACTACGCGTACTCTCTGTCGCTCCAGATGGCCCCGGGCGAGCAACTGGTTGCCGTGGCCGTGCGGGACGAGACGACCACGACCACCTCGTACTTCGCCCGGAGCGTGCAGGTGGGAGGGGCCGGCACCCCGGGCTCGGGCAGCTCAGGCCGCTGACAGCACGATCTTGCCGAAGACGCCGCCCCGCTCCAGGGCCTTGTAGGCCTCGGCCGCCCGCTCCAGCGGAATCACGCGG
>DATHUD010000522.1:0-11468 GCA_035462575.1 Thermoanaerobaculia bacterium | reverse complement strand
CCGCGACCCAGGTGGCGCACGTGGTGGGGCCGATCTGCGAGACCGGGGACATCCTCGGCCGCTCCCGGCGCCTCGCGCCCGCCGAGGAGGGGGACGTCCTCCTCATCGCCAACGCCGGCGCCTACGGGCGGGTGATGAGCTCCTGGTACAACATGCGCGAGCCGGCGGGGGAGGCGCTCCTCGAAACCCCGCGCCCGCTTTCCCCGTAGTCCTTCTCGAACGGGCCGGCCGTCGCCGTGGCCCGGAGGAGAGACAAATGGACATCGACGACAAGGATTCGCAGGCGCTGTCCCACGCCGTGGCCGGGTTCTTCCTGGCGCCGGTCCGGGTGCGTACGTATACCAACCTGCTGTACCTGGCCCTGGCGTTCCCGGTGGGGATCGGCTACTTCATCTTTCTGACCGTGGGCCTGGCCCTGGGCTTCGGCCTGACGATCCTCTGGATCGGGCTGCCGATCCTTGCGCTGGTCTTCGCCGGGAGCTGGGGCCTGGCCGCGCTCGAGCGGCAGCTCGCGATCCATCTCCTGGGGGCCGACGTGCCTCCCATGAGCCCGCCCGTGGCGGCGGTGGGAGAGCCGGTGGGCTTCTGGCGGACGATCGGGGAGTTTCTCGGCAACCCGGTCACCTGGAAGGGGATGGCGTTCCTGCTCTTGAAGCTCCCCCTGGGGATCGTCTCCTTTATCATGGCGGTCGCCCTGCTCTCGATTTCGGGCGGTCTCACCGCGGCGCCGTTCCTCTATCCGTGGGAGGAGATCACGATCGATCTCTTCTTCTGGTCGCCGGACTCGTTCGCCGAGTACCTCCTCTGCGGGGCCGTCGGAGTGGTGCTCCTGGTGGCCGCGCTCAATCTGTTGAACGGGCTCGCCTTCCTGTGGAGGCAGCTCGCGGTGGCTCTCCTGGGCAGCCAGCGGTTCGCCACCCCCGCGGAGCCCACGGGGATCCCCGAGGCGGCCGTGGCGGCCTGATGGCGGGAACTTCAGACGGGAGCCGGACGTTCTTCAAGGCGGAGGCTTGATGGATTCTCTCTGGAAAGACGTCCGGTTCGGTCTGCGCACCCTTTTGAAGAGCCCGGGCACCACGCTCGCGGCTCTTCTCGCCCTGGCGCTCGGCATCGGCGCCAATACGGCGATCTTCAGCGTCGTCAACGGCGTGCTGCTCAAGCCGCTCCCGTATCCCGATCCCGGCGAGCTGACCCTCGTCTGGGAGAAGAACCCGGAGCTCGGCTTCCCGCGCTTTTCGGTCGCGCCGCCCAACTTCGTAGACTGGCGCCAGCAGAGCCGGTCGTTCGAGCACATGGCCGCCATCGAGTTCGCCCGCTTCAATCTGACCGGCGGCGAGCAGCCGCAGGCGGTCCAGGGGGCGCGGGTGTCGTCCTCCTTCTTCCGCCTGATGGGCGTCGAGCCTGCGCGGGGCCGGGGGTTCCGGCCGGAAGAGGACCGGCCCGGGGCCGAGCGGGTGGCGGTGATCTCCCACGGCCTCTGGCAGAGCCGCTTCGGATCGGACCCGGCTGTGGTCGGCCGGCCGATCCAGCTCGACGGCCAGAGCTACGCGGTGGTGGGGATCGCGCCCGAAGACTTCCAGTTCCCGTCCGAGCGCCAGATCTGGGTGCCCATCACGGCGGACCTCGCGAGCGAGGGCCGGGGCGGCCACTACCTCCTCGTGGTCGCCCGCCTGAAGGACGGGGTGAGCGCCGAGAAGGCGGAGACGGAGATGACCGGGATCGCCTCGCGGCTCGAGAAGGCGTACCCGGACAGCAACACCGGATGGGGGATCGACGTCACCTCGCTGCGGGAGACCATGGTGGAGGACATCCGGCCGGCGCTCGTCATCCTCCTCGTGTTCGTGAGCTTCGTGCTGCTGATCGCCTGCGCCAACGTGGCGAACCTCCTCCTCGCCCGGGTGGCGGCGCGGGAGCGGGAGATCGCCTTGCGCACCGCTCTGGGCGCGGGGCGGACGCGGCTCATCCGCCAGATGCTCACCGAGACGATGGTGCTCTTCCTGGCCGGCGGCGCCCTGGGCCTGCTCCTCGCCTACTGGGGCACCAAGGCTCTGATCGCGCTCGACCCGGACGGCATCCCCCGGGCCCAGGAGATCGGGCTGGACGGCGGCGTGCTCGTCTTCACGCTCCTCGTGTCGCTCGCCACGGGGCTCCTCTTCGGCCTGGTGCCGGCGCTCTCGGCCGCCGGGCGGCAGCTCGCCGAGTCGCTCAAGGAAGGGGGGCGGGCCATGGCCGGCGGCGTGCGCGGCCGGGCCATGCGGAACCTTCTCGTCGCGGGGCAGGTGGCGCTCACCCTGGTGCTGCTCGTGGGAGCGGGGCTCCTCATCCAGAGCTTCGCGCGCCTCCAGGCGGTGGACCCCGGCTTCGATCCCGAAGGGGTGCTCACGGTGAGCTACACCCTGCCGCAGGCCTCGTACGCCGAGGAGCCCCGGCAGATCGCCTTTTCGCAGCAGATCGTGGAGCGCGTGAAGGCGCTCCCGGGCGTCCTCGCCGCCGCCACGGTCTACCCCCTGCCGCTCTCCGGCAGCAACATGGTCCTCGCCTTCGCGGTCGAGGGGCGGCCGGAGCCGCCGCGCAACGAGGTGCCCTCGACCAACGTGCGCGCGGTCACCCCCGACTACTTCAAGGCGATGGGCATCCCCATTCTTGAGGGCCGGGCCTTCACGGAGCGGGAGGACGAACGCGCTCCGTGGGCCGTGGTCATCAACCGGACCATGGCGAACAAGGTCTGGCCCGGGGAGAGCCCCCTGGGCAAGCGCTTCACCTTCGACGATCCGGGCCAGCCCGACACGAAGTGGCTGACCGTGGTGGGCGTGGTGGGGGAGGTCCGCCACAACGCCATGAACGAGGAGGCGGGGTCGGAGGCCTACTGGTCGCAGCTCCAGAACCCGATGCCGGATGCCGCCCTGGTGGTCCGCACCTCCCAGGACCCCGCCACCCTGGCCGGGCCGGTCCGCGAGCAGGTCAAGGCGCTCGATCCGAACCTGCCCATCGACCAGATCCGGACGCTCGAAGAGCTGGTCTCGGCCTCGCTCTCCCAGAGCCGCTTCAAGACGGTGCTCCTGGCCCTTTTCGCCGGCCTCGCGCTGGTGCTCGCCGCGGTGGGGGTCTACGGCGTCGTCAGCTATACGGTCGCCCAGCGCACCCACGAGATCGGCATCCGCATGGCCCTGGGCGCCCAGCGCCAGAGCGTGCTCCGCCTGGTGGTGGGGCAGGGGATGGTGCTGGTGCTCGCGGGCGTGGCGGCCGGCCTCCTCGGGGCCTGGTTCGCCAGCCGCTACCTCGAAGACCAGGTCTACGGCGTGAGCGCCAAGGATCCGGCGACGTTCCTGGCCGTCCCCCTGGTGCTCGCCGCGGTGGCCTTCGTCGCGAACTACCTGCCGGCCCGGCGGGCCACGCAGGTGGATCCCCTGGTCGCTCTGCGGCGGGATTAGTCCATGCTATGCTTCGAGCCCAAGCTCGATGCATTTCCTGATTGCGTGCTCCGAATGCCGGCGTCAGTTCGACGTTGCGGCGCGTCCCGTGGGGGAGCGGTTCCAGTGCTCCTGTGGCGCCAGCGTCACGGTGCCGCAACCCCGCACGCATGACGCGGCCGTGATCCGCTGCTCCTCCTGCGGCGCTCCGCGGGAGGAGTCGGCCCGGGCCTGCCGCTACTGCAACGCGGACTTCACCCTCCACGAGCGAGACCTGGACACGATCTGCTCGCGCTGCATGGCGCGGGTGAGCGGCAAGGCGCACTTCTGCCACTCCTGCGGCACTCCCGTGCTGGTCCGGCAGGCGGCGGCCGCCGGGTGCGAGCTTCCGTGCCCCTCCTGCGCCGACGGCCGCCGGCTCGGCAGCCGCCAGCTCGGGGCGACCAACGTCGCGATGTTCGAGTGCGACACCTGCGGCGGGATCTGGATCGAGAAGGAGGTCTTCGAGATCCTGGCGGAACGGGCCCGGGCGCAGACGCTGCCGGACCTGGACCTCCGCCCGGCGGAAAGGAAGTCCGCCGGAGGGGCGCCGCAGAAAGGGCCGTTCTACCGCCCGTGCGTCGTCTGCAAGGCGACCATGAACCGGCGCAACTGGGGGAAGCGGAGCGGCATCATCCTGGACGTCTGCCAGAAGCACGGCGTCTGGTTCGACCTCCACGAGCTCGAAGACCTGCTGCGCTTTCTCCGCACCGACGCGGGCCGGCAGTCGCAGAACGCGGCCGAAGCCGAGCGGGCGGCGCTCCGGCAACTGGCGATCCAGGGAAGCCTGCGGAGCTTCGGGGGACCCTCCCAGTCGTCTCCAGGCTCTCTGGCGGGCGCGCTGGCAGCGGGCTTCCTGGCCGGGGTGTTGGGCGATCTCTTCAAGTAGGCGGAAAAACCAGGGACTGCAAGGACAGCAGGGACTGCAAGGACGACAGGGACCAAGGGCTTTTTTGTCCTTGCAGTCGTTGCAGTCCCTGCTGTCCTTTCGGCTAGGGAAGCCCCAGCTCCCGGCACACCTCCGGCAGCACCTCTTCCGCCCCCGAGCGAACCCCGGTGACCCCCGGCCACGGCGGCTCGGCGGCCGGATCGATCGAGAGGACCGGGAGCCTCCAGCCCAGGGCCTGGCGGAGCACGAGGTCGGTCACCCCCACGGAGAAAGACGTTCCCGCGAAGATCACCAGGGCCATCCTCTCGACCGCGTACCGGACCTGGTTCCACCCGTAGTCCACGTGCTCGTCGTAGAGCTCGTCGAAGAGGAGGACATGGGCGCGCAGCAGAGAGCCGCAGACCGGGCAGCGGGGGAGGGTGTCCTGGCCGGGGGCGGCCTTGAAGGCGGCGAGGTCGGCATCGGTGCGCGGGAACGAGCCGGCGGGGGAGCCGAGGGTACAGCCCTGGCGCGTGCAGCGCAGGCGGTCCGCCGTGCCGTGCACCTTGACCAGACGCTCCGAGCCCGCCTGCTCGTGGAGCGTGTCCACGTTCTGGGTGATCAGGAGGAAATCCCCGCCCCGGGCCCTCTGCCAGCGCTCCAGCGCCACGAGCGCATGATGGGCGGGGTTGGGCCGGACGTGATCTACGCCCGAGAAGCGGTCCAGGAACCACTGCCACCAGGCGACCGGGTGCCGCGAGAGGTAGTCCCGGGTGCCGATCTCGGTCACGTCCCGGTTCCAGATCGCCCCGGGATCGGTGCCGCGGAAGGTCGGCAGGCCGCTCGGCGCGGACACGCCGGCCCCGGTGACCACGACGATCAGGCCCTTTCCCGCCCGTTCCAGGGCTTCGGTCACGAGACGGGCCTGCTTTTCCATGCCGGGCAGGATAGCATTGTGCTTTCCGGGAACCCCGGCTGTCTTCCATGAAAGCGCCCACTCCAGACGAGCTCGTGCTGCTGCCCGAGCCATTGGCCCTGCAGCGTCACTTCGACGCGAAGAACGACCGCGTTCTGCGCTGGCTGGTGCTTTTCGTCGCGCTGATGTCGCTCGGCGGGATCGCCGGCGGGCTCGAGGCGGGCAAGCCTTTCGCGGCGGTCGTCTACGTCCTGAACCTGCTGCTCAACCTGGGGGTCTTCGCGCTGCGGAGCCGGGAGCTCTATGTGCGGAGCGCCCGCCAGATCCACCTCGTCTACCTGTTCACGGAGATCCTCGCGCTCAAGTTCACGAGCACGCTGATGGGGGGAGAGTCGATCCCCATCTTCATCATGGCGGCCTTTCTGTTCCTCGCCTTCCGGCTTCGCGTGTCCGAGCACCTGCTGCTCTACGGCACCTTCTGGGTGGCCGCGGTGTTCCCCGCGGGCTGGCTGGGCCTCCCCGCGGACGCCGGGCTCTCCCAAGGCGACACCGCCGCGGTGACGTCGGTCTCCATCCTCTGCCTGATCGTGACCCTGGTCTTTTCGCAACTCGACCGGCGGCGTTTCCTCGCCGGCTGGCGGCGGGAGAGCTCCCGCTACCGGGAGCGGATAAGGATGCGCGAAGAGATCGAGTACGCGCGGAAGATCCAGTTGAGCATGCTCCCCCAGGGAGCGCCCAACGTGGAGTGGCTGGACCTCGCCGCGGCCTCTCTCCCCGCGACCGAGGTGGGGGGCGACTATTACGACTACTTCCTCCTGGGACCCCGACAGATGGCGCTGGTGGTGGCCGACGTGGCGGGGCACGGCCTCGCGAGCGGCCTCCTCCTTTCGGGCGTGCGGAGCTGCCTCTATCTCCTGGAGGAGGAGATGGTCTCGCCGGTCGCGATCCTCGAGCGCCTGAACCACATGGTGCGGAGGACGACCGACCGGCGTACCTACGTCACCCTTCTCTGCGCCGTGATCGACTGGGACGAACGCACCCTGACCGTGGCCTCCGCCGGCCACCCGCCCGTGCTGCGCTACGACTCGCACGCCCGCGAGTTCGAAGAGATCGGCCAGGGCGCCCCGCCGCTCGGCACCTTCCTGGACGCCCGCTACGAGGAGGTGCGCAGCCCGCTCGCCCCGGGCGACCTCCTCGTCTTCTACAGCGACGGCATCATCGAAGCCAGGAGCTCTCTCGACAAGGATTATGGCGATGCGCGGCTCAAGCGGGCGGTCGCGCGGGCGGCCGACAGCCGGACGGCCCGGGAGGTCCGCGACGCCGTCCTGGGAGACCTCTCGAACTTCAAGGGGGACCACGAGCAGGAAGACGACATCACCCTGGTGGTCCTCCGTCTCAAAGAACCGCCCCGGCGCGGCTGAACTCTCGCCGCTTTTCCCCGTAGGTAGGAACCGTGAAGGCGATCTCCCTGGACGACCTCGTCCTGCTGCCCGAGCCGGTGGCTCTCGCCCGGCATTTCGACGCCCGGAACTGGCGCGTCGTCCGCTGGCTCCTGCCGTTCCTGTTCCTCATGTCCCTGATCTCCGTCGTCGCGGTGATCAGCGCCGGGATTCTCTGGGGAATCGTTTTCTACGGCGCCAATCTCGCCTTCACCCTGGGGATCTTCGCCGCCCGCAAGGAGGAGTGGTTCGCGCGCCATTTCCGCCGCATCCTCATCGTCTACCTCCTCTTCCAGTTCCTCCTCTGGAAGAGCTGGGTCGTCCGCGCGAGCCCCGGTGAGGAGGCGTCCTCCGGGTTTCTCGTCTTCCTGGCGTTCCTGATCGTCTTTCTGCGGCTGCGGGTCTCGGAGTTCCTGCTGCTCTACGGGGTCCTGGGGGTGCTCTCCTGCCTCCGCATCGACCCCTCGGCTCCGCCACAGGGCTGGCTCCTCGGCGCCTTTGATCCCGAGCAGACGATTCCGGCCCTCGTCGCTTGCGCCTGCGCCCTCCTCTGGACCCGCGCCGAGAAGCGCCGCTTCCTCGACTCCTTCCGCCGGGAGTCGAGCCGGTCGCGGGAGCGGATAAGGATGCGCGAGGAGATCGGCTACGCACGGCGCATCCAGTTGAGCATGCTCCCCCAGCGCCCCCCGGCCGTCGACTGGCTGGAGGTGGCCGCGGTCTCGCTCCCTGCGACCGAGGTGGGCGGCGACTACTACGACTACTTCGTCCTCTCGCCGTCCCGGGTGGTCCTGGGGATCGGCGATGTGGCGGGCCACGGCGTCGCGAGCGGCCTCCTGCTCTCCGGTCTCCGGAGCTGCCTCTACCTCCTCGAAAAGGATCTGGCGGAGCCCGTCCGCGTCCTCGCGCGGTTGAGCCCGATGGTGCGCAGGACGACGGGAAAAAGGATGTTCGTCACCCTGCTCCTGGCCGTTCTGGACCGCGAGGAAGGCACCTTGACCGTCGCCTCCGCCGGCCACCCGCCGCTTCTTCACGCAAGAGGAGGACGCCTCCAAGAGGTCGGCAAGGGCGCCCCGCCGCTCGGGACCTTCAAGGACGCCCGCTTCGAGGCCGAAGCCCGCACCCTGGCTCCCGGCGACCTCCTCGTCCTCTACAGCGACGGCCTCGTCGAAGCCCTGGACGGCGAAGGGAGGGAGTACGGCCGCGAGCGCCTGGAGCGGGTGGTCGCCCAGGTCGAAAACGGGAGGAGCCCCCTCTCGATCCGCGAAGCCATCCTCTCCGACCTCGCCGCCTTCCGCGGCAACGTCGAGTCGGCGGATGATGTGACGGTGGTGGTGGTGCGGGTGGGGGCGGGCGGCTCAGGGCGCCGGCAGGGTCAGGATCCCGAAGCGTGAAGCGGCTTCCGCCAGGATGTCCGGACCGATCGGCCGTACAAGCCCCGGGGGATACCCGGAGGCTCCCGTCCCGGCTCCGGCGGGTCCGAACAGGGCGACGCCCGTCAGCCGCTGTCCCGGGTCATGGCGCAGGAAGTAGTGGATACCGTGAAAGCCGGCGGATTCAAACGCTGCGGCCCACGCCTGGGTGATCTCGTAATGCGGTGTGGAGTGGACCTCGGCGGTGATTCCGAAGGCCCGGCTCCGGCTGGAGGTGCAGTCCGCGAGATTCACCTGAGACGGCAGCGCCAGATGAGAGATAGAACGCTCCTCGAGCTCGGCCGCCGGAACGAGAAAGCCCTCTCGGAAGACCTCGATGAAACAGCCCAGAGGCGTCGTTGCCAGGTAGCAGGTCCCCTTCCAGGGGGGAGAGCCGGGTCGCTCCCGGAGATCGAAACGTCCGAGGCCGCCGCTCGAAAACCACCAGGGGTTCCGGCCGGCGCGGTGGATCCGGTAAAGAGGCTTGCCGCGTTCCAGGCGCAGGCCCGGGAACTCGCGCAGATCCGGCGGAGGAGCAACGAGGGGGCTCAGGGGAGAGCTACTGGCCGAGCCGCCACGCCATACGCCGGGCGGCCTCGAAGAGGGGTTCCGGATTGCCGCCTTCCTGCATCCAGGCAGCCGGGGTCTTGTCGTCGAGGAGAGGCTCCGGGCTCACCATCCAGGAGGCGATGGTATAGGGAGTCTCGACCGCACCGGAGAGGATCTTCAGCAGCTCGGCCATATCCGGGAAAGGACGGCCCCCTCGGGCGAACTGGAAAGCGGGATAGACCTTGCGCCCTCCCGACGCGTTCAGGGCCAGGAGGCGCCCCCTCTTGGCCAGATCGCTGACCGCCTGGCGGCTGTTGACGCGCAGGAGGGTCTGCACGTCCTCCGTTTCGAGGAGAGGACCGAGGTACTTTCCCCAGATCGCTTCGGAGACCACCAGCAGGGCCGCCCGCCGGCCCAGGGCTGCCGGATCGGAGAAATCGGGGGTGTCCTCCGAAAGGCCGAGCCCCTCGAGGGTTTCCACGAAGGCTTTGGCTGCTTCCACTGCGCGAGTCCGTCTCATCATGGAGGCAGGTTAGCTTGTCAAGACTGTCAAGTCAAGAGCGTCAAGGCCGGATCTCTGCTCCTTGTCCTCCCGCCTCGGATCTGGGTATCTTAGCGTGCCCTTTCACCGCAAGGAGACCCGATGAAAACCCGCCCGGCCCGCCTTCTGATCCCTGGACTTCTCCTCGCGTTCGCCGTGTCCGCGCAGGAGCCCGCGCCCGTGGCGCCCGAGCCCTGGGCTCCCGACCGGGCGGAGGCGGGGAGCGTCGAGAAGATCCGGGAGGCGACGACCGCGCCCGAGTACCTGCCGGAGCCGGTGTCCTACGTGCCGGACTCGGACACGGTGCCGTCTCCCACCGAGGTGCTGGGACACATCGTGGGGGCCCCGGACGTGCTTTCGAAGGTCGCGGACGTCCATGGCTACTTCCGGAAGCTCGACGAGGCGAGCGACCGGGTGCTGGTGGATGTGATCGGCGAGAGCGAGGAGGGCCGGGAGATCCTTCTCGCCATGGTCTCGGACCCGGAGAACCTGGCAGGCCTCGACCGCTACCGCGAGATCACCGGGCTCCTCGCGGACCCGCGGCGGACCCCGCGCGAGGAGGCGCGGCGGCTCGCGGACGAGGGCAAGGTCTTCTACTGGCTCCTTGGAGGGCTCCATTCGACCGAGACGGGGAGCCCCGAGATGCTGATGGAGCTGGCCTACCGGCTCGCGGTCTCCGAGCGGCCGGAGATCCAGGCGATCCGGCGGGAGGCCATCATCCTCATCACCCCGGTCGTCGAGACCGACGGGCGGGACCGGCAGGTCGAGTGGTACGAGCGCCATCTGAAGGGGAAGAACCTGGCCTGGGAGGATCTCCGGGAATTCTCCTCGCCCCCCTACTGGGGCCATTACGTGTTCCACGACAACAACCGGGACGGCATGCAGATCACCCAGGCGCTCACCCGGGCCGTCAACGGCGCGTTCTGGACGTACCACCCCCAGGTGATCCACGACCTCCACGAGTCGGTCCCTCTTCTCTATATCTCGACCGGCCACGGCCCCTACAGCCGCGCCGTGGATCCGGTGACGATCAGCGAGTGGACGACGATGGGTGTCAACGAGGCCGGCGCTCTCGCGGCCCAGGGGCTCCCCGGCGTGTGGACGTGGGGATTCTGGGACGGCTGGTGGCCCGGCTACCTCGTCTCGGTCGCCAGCAATCACCACTCGGTGGGACGCTTCTACGAGACCTTCGGCAACTCCCACCCCGGCACCTTCGACCGCGAGCTCGGCGAGCGGCGGTTCGCGGGCAAGCCGGTGACCGAGGTGCAGTGGTACCGCCCCTGGCCGCCGGCCAAGAAGGTCCGCTGGTCGCTGCGCAACAACACGAACTACATGCAGGCCGGGGTGCTCGAGGCCCTGGAGTACGCCGCCCGCAACCGGCGGGACCTCCTCGAGAGCTTCTGGACCAAGGCGAACCGGTCGCTCGAAAAAGGGAAGACCGAGGCGCCCTACGCCTGGATTTTCCCGCCCGCGCAGCGCGACCCGGGGCGCCTCGCCTACCTCGTGGACCAGCTCCGGGCACACCGGATCGAGGTCCACCGCCTGACCGCGGATCTGACCCTTGGCAAGAAGACCTGGCCCGCGGGGAGCACCGTGGTCCGCATGGACCAGCCGTACCGGAGCGCCGCCGTCAATTTCCTCGAAGAGCAGAAGTTCCCCGCGGACGAGCCGAACACCCCCTACGACGACGTGGCCTGGACCTGGCCGCTCCTCTACGGGGTCGAAGGCTCGTCGATCGCCGACAGGAAGATCCTGGACGCTCCGATGGAGCCGGTGGCCGCGGGCGCGGCTCCCCAGGGCACGGTCGACGGCGCGGGCGAGATCTTCCTCCTGCGCGACACGGGGCAGACGGCCCTGCTCCGCGCCCGGGTGCTCCTGGGGTCGAACCAGGTGGACGCGGCCGAGCGGGCGTTTTCGGTGGGCGGGACCGAGTACCCGGCCGGGAGCTGGATCGTTCAGGCGCCGCGGGAGGCGGTGGAGGACGTGGCCGCGAAGACGGGGCTGTCGTTTTCGGCGTCCGCCTCGATGCCCGACGTCCGCCGCCACGTGGCGGACCTGCCGCGCCTGGCGCTCTTCCACACCTGGACCGACACCCAGGACGCGGGCTGGGCGCGCTACACCCTGGACCGGGAGGGGATCCCCTACACGCTGATCCACGACGGCGACGTGAAGCGCGGGAACCTCTCGGGCCGCTTCGACGTCATCCTCTTCCCCGAGACGGGCGGGAGCTTCGCCGAGCTCGTGCACGGGATCGATCCGAAATACGGCCCGCTCGCCTACACGAAGACCGCGGAGTT
>DATHUD010000521.1:0-5445 GCA_035462575.1 Thermoanaerobaculia bacterium | reverse complement strand
GAGGGGGAATGGGGTGGTGGGAGAGGAGGGCCGGGGAGGTGAGGGCCGGGGTGGGCGGCCGCCTCAGAACCAGGCAGCCGTGTTCCCCGACTCGAACCCGTCCGAAAACAGATCCCCCTCGACGGTCGCGGCCCTCTCGTTGATGTACTCCTCGATCGCCGTGTAGCCCGAAGCCATCACGGTCGAGTGGTCCGCGCCGTTCGCCGGATTGAGGCCGCGGGCGGTCTCCCAGGCGTTCGGCATGCCGTCGTTGTCCGTGTCCGGCGGCGGCGTGCCCGGCGTCAGGCCCGTCATCCAGCCGGCGGGCCGCCGGTTCCCCCACGAGCCTGTCCGGGCGCGCGTCTCCTCGACCGCCCACTGGTTCACGAGGTCCCGCGGCCAGGCCCCGGCGCGCGCGAGCACCGTCTCGTAGGCCGCGGCGGGGCTCTCCGTGGGGATCGCGACGTACCCGGGGTACGTCGTGAAGTTGAATTCCCCTACCGCGTTGAACTGCGGCGACTGGATGCCGCAGCAATAGAAATCATATTCGTCATCGAAGCCCGGCGTGGTGAAGGGGTTGTCCACCCGGCCGGTGAAAACTCCCGGGTCGTCCACGTGGTTGTTCCAGACGTAGTAGCGGGTCGGCACCGTGGGGCCGTTCTCCGGGTCGAACCAGAGAGGCGCGAGATTCGCGCTCGGGCCGTCCTTGTAGTAGTTCCCGATGATGTTGAAATCCCCCGCCGCGGCGTTGTGGTGGACGAACGCCTCCCGCGCGTTATAGATCACATTGTTCCTCACGTCCGCCGGCCCTTCCGCGAGCGCCGGGGTCCTCGCCCGGTTGTGCACGAAAAGGTTGTGGTGGATCGAGATCCGCCCGCCGCCCGGGCCGTTCAGAATGCCCAGGTTGTGCGCCGCCCCGTCCGGATGCCCGCCGTTGTAGACCGGGAACGTGATGGCCGACCACTGGACCGTGATGTTTTGCGCCCCGCCCCAGAGATCGAAGTTCTCGTCGATCCCGTGGGAGATGTCCACATGGTCGAGGATCATCGTGTGGTTCGTCGAAAACTGGATCGCGTCGTGCTGGTCCGGCGGCCAGTCGGCGTTCGCGGCCGGGGCGCGGACCCGCAGATGGCGGATGACGAGGTTCCCGAAGGTGGTCCCGAATTCCGTCGTGAGATGGCCATGGATCGTGATGCCCGCCCCGGGGGCGGTCTGGCCCGCGATCGTCACGTCCCCGTGCGGGATCCGGACGTCCCCTTCGATGACCCCGGAGACCGCGAACACGATGATCCGCGGGCCGGGCTGGTCGAGCGCCCACTGGAGGCTCCCCGCGCCCGAGGCGGCGAGCGTCGTCACCTTGAGCACCTGGCCCCCGCGCCCGCCGGTCGCCACCGCTCCGAACCCCTGGGCCCCGGGAAAGGCGGGGAGCGCCATTGCGGCGCAGGCCCATCCGCCGAGGAGCAGGCCCATCCAGGCCGTTCGCCTCCTTCGCAGCTCCGTCATTTTTCGGGTCCTCCGCCCGGATCTTATATCCCCTCCGCTATACTGCGGCCCCGATCCTTTTCGGAAACCATGCGCTCCCGATTCCTGGCCTTCGGCCTCGCTGCCCTTCTGCCGCTCACCCTGAGCTGCCGGGGAGACCGCATCGCGGACGGGCCGCCCCGGCGGCAGAGCGTTGCGCGGTGGATCGAAGAGGAGCCCGCCGGCTCCGCGCCGGCGATCCGCGTCCACGACGAGATCCCCCGCTTCCGGTGGAGCTTCCTCACGCCCGAGGACCTCTCCCCCTGGGCTCCGCACAACGCGGACCAGCTCTACGGGCTCACGCCGGAGGGCCTCGCCCTGCGATCCTCTACGGCGGACCCGTACCTCGTCCGGACCGTGGACTTCGACGCCCGCGAGGTCGACATCCTGCGCATCCGCCAGTCCGCCCTGGGAGGAGGGGCCTTCGCGGAGGTCTTCTGGGCCGCCGAGGGGGAGGCTTTCGTCCCCGAGCGCGGGATGAGGGTCTCGGTGGAGGATCCCGGGGCTTCGCCCGCGGCCCGCTCCTACTCGATCCCGGTGGGGAATCACCCCCTCTGGAAAGGGAAGATCCGCTACCTCCGCATCGATCCGGTCTCCAGCGCGGGCCGCGTCGTGGTCCGGTCGGTCGAGGGGCTCCGCCGCCGGCTCGACCCGCGGCGCCTGGCCGAGGCCGAGGCCCGGCCGTGGCGCGTCGAATTGGACGGCGACGCCCGCGCGGCGCTCCTCGCCCGCCCGGGCCGGCTCTGGGAGCGCGAGATCGAGGTGCCGGACGGGGCCGAGCTGCGCTTCGCCTACTCCCTCACAGCCACCGCCGGCCCGCCGGTGACGTTCCGGGTGACGGCCCGGAACGGGGGCTCCGAGCCCCGCGTCCTCTTCGAAGAAGCCGTGCGGCCGGAGAAGGAGCCGCGCTGGAGGGAGGCGAAGATCCCGCTCGCCCCGCTCGCCGGCTCCCGCGCGCGCCTGGCCCTCGAAACCCGGGCGGCCGGCCCCTTCGACCCGCTGAAGGGGTTCCCCGTCTGGGCCCACCCCGAGGTCGTGGCCGTGCGGAAGGGCGGAGATCCCCGGCCCAACGTGGTGATCGTCCTCGTCGACACCCTGCGCGCCGACCACACTTCCCTCTACGGCTACCCGAAGCCGACCACGCCCCGGCTGGACGCCTGGGCCGCCCGCCGCGCCGTCGTCTTCGAGAACGCCGTGGCCCCGGCCCCCTGGACGCTCCCCTCCCACGTCTCGCTGTTCAGCGGCCTGGACGCCGTGACCCACGGGATCAACTACGGCCAGCCGGCTCCGGACTCGCTGTCCCTGCTCGCCGAGCGGCTGCGCCGGGAGGGCTACGCCACGGCGGCGTTCACCGGCGGGGCCTACCTGACGCCGGGCTACGGCCTGGCTCAAGGGTTCGACCGCTTCCACGCCCACCGGGAGAGCGCCCACGCCGTGAGATCGACCGGCAAGGATCTGGACCGGGGGATCGAGCGGGCCCGCGCCTGGATCGAGGAGAGCGCCACCGAGCCGTTCCTCCTGTTCCTCCACACCTACGAGGTCCACGCTCCGTTCAGCGCCCGGGAGCCGTACTTCTCCCGCTTCGCGGGGGGGAGCCGCCGCCCGGGCGAGGCCCCGCCCGAGGTGCTCTACGAGCTCGTTCCGCCCGTGGCCGAGACGTCGTACCGGTACGAGGCGCGGTTCACCGAGCTCGTGCGCAAGCCCGAGCCCAAGGTCTCGCCGCTCCCCGCGGAGCGGCTGCCCGAGGTGGCCGCCCTCTACGACAGCGGCATCGCCTACGCCGACGAGAAGATCGGCGGATTCCTCGACCGCCTGCGGAGCTCGGGGCTCGAGGACCGCACCGCCGTCGTGTTCACCTCCGACCACGGCGAGGGCCTGGGAGAGCACGGCTCGGCGGGGCACGGCTATCTCTATGAATGGAACCTCCTGGTCCCGCTCGCCGTGGCGCTCCCCGGCGTCCGGCCGGAGGTCCGGCGAGTGCCGGCCCAGGTCCGCCTGATCGACGTGATGCCCACCCTCCTGGAGCTCGCGGGCCTCCCGTCCCCTCCGGGGATCGACGGACGGAGCCTCCTCCCCCTGATCGAAAACCCCCAGGCCCCGTTCCCCAAGGAGGCCTACAGCTCCGCCGCCTCCGGGAACCGGGGCGTCTCCGTGCGGGTCCTGAACCGCTGGAAGTACATCTACCAGCGCTCTCCCTGGCGGCCGTACCACGGGGATCAGGAGCTCTTCGATCTCCGGAGCGACCCGGGGGAGGCGGCGAACCTCGCGGAGGGCGATGCCCGGCAGCGGACGCTCCGGAGGAATGTCGAGGGCCATGTCCTCCACTCGGGAAACCACGTGGCCGTCCGGGTGAAGAACGCCGGGCCGGAGCCGCTCCGCGTCCGCCTGGGAGGCCCGCTCGCCCACGCCTTCCGGGTCAAGGCCTTCGAGCTGCCGTGCGACTGCGCCGTCTGGGAGAAGGGCGAGACCGTGCTCACCGTGCCGCCCGGAACCGCCTTCCCCCTCTACCTGGAAGGGCCCCAGGACGTGGACCTCGAGGTGAGCCTCGCGGCGGGGGAGGCCACGCTGTCGCGCGCCCTGCCCGTGGGCCGGCTCCCGCGGCCGATGCGCTTCGTGCTCCTCGGAGGCTCCTGGCAGACCACCTCCTCGCCGCTGCCTTCCGGGGCCACGGGGATCGAGATCGAGAGGAGGGGAGAGGCGATGGGCCGGGCGGAGGACCCGGCCGGGAGCGACGAAGCGCTCCGCGAGCAGCTCCGGGGGGTGGGGTACGTGGGGCGGTAGGGGCGCTCCCGAGCCGGGCGGCAGAGCCGCCCGGACCCTCACCCCAACCCTCTCCCAGCCTCCCGCCCCCCGACCGGGAGAGGGAGCCCTTATTCAAGAGTAACTCGGACTATCCACTCCCTCCTCTCCCGGGGGAAGGACGGGAGGCTGGGAGAGGAGGGCCGGGGAGGTGAGGGCCCGGGCGGGGGACCGGGGTCCTTTTTACCCCATCCGCCGCGCAATCAAAAGCGCCATCTCCAGCGCCTGCTCGTAATTCAACCGCGGGTCCACGGCCGAGCGGTAGTCGCGCTGGAGGTCTTCGTCGGTCAGGCCCCGGGCCCCGCCCGTGCACTCGGTCACGTCCTCGCCGGTCAGCTCGAAGTGGACGCCGCCCAGGTACGTGCCGACCCTCTCGTGGATCTCGAAAGCCTGCTCCAGCTCCGCGAGGATGTCGTCGAAGCGCCGCGTCTTGACGCCATGAGACGTCGTCTCCGTGTTGCCGTGCATCGGATCGCAGACCCACAGGACCGTCCGCCCCGTGCGGGCCACGGCGCGGAGCATCGACGGCAGCCCGGCCGCGATCTTCTTGTGGCCGAAGCGGTGGATGAGGGTCAGGCGCCCGGGCTCCTCCTTGGGGTCGAGCACCTCGATCAGCTCGATCAGCCCCTCGGGCGTCATCGCCGGGCCGACCTTCACCGCGATGGGGTTGGCGATCCCCCGGAAATACTCGACGTGGGCGCCTTCCCTCTGCGCCGTGCGCATGCCGAGCCACGGGAAATGGGTCGAGAGGTTGTACCAGCCGGTCCGGTGGGGGACCTGCCGGGTCTGGGCCTGCTCGTAGAGGAGATGGAGCCCCTCGTGGCTCGTGAAGTAGTCCACCCGGTTCATCTCGCTGACCCGCTGGCTGGCGAGCCGCTCCAGGAACCGGAGCGACTGGCCGATCGCCTCCACGCGCCGGTTGTACTCCTCGGCGTGGGGCGAGTGCTTCACCCAGGCCAGGTCCCAGTACTCCGGATGGTGGAGATCGGCGAAGCCGCCCTCGATCAGGCCGCGGATGAAATTGAGCGTGAGCGCCGCCCGCTCATAGCCGCGCAGGAGAAGCGTCGGGTCCGGAATCCGGTCCGCCGCCGTATAGGGCGAGCGGTTGATGATGTCCCCCCGGAACGAGGGGAGGGTGACGTCGCC
>DATHUD010000520.1:0-7625 GCA_035462575.1 Thermoanaerobaculia bacterium | reverse complement strand
AGTTACTGTTTCCGAGATCTCACCAGGGGTGATATCCAGCGCCAAGGTGATCTTGGCGAGCAAACCCTTGTGGCTCCGGCCTTGGCAGGCAGTTCATGGACATTCTCTTTGCAACTGGCAGGAAGACCTAGAGGGCGGGTGCGCTGAAAGACCAAGGCACCGAGTAGAGAAAATAGCAGCGGCAACAATACAGACAAAACAAAGACTATGACCTGGTCAGATACGGATTCCGCTCCTGAATACCAGATAGAAAAGGCTATCAGACTTGAAATGAACAAGCCGATAGGCAAGCCCCACCAAGTGAAATGGAATCGTTGGCCCATAGTCATCAGTAGTGCCAAAGCTTTTCAGGCCTACCTGCTACCGCATAACCTCGTGATGGTATTCGACCCCCTGCATCCTTCGTCTTCCCGTCCACCATCCAGAGCCCCGAATCGCAGAGAATCGCTATGTCTCTATGTGCGCTCACTTTGTTATAGTTACGCCATCTTACGCTCCTTCAAGATCCTCGTCAATACGCTCAGGCGTCACCGCCTAGGCAGCAAAGTCATAGTCTCCTCTGAATTGAATGGGGTAGAAAGGGGAGGCGCGTGGTAAGTCATTGACAAATCGGAATCACGCGTAGTTGGGCACTCTCCGGCTGACCGCCTAAGCAGCCTCAACCGAGGGGTACGTGATGCATCGGCGGTCTGCATACGGCTCTTGCCGCTGCTTAGACGGTCAAATCGCCGCCCAGGCAGCAGGAGGAGCTCTTAGTCGGTAAGCGCTAGCGCTAGAGAGAGTCCAGTCCTTCCGGACTGCCTCCGGAAAGTCGCAGGAGATCGGAGAGCCTCTCAATGTAGAGACGACCCGTGGGGCGTCTCCGGATCGGGATGGACGGCCCGGACGGGCGAGAGATCCCGCGGCATGTCCTTGTTTTCGGAAAGATCTCTCCGCTTCCGGAGACGCCCCACGGGGCGTCTCTACATTGGGGGGATCTCCGCTGCGCCGAAGATGTGTATGGGAGGGTTTGCGTAAGCGCAAGGCCGCGCGCCCCGCCCGCCGCGAAGGCGGGGCGCGGGATTTGGAAAGGCTCCCGCCCGGGGTGGCCGTGGGCCCCGGCGGGAGTTACTCGATTCAGTTGTCAAAGAACCGCGAACGCCTGCGCATCGCGCGTCAGGCGCTCGATCCATCCGGAACGACAGAGTCAGATCTCTCATCGTGAAAAAAAGTGGGGGGCGCAGGGCGCCCCCCGATCTCAGGCTACGATCTCAGGCTACGAAACGGTGGGCGCCGGGAGTTTCGGCGCTTCCGGCAACTCGGGCTCCTGGGGCTTCACCTTGCGGTTGCGCCCGCGGAAGGGCTGCATCCGGAACTCCGTGAGCTTCTCCGAGCGGGGACCGTAGTGGACCGCGACCGCCTTTTTGAGGACGGTCGAGAGCCGCTGGCCCTCCGCGAGGAGGCTCTGGAGCTGCTTGGACAGATCCTGCTTGCGGGCGGTCATGGCCGCCTGTTGGGCAAAGATGTCCTCGATCCTCGTCAGCACTCCCGCGAAGATCTGGCGGGTGGCCTCCAGGTGCGGGAGCTCGGCTGAGTTGCCCGCCATGGAGGTGTTGAACTGCTGCCACTCTCCGAACTGCCCTGCCTGCCGCGTCTGCTGCTTCAACATGGTCCTTCTCCTTATTCGAGCCATCCCGGGCTCGTCGATCCGGGGCCGAAAGTGGCCACGGAATGCCAATCACGCCGGTTCCCGGACCCCATCAGGGGAGCTCGTTCAAGGAGAAGGCCAGGGCACGAAGAGCTGACCGTATTCACATATGAGGCCGGCTCAAGTTGGGCAGAGTCTGCATGATCTTCCGCCTGAAGTCAATACCTGGCCTTCTCACCCGCATTCCATGCTGATTCGCCCTTCTCTTGCCGTTGACTACTTGCGACTATGGACTCTAGAATGCGCTCAGGAGGTTCCATTGTGCAGAGAATGGCAACGCGCCTCGGAGCGCCGGGGTGGCTCACCGATTTTTCAGGCGGCTTGCAGATCCTTCGGGCGGCGCCCGGAATCCTGGCGTTCGCCCTCGAAGAGGCGAGCGGCTCACCGAGTCTCGGAGTGCGCTCCGGAATCCTCGGGCGGCTCTCAGCCCCTTGGGTCGCCTGGAAGAAGGTCGAAGCGGCTCCCGGAAGATTCCGCCGCCTGCCGGAAGCCAGGCTCGCCTCTGCGAGGATTCGGGCGGCTTGCAGAAGCTTGGAGCGGCTCCGAGAGCCTTCCGTCGCGCCGTGGAACCTTGGGACGGCTCTCAGAATCCGGGAGCGCGCTCTCGAAGGTTCCAAAGGTGCGCAGAATCCCGGAACACGCCTCAGATCCTTGGAGCGTCTTTCCGATCCTTGCAGCGAGGCGCCGAAGGTTCCCGGATTCCGCCGTACCTTGGAGCGCACGTTCGAATCTTCCAGGGCGTTCCCGAGCCTTCCGTCGCACGTTTCAAGATTCGCGGCGCCCTTCGAGCCTTCCGGGTTGCATCCGGCGCTTCCGCGAGCCGGCGGAGCCCTCGCTGCCGCTCCGGAAGGTTCTGGCGGCCTTTCGAATCTTCTCCGCCGCATCCCAGGATTCGGAGAGGCGCCCCTTTCTTCGATCCCGCTCTCAAAAGTTATGGGGGCGCCCGCAATCTTCGGGTTGCGTTCAAAGCTTCGGGCCATGGCCCCAAGCTTCGAAGAGGCGCCCTTTTCTTCCAGCCCGCTCCGGAAGCTTCGCTGTCCCGGTCTCGCCCGCCGCCGTCACTCTAGAGACAAGGCAGGTGAGACAACGGTCCGGAAGGGCGTGAGGCCCTCCGGGCTCCGCCGCTTTGTTCGCAGGGATACACCCCCCGAAAGAGAGCTCCTATGAAAGTCGTCTACGACGAGAGCCACAACCAGACCTGGACGATCGACCCGTCGCTCGCGGTCTCCTTGAGCCTGCGCACGAACGAGTCGCCCAGGTATTACTCCTACGCCCACGTCGCCGAGCTGATCCGCTCGCGCTTCCGCGGCGAATGCGCCCGCCTGTCGCAGGGGCCGTTCACGGATGAGGCCCTCTCCGGGGTCGACATCCTCATCCTCAACCATTTCTGCCGTTCCACCCACGAGCACATGGGGGTCGGCGGGGAGGGTGCCCTCTCTCCCGAGGAGATCGCGGCGGTCGCCCGGGCGGTCGAGATGGGGATGGGGCTCCTCGTCCTGGGCGACTTCGAGATCGACACCTGGGGGTCGAACGTCAACGACGTGCTGGCGCCCTTCGGGCTCAAGCTCAACAACGACACGGCCACGGTCGAGGTGGCCACGGCGCGCTGGCACGAGCGCCTGGCGATCTTCGAGGTGACCGGCGTGCGGGAGCACCCGGCGGCCCAGGGGGTCCGGAAGGTCTCCTACGGCTCCGGCTGCACCCTTTCTCTGCTGGACGGCCGGGCGAAGCCCCTGATCGTCACGGAAGACGGCGCCGTGCTGATGGCTGCGGCCGAGACCGGCTCAGGAAGGGTGATCGCCGTGGGCGACTCGGACCTCTTCGCGGAGCCGTTCATCACCTACAACGACAACACCCTCCTCCTGGTGCGCACTCTGGAATGGCTGGGCAAGACCGCGATCGAGAAGGCCGCCCAGGTGCCTGGGCTGCCCAGGGTAGCCTTCCAGACCGCCCACGAGTTGGTGGCGCAGGTTTTGGAGAACGGCACGGATTCGGCCCAGGGCACGGTGATCGACTTGACCGACGAGGAGAACAAGTACCTGGCCGAGCTCCTCGCGAGCGTAGAGCACGATCCCTACACGGACTTCGAGGCGTTCTATCTCGAATCGAAGCTCCTGTTCCACGAGCTGCCGCGGCGCATCCGCCGCCAGCTCATCGAGTTCTCCCAGAAGAGCAACGTCGACGGCGTGCTGATGCTCCGGAACTTCCCCATGGACCGCGGGCTTCCGCCCACGCCCACGAAGACGGGGGAGCGGTGGTCGAAGCCCACGCGGGCGAGCGAGCTGTGGCTCTGCTCCGTGGCCGCGGCCCTGGGCGAGCCGGTGGGCTACCTCCAGGAGAAGCAGGGGCGGATCTTCCAGGACATCTACCCGACGCCCTCGAACGCCGACAAGCTGTCGTCCGAGAGCTCGTCGATCCTGCTCGACTTCCACACGGAGATCGCCTTCCACCCCTTCATGCCCGACTACATCCTCCTCTATGGGCTGCGCCAGGACCCCTTGAAGGAGGCGCGGACGATCTCCTCCTCCGTGCGGCGCCTGTTCAACCTGCTGACGCCGGGGGACCGGGACACCCTCTTCCTGGACCTCTTCCGCACCGGGGTCGACTACTCCTTCGGCAACTTCGAGGAGAAGCAGGGCGCGGGGCCGCTCGTCTCCATCCTCTACGGCGACCGCATGGACCCGTTCCTGCGCTACGACCTGGACCTGATGGTGGGGGAGACGCCCGCCGCCCGGCACGCCCTTCAGGTGGTGCGCGAGCTGGTCAACAAGGTCAAGCGCGACGTGGTGATCGAGCCCGGGAGCCTCGTGGTGCTGGACAACCGGCGCTGCGTGCACGCGCGCTCGAACTTCACGGCCTTCTACGACGGGCGCGACCGCTGGCTGCAGCGCATGGCCGTGGTGCGCGACCTCCAGGCCTCTTTCCGTGACCGCGTGCCGGGCTCGCGGGTCATCGCGACCGACTTCTCGGACTATCTGAGCGCAGTGGGCTCGGAAGGCGTCGCCCCCTAGGCGGGCGCGGGGCAACAGCCCTGGGGAGGGAACTCATGAGATCCAAGCTCGTCCATGAGCTCTTCGCCCTGCGGGCGGTGGAGACGCCGGGCGCTCTGGCCGTGGCCGGAGGGAGCCTCCGCCTCACCTACCGCGATCTCGACCGGCGGGCGGACCGGCTGGCGCGCCACCTCCTCACGCTCGGGGTGGGGCCCGAGGTCCCGGTGGCCGTGCTGGCCGGGCGGTCGCCCGAGGCGCTGGTGGCGATCCTCGCCGTGCTCAAGGCGGGCGGGTGCTACCTGCCGCTCGATCCCGCCTATCCCGAAGACCGGCTCGCCTTCATCCTCGCGGACTCCGGGGTCCGCGTGCTCTTGACGGAGGGCCCCGCGCCCGCCGCGGGCCCGGTCCGGGCCGTCCTCCTGGGAGAGGAGGTGCCGGAAGCCGGAGACGGTCCGGAGCTTCCCCGCGCGAGCCTCGAGAATCTGGCCTACGTGATCTACACCTCGGGCTCCACGGGGCGGCCCAAGGGGGTGGAGGTCGAGCACCGCGGCCTTGCCAACCTGGCCGCCTGGCACCGCCGGACGTATGGGATCACGCCGGCCGCCCGGGCCACCCGCCTCGCGGGCCCGGCCTTCGACGCCTCGGTCTGGGAGGTCTGGCCGTACCTGACGGCCGGCGCGAGCCTCCACATCCCGGAGGACGATGTCGTTCTCTCTCCGCCGCACCTCGTCCAGTGGCTCGCCCGGGAGGGGATCACCCACGCCTTTCTGCCGACGCCGCTCGCCGAGGCCGTGCTGGAAGAGCCCTGGCCCGCGGACGCACGGTTGACGGCGCTCCTGACCGGCGGCGACCGCCTGCACCGGCGGCCGCGGGCGGACCACGCCTTCGGGCTCTGGAATCACTACGGCCCGACCGAGAACAGCGTCGTCACCACCTGGGGGCGGGTGGCGGCGGAGGGGGACGGGGACGGGGCGCCCTCGATCGGCCGGCCGATCGACGGGGTCGAGGTTCTTTTGGACGAGACCGGCGAGATCCTGATCGGCGGCGTAAGCCTCGCCCGCGGCTACCGGGGCCGGCCGGACTTGACGGCCGAGCGGTTCGTCCCCCAGGCGGAGGGCCGTCGCCTGTACCGGACGGGGGACCTGGCGCGCCTTCTCCCCTCGGGCGAGCTCGATTTCATCGGCCGGGCCGATTTCCAGGTGAAGGTGCGCGGGTTCCGCATCGAGCTCGGGGAAATCGAGGTGACGCTGCGCCGTCACGAGGCGGTCCGGGACGCCGTGGTCCTCGCCTGGGACGGCGGCCGGGGCGAGAAGCGCCTCGCGGGCTACGTCGTGGCCAAGCCGGGAGAGGCCGTATTGGCCACGGAAGTACTGGCCACGGAGCTGCGGGCCTGGCTCGGCCGCGAGCTGCCCGACTACATGGTGCCCGCGGCCTGGGTCTTTCTGGACGTCCTGCCGCTCACGCCCAACGGCAAGGTGGACCGGGCGGCGCTCCCCGCCCCGCCCCCTCCGGAAACCGCGGAGGACGCGTACGCCGCGCCCGGGACGGAGACGGAGCGGCGGCTCGCGGAGATCTTCGCCGAGGTGCTGGAGATCCCGAAAGTCGGAGCCCGGGACGACTTCTTCGCCCTGGGCGGGCACTCGCTCAACGTCTCCCGCGTGCTCTCCCGGGTGCGCCGGGACCTGCGGGTGGACCTGCCGCCGCGGGCGCTCTTCGACGAGCCGACCGTGGCGGGGCTCGCCCGGCAGGTCGACGCCTTTCGGGGAGAGGCGGCGGAGGGGTGGGAGATCCGTCCCGTCCCCCGGCCGGCGGCTCCGGAGGTCGAGCTGCCCGTTTCGTTTTCCCAGAGGAGCCTCTGGCTCGCGGATCACCTGAGCCCGGGGAGCGCTCTCTACAACACCCCTTTCGCGCTCTTGCTCGAAGGCCCCCTCGATGGGCCGGCCCTCGGCCGGGCCTTGACCGAGATCGTGAGGCGGCACGAGCCGCTGCGCACGACCTTCCGCGAGCGGGACGGCGGGCCGGTGCAGGTCATCCATCCGCCGGCTCCCCATCTTCCCACGCCGGAACTGCTGCCGGCCGTCGACCTCGCGGGGCTCCCCGCGGCGGCCCGCGCGCGGGAGGCGGAGCGGATCGCCCGGGCTGAGGCCCGGCGCCCCTTCGACCTCGAGCGGGGGCCGGTGCTGCGCCTGGTCCTACTGCGGCGGGGCGAGGGCGAGCACACGCTCCTCGCCCTGATGCACCACATCGTGTCGGATGACTGGTCGGTCTGGGTCTTCGTCTCCGAGCTTTCCGCGCTCTATGCGGCCTTTGCGCGGGGCCTCCCTTCGCCGCTCCCGGAGCTTCCGGTCGGCTATGGCGACTTCGCCCTCTGGCAGCGGCGCTGGCTCGAAGGCGACGCGCTCGACCGCCAGCTCGCCTGGTGGCGGGAGCGGCTGCGGGCGCCGCTGCCGGTCCTCGACCTGCCGGCCGACCATCCGCGGCCGGCCGTCCGGAGCCTCCGGGGCGCGCGCCTCTGCCGGCACCTGCCCGCGGATCTCATCGAGGGACTGGGTGCGCTCGGCCGCGCGGCCGACGCCTCCCTGTTCATCGCACTTCTGGCCGCCTTCGACGCCCTGCTCTTCCGGTATACCGGCGCTCCCGAGGTGCTGGTGGGCTCGCCCATCGCCAACCGCCACCGGGTGGAGGTCGAGGGGCTGATCGGCGTGTTCGTCAACACCCTGGTGCTCCCGGCGGACTTCTCGGGCGGCCCGCGCTTCGCGGAGCTGCTCGGGCGGGTGCGGGAGACGATGCTCGGCGCCTACGCGCACCAGGACCTCCCCTTCGACCGCCTGGTCGAGGAGCTCGCGCCCTTGCGGGACCCGTCGCGCAATCCGCTGGCCGACGTCTTCCTGATCCTGGGCAACGCGCCGCGCCCGCCGCGGGAGCTCGCTCCCGGGGTGCGGTTGGGG
>DATHUD010000519.1:0-5360 GCA_035462575.1 Thermoanaerobaculia bacterium | reverse complement strand
CAACGTCCTCGCGGTCCGGGGGGACGACAGCGGCTTCCAGAAGCCCCTCCAGTTCGGGCGGAGCGCCAACGCCTACGCCTGCGACCTCGTCAAGCAGATCGCGGCCATGAACCACGGCCGGTATCTCGAACAGGACCTGCTGGACGCCGAGCCGACCAGCTTCTGCATCGGCGTCGGAGGCTATCCCGAAAAGCACTTCGAGGCGCCCAACCTGCAGAGCGACGTCCGCCACGTCAAGGACAAGATCGACGCCGGGGCCGACTACGTCGTGACCCAGATGTTTTTCGACAACCGGCACTACTTCAAATACCTGGACCTCTGTCGCGAGCAGGGCATCGAGGCGCCGATCATCCCGGGCCTCAAAATCCTCTCCGGCCCCAAGCAGCTCACCTCGATCCCCCGGACCTTCTTCGTCGACATCCCCTCGGACCTGGCCGACGAGATCCTCGCCGCCAGACCTGAGCACGTCGTGGACATCGGCGTCGAATGGGCCCTGAAGCAGACCCAGGAGTTGCTCGACCGGGGGGTGCCCTCGGTGCACTTCTACGTCATGCAGAGCGCGGCGGCGATCAAGAAGCTGATGGGGAAGCTGAAGATTTGAAGGACTGACACGGACCAACATGGACCATCACGGACCTCACGGACGGGAGTCCGTGCCAGTCCTTGTTTGTCCTTGTTCGTCCGTGGCTCCCCCTCAACTACCGGTACACCTTCCGCCCGATCTGCAGCTCCTCGACCCAGACGAGCTCGCAGGCCCCCGGGCCGGAGTCCGTCCGCGAGAGCGAGCTCCTCCAGTTGTAACCCTCGGCCGTCGCGGCATCCACGAGGTAGCCGCTCACGCGGACCGGGTCTCCTTCGTCCACCGAAAGGAGGGCCCGGCGCACATTGGGGCTCCCGGGGATCATGTGCATGTTCGAGGAGTGCGCCTGGATGTAGCGCAGGTCGAGCTCCCGCGTGGGAACGCGCCAGAAGTAGAAGCGGGCCGACTGGTCGTAGCTGACCTGCGACTTGTAGGGCTCCTCGGGCAGCTCGCCCCAGGTGAGGACGAGGTCCACCGGGCTCAGGAAGGACTCCCTGTCCAAGCGGTAGCGCTCCGCCCCGGCGACCACGGCCGAGACGTCGAATTCCGCCCGCGGCGTCAACGTCACCGTCCCCTTCCGGGTCTCGACCTCGAAAGCCTCCTCGTCCGTCTCTTCCTGGTACGGCTCCTCGGACCAGTCCACGGGATCGCCGGCTCCCGCCGCGCTCGGTTGCGAGACGAGCCAGTATCCGGCGAAGACCACCGCGACGAGGAGGAGCCAGAGCCTGTTCATGATCCGCTGAGACAAGTATAGCCGCCCTTTGACATCCCCCGCCTCCTCCCGGTATTCTCCTCATTGCATTACGAGCGGCCCGGCTCCGGCCGGGCTCGGCAACCTGGGACGGACACCCAAGGTGCCCTCTCGCTGATGAAGCGAGGATGCGGTCGCCCGAGGCGGCAAAAAAGTGTCCGCGGTCGAAAGCCCGTCTCGTGATGCTCGCGAGTCGGGCTTTTTGTTTGTCCGGAACAGTTTGTTTGCCCGGAACAGGAGGAGAGAGTTGAGCGATCCGGTTTTCGACGTACCCGTTCCCCCGCGCCCCGCTGACGTGGACGAGCGCACCGCCCGTCTGCTCGCGGCGCTGTCGGAGCGCATCCTGGTCCTGGACGGCGCGACCGGCACCGCGCTCCAGAACGTCACCTTGACCGCCGGCGACTTCGGCGGCCCCGAGCTCGAGGGGTGCAACGAGAACCTCTGCGTCACCCGGCCGGACGTGGTCGACGGCGTCCACGAGAGCTATCTCTCGGTCGGCTGCGACATCGTGGAGACCAACTCCTTCGGCGGCACGCCGCTCGTGCTCGCCGAATATGGCCTGGCCGATCAGGCCTACGAGCTCAACCGCCTGTCCGCCGCGATCGCCCGCGGCGCCTGCGCCCGGCATGACAGCCCGGGCAAGCCCCGCTTCGTCTGCGGCTCGATGGGGCCGACCACCAAGGCCATTTCGGTGACCGGCGGCATCACCTTCGAAGAGCTCATCGAGCACTTCCGCGTCCAGGCGCTGGGCCTGATGGCCGGCGGCGCGGACTACCTGCTCTTAGAGACCGCCCAGGACACCCGCAACGTCAAGGCGGGCCTGATCGGGATCGAACGGGCGTTCGCCCAGACCGGCTGGAAGGTTCCCGTGGCCGTCTCCGCCACCATCGAGACCACCGGCACCATGCTCGGCGGGCAGGACGCGGAGGCGCTCGCCGTCTCGCTCCTCCACGCCGA
Organism: Thermoanaerobaculia bacterium; assembly: GCA_035462575.1. Lineage (GTDB taxonomy): Bacteria > Acidobacteriota > Thermoanaerobaculia > Multivoradales > UBA5704 > DATARR01. The sequence continues at coordinate 3,072 of DATHUD010000519.1, read as the reverse complement.
CCTCCTCTACGTGGGCCTGAACTGCGCGACGGGTCCTGACCTGATGACCGATCACGTGCGCACGCTCTCCGAGATCTGCCGCACGCGGGTCGCCTGCGTGCCCAACGCCGGCCTCCCCAACGAGGAGGGGAAGTACACTGAGGGGCCGGAGGTCTTCGAGCGCTCCTTCGGCCGCTTCGTGGACGCGGGCTGGCTGAACCTCGTGGGCGGCTGCTGCGGCACCACGGGCGAGCACGTGGCGGCCCTCGTGCGGCTCGTCTCCGGGCGCAAGCCCCGGACGATCCCGCACCACCGGCGGAGCCTCGTCTCCGGCCTCGAGGCGGCCGAGCTCTCTGAGGCGCAACGGCCCGTGCTCGTGGGCGAGCGCACCAACGTGCTCGGCAGCCGCAAGTTCAAGGGGCTCATCCAGGCCGGCCAGCACGAGGCCGCGGCCGAGGTGGGCCGCGCCCAGGTCAAGGCGGGCGCGCAGATCGTGGACGTCTGCCTCCAGGATCCGGACCGCGACGAAATCTCCGACATGGAGGGCTTCCTCGACCGGCTGGTCCGCCTCGTCAAGGTCCCCCTGATGATCGATTCGACCGACGCCGCGGTCATGGAGCTCTCCCTCACCTATTGCCAGGGCAAGTCGATCCTCAATTCGATCAACCTGGAGGACGGCCTCTCCCGCTTCCAGAAGGTCGTGCCGCTCGCGAAGCGCTTCGGCTCTGCCCTGGTCGTGGGCCTGATCGACGAGAAGGGGATGGCGGTCACCGTCGAGCGCAAGGTCGAGGTGGCGCGGCGGAGCTATCACATCCTCGTCGAGGAGATGGGCGTCGCGCCCGAGGACATCTGGTGGGACCCGCTGGTCTTCCCCTGCGGCACGGGCGACGCCGCCTACCTCGGCTCGGCGGCCCAGACGGTCGAGGGCGTGCGCGCGGTCAAGGAGCTGTTCCCGGACACCCGGACCATCCTCGGCATCTCGAACGTGAGCTTCGGCCTGCCCAACGCCGGCCGCGAGGTCTTGAACTCCGTCTTCCTCTACCACTGTACGAAGGCCGGCCTCGACGCGGCGATCGTCAACACCGAAAAGCTCGCCCGCTACGCCGACATCCCCGCCGAAGAGCGGGAGCTGGCCGAGGCGCTGATCTTCCTCCCGGTGGGCGACATCGAGGCCGGCAACCGGGCGGTCGAGACCTTCACCGCCCACTTCCGCGGCAGATCGTCGGCCGCGGTGAAGCCCCGCGCCGATCTCCCGCTCGACGAGCGCCTCGCCCGCGCCGTCGTCGAGGGGAGCAAGACGGGCCTCGAGGAGGATCTGGCAGCGGCCCTGGCCGATCCGCGCTGGCCGGCGCCGCTGGACATCATCAACGGCCCCCTGATGACGGGCATGAGCGAGGTGGGGCGCCTGTTCAACGACAACCAGCTCATCGTGGCCGAGGTGCTCCAGAGCGCCGAGGTGATGAAGGCGGCGGTCGCGTACCTGGAGCCCCACATGGAGAAGGCGAACGACGCCGGGCGCGGCAAGATCCTCCTCGCGACTGTCAAGGGCGACGTCCACGACATCGGCAAGAACCTGGTGGACATCATCCTCTCGAACAACGGCTTCACCGTGGTCAACCTGGGGATCAAGGTCCCCTCCGAAAGGCTGATCCAGGCGGTGCGCGAGCACCAGCCGGACGTGATCGGCCTCTCGGGCCTGCTGGTCAAAAGCGCTCAGCAGATGGTGCTCACGGCCGGGGACCTCTCGGCCGTAGGGATCGACACGCCGCTCCTCGTGGGCGGCGCGGCCCTCACCCGGCGCTTCACCCACAGAAAGATCGCCCAGGCCTACGGCGGCCTCTGCACCTACGCCAAGGACGCCATGCACGGCCTGAAGCTCGTCGAGCGGCTGCTCGACCCCGCGGCGCGCCCGAGCCTCGAGCAGGAGGTGGCCACGCTGATCGAGACCGACACCGCGGACGTGGCGCCCGAAGCCGTCGAGGCGGCCGGAGAGAGCCGGACCGCGGCGGCCGAGGTGCGGCGGGACATCTCCTTGCCCGTCCCGCCCGATCTGGAACGGCACACGGCGGACCTCGACCTCGACAAGGTCTGGGAGTATCTCAACCCGCAGATGGTCTACGGCAAGCACCTGGGTCTCAAGGGCTCGGTCAAGCGCCTGCGGGAGGAGGGAGATCCCAAGCTCGCCAAGCTCGAAGCGGTCGTCTCCGATTTGAAGGACGTTGCCAAAAACGGTGGCATGAAGGTCCGGGCTGTCTGGCGCTTCTTCCCCGCCGAGGCGGACGGCAATCGCCTGACGCTCCGGGACCCGAAGGCCGGCGCCGCCGTGGCCGCCTGGGACCTTCCTCGCCAGTCGCGGGAGGGCGGCCTCTGCCTCACGGACTACGTCCTGCCGGGGGACCACGTCGCCCTCTTCGTCACCACGGCCGGCGACGGCGTGCGCGAGCAGGTGGAGGCGTGGAAGCACCAGGGCGAGTATCTCAAAAGCCACGCCTTCGCCGCCCTGGCCCTGGAGACCGCCGAGGCCGCGGCCGAGTACCTCCACGCCTGCATCCGCCGGCAGTGGGGCTTCGAGGATCCGGACGACCTCGCGATGGAGGACAAGCTCTCCGCGCGCTACCGCGGCAAGCGCTACAGCTTCGGCTATCCCGCCTGCCCCGACCTCGCCTTCCAGCGCGAGCTCTTTCGGGCTCTTGAGCCCGAGGAGATCGGAGTCCACCTCACCGAAGGGGACATGATGGACCCCGAAGCGAGCGTCTCCGCGCTCGTGTTCCATCACCCGGACGCGCGGTACTTCGGGGTGTAGTCCCGCTTTCCCAGCCCCCTGTCTCCCGGAAGCCGGGGACAGGGGCTGGCGCGCTCCCCGTTCGGGGACCACCGATTATTCATCCTCGGGAAAAATCTTTCGATCGCGAAGCCGCTGCTTTGGGACGTCCGGTCGGTGTACCATGTCCTCCCAAGCTCATGCTCTGCCCCAAATGCCAGCTCGAGCAGCCGGACGGCAACGCCGAATGCCCTCGGTGCGGTGTGCTCTTCTCCCGGCTCCGGGAGAGGGAGGCCGCCGGGGGATCGGTCTACCGTCCGCCGTCTCCGGAG
>DATHUD010000518.1:0-21437 GCA_035462575.1 Thermoanaerobaculia bacterium | reverse complement strand
AGATGGATGCTGTCTCCTCACTTTGCGTAACGGCGGCCAGAAAAGAAGTCAGCAACACCACTACAATGCTCGCAAGCCACAAATAAAATCCTGGGCCATAGCCCATTACAGCCTTGGATCCTGTGTCACCAGCTGTTACTTCCTGAACAGAGAACGTCGAAAGAGCCAGCAACAGAGAGAAAAAGGAAGTCCCGATTCCCCAGTGCGGTCTATCGATGAGGAGAAACGCCACAGACAGAAAAAACAAAGGGTTGGCGTACCATGCTATATGGAAAAACCCCAACAGAAGACAGAAGAAGCCCGGGAGAGAAGACCCACTTAGTATCAAAGCGTTGAAACCAAGGGAAACGGCAAAAAGAATGACGGCGAAAGCCGTAAGAGCTACGACGGCATTGTAGATCGGTTTTCTTGGAGAGCTAACCATGTTCGGCCTCCGCGAGCACTCAAGCCTGGCTGTAGGCAGAGCGTGTCCTATCTGTTCCACTACGTCAAGAGAGAGGATTTCAGTCCGCGGGAACAGCCGGCAAAGCGACGATCGGCCGCTTGGCCACGTAGAGCGCCCCGGCCGTGACGAGCGTCCCGGCCACGAGCGCCACAAGGTACATCCCCAAAGGCCGCACGGCGTGGGGGATCAGCAGGACGAAGACCCCGCCGTGCGGCACCATGAGCTCGACGCCCGCGGCGAAGGAGATGGCGCCCGCCACGACCGAGCCGGCCACGAGGCAGGGGATGACGCGCAGGGGGTCCTTGGCGGCAAAGGGGATGGCGCCTTCGGTGACGAAGGAGAGGCCCAGGATGCCCGCGGCCTTGCCCGCGTCGCACTCTTCCTGGGTGAAACGATTTTTGAACAACAGCGCTGCGAGGGCTAGGCCGAGCGGCGGCGTCATGCCCGCGGCCATCACGGCGGCCATGGGGCCGTAGACCTTGGAGGCCAAGAGGCCGACCGCGAAGGTGTAGGCCGATTTGTTGACCGGCCCGCCCATGTCGAAGGCCATCATGGCGCCTAAAAGCGCGCCGAGCACGAAGGCGCTCGTCTCCTGCATGCCGTTCAACCAGCTCGTCAACGCGTTCAGGACGGCGGTGACCGGCGGGCCGATCACGTAGATCATGATCAGTCCCACGACGAGCGTCGAGAGGAGCGGGAGAATCAGCACGGGCTTCAACCCTTCGAAGCTCTGCGGCAGCTTGATGTGATCATTCATCAGCTTCGTCACGTAGCCCGCGAGGAACCCCGCCGCGATCCCGCCCAGGAAGCCGGCGCCCAGGGTCATCGCGAGCATGCCGCCGATGAGGCCCGGCGTGAGGCCGGGGCGGTCCGCGATCGAGTAGGCGATGAAGGCGGCGAGCACGGGGATGTAGAGGTTGAACGCCGTCCCGCCGCCGATCCGCATCAGGGCCCAGGCGAGCGTGCCCTCCTGCTCCGCCGCGTTCAGGCCGCCGATCGCGAAGGCCAGCGCGATCAAGAGCCCGCCCGCGACGACCAGCGGCAGCATGTAGGACACGCCGGTCATCAGGTGCTTGTAGGGGCCGGTGCGTGCGGAGGAGCGCGCTTTCTTCAAATCCTCGACCGCGCCGGCGACGCTCGCCGGGTCCGGCTCCGGAAGCGCCAGCGCCTCTTCGAGGATCTTCGGCCCGTTGTGGAGGGCGGCCTTGGTGGAGGTTTGATACAGGCGCTTGCCGGCGAAGCGCGCCGTGTCCACGTAGGCGTCGGCGGCGATGACCACGGCGTCGGCGCGGTCGATCTCTTCGTCGGTGAGCTGGTTCTTGGCGCCTACCGAGCCCTGCGTCTCGACCTTGATCTCGTGCCCGAGCGCCGCGGCCGATTTCTTCAAGGCCTCGGCGGCGAGGAACGTGTGCGCGATCCCGGTCGGGCAGGAGGTCACCCCCACGAGGAACTTCGGCCTTGTGACGGCCGGCGCGGCCGGCTGCGGGACGATCGGCGTCTCGAGGGCCGCGGCCGCCTCTTCCTCTTCATCCAGCTCCGCGATTGCGTTTTCGATCACCACGTGGGTCTTGCGGATGGCGTCGCTCACCGGCACGGCCACCATGGGCTTGCCCCGGAACCGCTCCATGTCGACGTGGATGTCCGAGGCCACGATCACCACGTCCGCTTCGGCGATGTCGCGGGGCGACAGGGGGTCCTTCGGCCCCCCGGCGCCCTGGGTCTCGACTTTCAGGTCGTGGCCCAGGATCGCGGCGGTCTTCTTGAGCGCCGCGGCCGCCATGAAGGTGTGGGCCACGCCCGCCGGACAGCCCGTGATCGCAACGATCTTTGCCATGATGCCGCTCCTGTCAGGAAAACGTTTCGATCTCGACCTGTTCCGCGAGCTTCCGGTGCTCGGCCCGATCCTCGATCCCGGCGCCGATCCGGGTCACCGCGTACGCGCCGCTGGCCGTGGCCGTCCGGGCCACGTCTTCGAGCGGCAGATCGCGGCTCATCGCGTAGACGATCCCGGCGACCATGGCGTCTCCCGCTCCTACCGTGCTGCGGACCGGAACCTTGGGAGGCCGCGCCAGCAGCGCCTTGTCGCGGTCCACGAAGAGAGCGCCTTCGGCTCCCATGGACACCACGACCCGCTCGACGCCCCGATCCAGCAAGGATTCGGCGGCGGCGCGCACCGCGGCGGTTGTGTCGAGAGCCCGGCCGGCCAGCTCGCTCAATTCCTCCACGTTCGGCTTCATCACTTCGGGTGCGCTCGCGAGCGCCTCGCGCAAAGCCCGGCCGCTCGTATCGAGCACGACGCCGCCGCCCTGGTCGTGGATCGCATCGATCAGGGTGGCGTAGAGATCGTCCGGGGCTCCGGCGGGAAGGCTGCCGCTCAGCACGAACCATCCGCCGGGGACGACAAGCGACGCGATCTGGTCGAGCAGCTCGGCGACGGCTTCGGCGGTGGGCGTCAGGCCCGGGAAGTTGATGTCCGTCGTCTGCTGCGTCTCGTCGTCCACGATCTTGAGGCCAACCCTTGTGCAGCCTGGGATCCGCACGAAGCGGTCGGCGATCCTCTTCTGCTCGAAAAGGGTTTCGAAGAGGACGGTGTTGTCCGAGCCCAGGAATCCGGTCGCGACGACGTCGAGCCCGAGGTCGGCCAGGACGCAGGCGACGTTCACGCCCTTGCCCCCGGCGTCGGACCGGCTCGCGGCCACCCGGTTCACCCGGCCCGCGGCAAAGCCGGGGATGCTCAACGTCTGATCGATCGCCGGATTGAGCGTGACGGTGACCACCGGGGGGTCGATCACGACGGGCCCTTTCCCCGTGCCAGGCCGCGCACCGCTTCGGCGCTGTCACAGGCGAGCGCCCGCCGGGCGAGGTCCTGCGCCTCTCTCATCGAGACGGTGCGGACGCGGGCCTTGATCGCCGCGAGGCTCGGGATGCTGACCGAAAGCTCGGTGACGCCCAAACCGATCAGGATCACCGCGCCCAGCGGGTCTCCCGCCATGCCGCCGCACACGCCGACCCACGTGCCGTTCCCCGTTGCGGCGCGCACGGTCTGGTCGATCATGCGCAGCACGGCCGGATGGAGCCCGTCGGCCTGCCGGGCGAGGAGCGGATGGCCGCGGTCCATGGCCATCACGTACTGGACGAGGTCGTTCGTGCCGATCGAAAAAAAATCGACGTGCCGGGCGAGCTCCGGCGCCATCATCACCGCCGAGGGCACCTCGATCATGATCCCCACCTCGAGCTTTTCGGCGCCCGTCTCCTGGCGGACCTCTTCGGTGATCGCGAGCGCCTCGTGGAGGTCCGAGAGCGTCGCGATCATGGGATACATGATCTTGATGGGACCGTGGGCGGAGGCGCGGAAGATCGCCCGCAACTGGGTTCGGAACAGCTCGGGGTAGGCAAAGCAGAGGCGGATGCCGCGCACGCCCAGGAAAGGGTTCTCTTCGGGCGGCAGGTCGAGGTAGGGCACCTCCTTGTCGCCGCCGATGTCGAGCGTGCGGATGATCAGCGGCAGCCCCTGCAGGGCCTCGACCGACTGCCGGTAGGCCGCGTACTGCTCGTCTTCCGAGGGCGGCGTGTCGCGCTCCAGAAAGAGAAACTCGCTGCGCATGAGGCCGATGCCTTCGCCGCCGGCCTCCACGGCCTGGGCGGCTTCCCTCGCGAGGCCGGTGTTGGCCACGACTTCGATGCGGACGCCGTCGGTGGTGATCGCCGGCTCGTAGCGCGTCCTCTGCTCCGCGTCGCGCAGGCCGGCGAGCGAGGTCTGCGCCTCGCGCGCCGCGCGGACGTCGTCCTCGCTCGGATCGATGTAAAGGAAACCGTTGTCGCCGTCGAGGATGGCCCGGACGCCCTCGGGCTGATGGGCCACCGCCGGCCCCGCGCCCACCACGGCCGGAATGCCCAGCGAGCGCGCGATGATCGCCGCGTGCGAGGTTGGCCCGCCTCCGGCCGTGCAGAAGCCCAGGACGTGCTCCGGATCGAGCACCGCGGCGTCCGAGGGGGTGAGATCGTCCGCCAGCAGAATCACCGGCTCGTTCGGCAACGACGGCTCCTCTTCGACCACGCCGGCCAGGGGGCGCAGCACGCGGGTGCCGACGTCGCGCAGGTCCGTCGCGCGGCCGGCGAGGAGCGGATCGTCCACTTTTTCGAGCGAGGCCGCCTCCGCCTCGATCGTCTGCTGCCACGCCCAGCCCGCGCTCGCTCCTTCCGCGATCCACCGGCCGGCCCGCTCCAGCAGATCGGGATCGGAGAGGAACTCGGCGTGCGCGAGAAAGATCGCGGCGCCGGCCTTCCCGGATTTCGTCCGGACGTCCTCATAGAGCTCGTGAAGCTCCGCCCGGGCCGTCGAGATCGCGTCGTGCAGCCGCTCGCGCTCCCGAGTGGGGTCCTTGGCGGTGCGCTCGACGACGATCCGGCTCCGCCGCAGCAGTCGCAGAGGCCCGATCGCGAGGCCCGGCGACGCGGCGAGCCCCGGCACGGTCGCGCCGACCCCGCGCGGAGCCCAGCCGTGCGTGGGCCCGGCGAGGGCGTGCTCTTCCTCCTGCCACTCCTCGATGAGCCGCCGGAGCGACGAGAGAGCGGCCTCGGCGTCCGGCCCCTCGGCCGAGATCCGCAACCGGCCGCCCGCCTTGGCGCCGAGCTTCAGCAGCGCGCCGAGGCTCTTGCCGTTGGCCGTCTTCGTGCCGTGGCGCACGACCACGCCGGCCACGAAGCTCTTGGCGAGATCGACGAACGCGGTCGCGGGCCGGGCGTGCAGACCGTGCGCGCCGGCGACCTTGGCGCTGACCGAGCGAGCGAATTCGGCCGGCCCCTCGGCCAGCTCGGCCTTCCTCGGCGAGCCGCTGAGCGCCGTGGCCACCTCCAGCGGGTTCCCGGTGACCGCGAGCCGTTCGACCAGCTCGTCGTCGTACAGCAGGTCGGTCAAGTTGCTGAGGACGTCCAGGTGCTCGTCGGACCGCGCCGCGATCCCGACGATGAGGCGCGCCGTGTCCCCCGGCTGCCAGGAGACGCCCCCGGGCACCTGGAGCACGGCGATCGCCGTGCGCTGGATCAGGTCCCGGTCCTTGGGCAGGCCGTGCGGTATGGCGATGCCCTTGCCGAGGTACGTGTTGGCCACCCGCTCGCGCGCCAGCATGCTCTCCGCGTAGCGCGGATCGATGCAGCCGGAACGCACGAGCAGCCCGGCGACCTGCCGGATGGCCTGTTCCTTCGACCCGGCTTCAGCTCCCACCAGGATGTTTTCGGGCTCGAGTCGGAGCATCTGGGGCCTCCCGCGTTGTAACGATACTGCCAAGTTCGTGCCCGCTGAGGCCATGCCCCGGTCCCGGGCGTCTGCCCCACTGTATCAAGAGCTCGTTCTGCGGACCTCCTCCCCGGCTTACACAAAGGCTCGCAGCCCGTGTCTTTGGATAGCACGGAGGACACGATGATCGGTCGACGAGTGGGCAGTTGGGTACTAGAAAGGGAGATCGGCCGCGGCGGCATGGGCTCGGTGTTCCAGGCTCGCCACGTTTCGCTCTCCACCCTGGCGGCGATCAAGGTCCTGTCGCCGGGTCTGGAGTCGGAGGAGTCCTTCCGCCAGCGCTTCCACCGTGAAGCCGGTCTGCAGGCGCAGCTTCGCCATCCCAATGTCGCCCGGGTTCTCGACTATTTCGAGGACGGCGGCCAATGGTTCCTCGTGGTCGACTATCTGGACCGCGGCAGTCTGGCGGAGGTCCTCTCCCGGGAGGGCGCGAAAGTGCCCCGGCCTCAGGCCATCGCCTGGGCCCGGCAGGCGCTGGCGGGCCTCGGCCATGCGCACGGGAAGGGGATCGTTCATCGCGATGTCAAGCCGGCCAACCTCCTGCTCAACGAGAGCGGCGAGGTCGCCGTGGCGGACTTCGGGATCGCACGGGCCGACACGGGGCCGGGCCTGACCACGACCGGGGTCGCCGTCGGAACGCCTCAATACATGAGCCCCGAGCAGATCCTCCATCCCGACGGGATCGACCGGCGCACCGACGTCTACTCCCTGGGGGTCGTCCTCTACGAGATGCTCGCGGGGCGGAAACCTTTCGATTCGGGCTCGCAGTTCTCGATTCTGCAAGCGCACGTGTCCGAGCCGCCGCCCCCGTTGCGGAGTCTCGATCCCGGCATTCCCCCGGCGCTCGAAGCGGTCGTGATGCGCGCCCTGGCGAAGAAGCCGGAGGAACGCTACCCGGATTGCGAGTCCATGATCCGCGATCTCGACCGCGCCGCGGAGCTTCGGGAGGCCGTTGCCCAGAGCCTCCCGAGGCCGGAGGGTGCGACGGTCCGCGCCACCAGCCTTTTCACCCCGCCTCCCGTTCCCGAGCACGGGCCGGTCGCCTCCCCCGCGGAGCGCAGCGCCACCCGGCGCCGCTCGTTTCAATGGCGGCTCATGGCGGGAGCCTCTCTGGCGCTCGTGGTGGCGGCGTTCCTGGCGTTCCAGATGGCCCGGCGCGGCGATGATGCCGAGCCTCCGGTGATCGTGCCCGACAAGACCGATCCCCAGATTTCCAGCGACGTGGAGCCCCCGCCGGAGGACGAGCCTCAGCAGGAACCCAGGAAGGACAAGGACCAAAAGGACCAAAAGGACCGAAAGGACGAAAGGGACGAGACGGGCAGGATGGCTTCGCAAGAGCCGGAGGATTCTTCCCAGGGGGAGGTGGTGAAGAACGAGGAGAAGAAGGAGGAGACGAAGGTTCCTCCGCCGCCGCCCCCGCCGCCTCCCGCTCCCGCGCTGCCGGAGCACCCCCGGATTGCGGTTCTGGCCACGGGAGATCCTCTCCTGGCGGGCTCTCTCGAGCAGGAGATCGAACGCCGGCTGCTCCGCAAGTTCGACGTCGCCGACGAGCACGGAGAGGCGGACGTGGACGAGCTTCTCGCGCGGGAAGGCGACAAGGTTTCCCAGAAGGCGCTGGGAGAGCAGTTGCTGCGCAGCGGTTTCCAGGTGCTCGTCCTGCTGCGGGTCGAGGAAGCCGAAAAGCGCACGGAGGAGGTCTTCGGCGTCTCGGGCTCCATCAAGGCCGCCCGGATGCGCCTCAACGCCTATCTGCTGCCCGCGAACCGGTCGCTCGGCCGCGGCTGGACCGAGACGGTCGAGTATACGGAGCTCTCCGCGCCCGCCAAGGCGAAGCTGGCCTTCATCGGCCCCACCGCGGACCTGATGCAGGCCATCGAACAGGATTGGAATCAATTGCGCGCCGCAACCGCGGCAGCGCCGGCCCGCTAGAGGAGACGGGACATGACGCTCACCAGCCCGAACGGCTCCGAGATCCGTGTCGGCCCGACCGCCACGCTGCTCGTCGGCCGGACTCCCGACAATGATCTGCCGATCGATCATCCTCTCATCTCGCGGCGCCACGCCCGCTTCGAGCGGTCCGGAGCACGGTGGACGATCACCGACCTGGGATCGACCAACGGCACCTACGTCAACGGCGCCCGGCTGAGCGGCTCTCGCGTTCTCACCACCGGAGACGTGGTGGACCTGGGCGGCAGCCGCATCGTGCTGCTCGACGAAAACCGTCTCGAACGGCGGGACTACCGGGGCAACACCCGGGTCGAGGCGCAGGGAGTCGCCGTCTCCGTGGGGAATCGCCGGCTGCTCGAAGGCGTGTCGCTGACTCTGCTCCCCTCAGAGCTCGTCGGCTTGATGGGCCCGAGCGGCGCAGGCAAGACAACGCTGATGACGGCGCTCAACGGCTACCAGCCGCCCAGCTCCGGGAGGGTCCTGTTCAACGGGCACGACCTCTACGGATCTTTCGATCACTTCCGCCTCGGGATCGGATATGTGCCTCAGGACGACATTCTGCACGGCGATCTCACCATCTACGAAGCGTTGTATTACACCGCCCGGCTGCGCCTCCCCGGCGACACGAGCGGCGCCGAAATCGACCAGCGGATCGAGCGCGTCCTGGCGCAGCTCCGCATCGCGCACATCCGCAATTCGCCGATCGGTTCTCCGGCCCGCAAGGTGGTGAGCGGCGGCGAGCGCAAACGCGTGAACGTCGCCATGGAGCTGCTGACGGACCCGCCGGTGCTGTTTCTCGACGAGCCGACCTCGGGCCTCTCGTCCGAGGACGCCCTGCTGGTCATGGAAGGTTTGCGCGAGCTGGCCCGTGAAGGGAGGACGATCCTTCTGACGATTCATCAGCCGAGCCGGGAGGTCTTCCGGCTGATGGACAACCTGGCGGTGGTCTCCAAGGATGTCAAGTCGGGCGCGCCCGCCCGGCTCGTGTACTACGGGCCGGCCTATCCCGAGGCGATCCGCTTCTTCAATCCGGAAGCCGAGCTGCCGGCCGAGCCCTCGCCGGACGGCGTGCTGCGCGGGCTCAAGGAAAAACCCACCTCGGAGTGGCTCGCCCGCTTCGAGGGCTCGCCGGTCAAGCAGCGCTTCGTCGACCAGCGGGCGGGGCAGGGCACGGTCCGCGGCGAAAACGCGCCCGCACCTCGAAAGGCGCCGGCCGCCTGGAAGCAGGCCCTCCTCCTGACACGCCGCGGTCTGGCCTTGAAGGCCCGGGATTTGTGGAACAGCTCGATCCTGTTGGCCCAGGCTCCCGTCATCGCCCTCCTCCTTGTGCTGGTCTTCGGTGCGGCCACCCGCTCCGACGGAGAGGCCACCGATCTGGCGGATTGGCAGCGCAGCACCACCGCGACCGCGACGGTCCTGTTCCTCATGAACATTGCCGCCCTCTGGTTCGGCTGCTCGAACGCCGCCCGGGAGATCGTCGCCGAATGGGCGGTCTTCAGCCGGGAGCGGATGGTGGGGCTGCGGCTGACGGCCTACCTCGCCTCCAAGCTCATCCTCTTGAGCGGGATCGGGTTGGTGCAATGCAGCTTTCTCCTGTTCATCGTCCGGCTCGGCTGTCACGTCGAAGCCCCCTGGCCCCGGCTCCTCGCCGGCCTCTTCCTCTCCGCCCTGGTGGGCACCACGATCGGGTTGACGATCTCCGCGCTCTCCCGCAGCTCGGAGGTCGCGATCTCTTTGGTGCCGCTCGTCATCCTGCCGATGGTGATGCTGGGAGGCATGCTGCGCCCGGCTCACGACATGGATCAGCCGGCGCGGACTCTCGCCCACCTGATGCCGTCGCGATGGGCTTTCGAGCTGGCGGTGGCCACCGAGGCGCAACACCGGCCGCCCGCTCCGCTTCCCGCCGGGCCCGCCGCGGTCCGCCCGGAGCCGCCGGCCGATCTGGCTGAATTCTACTTTCCGAGCCGGCACCGCTCCCGGCAAGGCACAACCTTGGGAGCCCTCGCGGCTCACGCGCTCCTGCTCATCACCGCGACCCTGGCCGTGCTGCGGTCGCGGGACATCCACCTCTAGGGAGGAAACTCATGACCTTGATTCGCTTTTTCCGCACCGGCTGGCTCCTCGGTCCCTTGATGGTCATCGCCTGGGCCGGCACATCGCCGTTGGCCGCCGCGCAGGGCGGCCTTCGCTACAGCATCTTCGTCGAAAAATTCGAGAACAAGAGCGGGTATCGCGGCCACGAGCTCGGCGATGAATGGGAGACCCTGCTGACCTCCGCTCTGCATGAAAACGGCCAGTTCATCGTGGTCGCGCAAGGGGACATGCAGGCGAGCGCTCTCAAGGAACAGGTCCGGGGGATGTCCGGGATCACGAAGCAAGGAAAGAAGACAGCCGTGCGGGGCCGGATGACCCCGGCCCAGCTCCTCGTCAAGGGAGTGATCACCCACTTCAAGCAGGAGGCCGCCGATCAGAAAGGCGGAATCGGCTTTGGCGGCTTCCGGGTCGGGGGAGGCCGGGCCTCGACGGAAATCCGCGCCACCCTCCAGATGATCGATGCGACGACAGGGGCGCTCGTCGCATCGAGGAGCTTCACCGGCAGCGCGCAGAAACGGGCGCTTTCCTTTTCGGGCCGCCAGGGCGACCGCGACGCCGAGATGAGCTCCAAGGAAGACGACAACGTTCACGCGGCTCTCGAAAAAGCCATCGCCGACGTGATCCCCTGGATGACGGCCCAGCTCCCCTCCGTGCGCTGGCGCGGCTCGGTCGTCAAGGTGGAAAAAGAACGCATCTTCATCAACCGGGGGACCCGCGAAGGGGTCGCGGCCGGGGACGAATTCATTGCCGGAGAGTCGGAGATCCTGGACGATCCGGACACCGGCGAGACGCTCGACGAGATCGTTCACGAGCGGGCCCGGCTCCGGGTCGTTCAGGTCAACGAGAGGACCTCGATCTGCAATGTGATCAGCGGCGACATCGCTCAGCTCATCGAGGGGATGGGCATCCAGCGCGGACGCTGAGGAGCCAGGACCATGAGATCTTCCTCCCAGGTTTTCCGGATCGTGCTCGGCCTCGTGCTTCTCTGCAGCCCGGCCCGCTTGGCCGCCCGGGAGGAGGAACCCTACCCGATTCGAGGTAACGTGCCCCGGGAAGAGATCGGCGGGCTGGTCTCGATTCCGGGGTCTCCCCTCCCCGCCGTTCCCAAGGAATCGGTCGAGGATGCGATCCGGATCTACGAGCCGCTCGTCGGGGGGTTGCGCCTCGTCCTCGGAGACGATCCCGTCGTGGCGCGGGGCCTGGGCTATCTCGCCGGCCTCTACGCCGCGGTGGGCAACGCCGCCAAGGCCGAGAGCCTCTACGGCGAGGCGCTGAAACTCCTCGAAAAGAAAGGCTCGTCGGGCCGGGACCTCGGCTGGGTGCACAACAACCAGGGCCTGACCCGGCTGGACCGGAAGAAATATGCGGAGGCGATGAAATCGTTCCATGCCGCCGCCGGCGCCCTGGCCTCGGAGCCGCAGCTCCTCGAACCGCGGGCCATCACGTTGCAGAACCTGGCTTCGGCCTACCATCTCCTCGGGGAAGTCGAGCGGTCGGAGTCGGCGTACCTCGAGGCGCTCACCCTTCTGCGCCGGCTGAAGAATGAGCAGACCCGGGAGTACCAGAAGACGAGCCAGAACCTGGCCGAGCTCTATTCTACGATCGGGGACTTCGCCGCAGCCCGCAAGATCCTCGAGGACCTCGTGGCCCGCGGAGGGATCCGAGGGTCTGTTCTCCGCTTCGTCATCCTCAACAACCTGGGCGTCGCACTGCGCAAGCTCAAGGATTATGAGGCGGCGGAGAAACGCCTCCGGGAGGCTTTGGCGCTCACCGCCGAAGGGAGCCGGGAACGGGCCCTGGTGCTCACGAACCTGGCGGTTACCCACTTCGCAGCGGGCGACTTCGAAAAAGGCGAAAGGGAAGGTGAGGAGGCGCTCCGGCTCGCAAAGTCTCTCCATGGCCCCGAGTCTTCCTCCGCTTCCATCGTCGAGGCGACCCTGGGAAGCCTGGCCCTGGGCCGAGGCGATCTCCCGAAAGCCGAGAGCCTCCTGACCCGCTCCAAGGCCAGGCTCTTGAAAGGCAGCCAGGAAGAGGACGTGCTCGCCGAGCTCAACCAGTCCCTGGCGATCGTGGCTCAGAGGCGGGGGGAACACGAGCGGGCTCTCGACTTGAGCCGGCAGGCACTCGATCTCGAAATCCGGAAGCTCGACCGGATCCTCGCTTTCGGCTCCGAGGCTCAACGTCTCGCCTATCAGAGCAACGCCTTTCCCTATGATCAACTCGCCAACCTGGGAGACGCCACTCTGCTCGCGGAGGCCGTCTTGCGGACGAAGGGGGCCGTGCTCGAATCGCTCCTCGCGGAACGGGTCCTCGCACGCCGCAGCACGAACCCGGCCGACCGGGAGAGGATCGACCGCATTCACATCCTGAAAGTGGCCGTGATGGAACAGATCGCCCAAGACGGCAGGCGGCTGGAAGAGGTGGAAAGAGCCCTCAAACAGGAAGAGACCGCTCTCGCCAAAAGCCTGGGTCGGCCGCACGGCACAGAGCGCCCCTCCGCAGACCTCGCCCGGGTTCAAGCCTCTCTCGCGCCCGATCAGGTCCTGGTCGAATGGATCCGTTTCCAGCGTTACGAAGATGGCGGGGCGCTGGTCCCCCATTACGGCGCGGTGCTCCTCCCCGCCCGGGGGAACCCGGCCTGGATCGTCCTCGGCCGGGCGGACCACCTCGAAACGTCCATCGAGAGCCTGGTGCGCCGGATGGAGGCAGCCGGACAGCCCAAACGCGGGACCGAGCTCCTCTCGCAGGAGGGCGGCGCGCCGCTCCCGCAAGAGAAGGAGCAAAGGGAGGAGAAAGAGGTGGCCGCAGCCCTGCGCGAGCTCCACGGCCTTCTCTGGAAGCCGCTGGAGAAAGCGTTTCCGGCTTGCGCCCGCAAAGTTCTGCTGAGCCCGGACGGTGCCCTGCATTTCGTCCCCTGGGCTGCTCTGCTCGACGAGAACGAGCGGTTCGTTGTGGAGCGCTGGAAGATTTCTCACGTCGGCTCGGGCCGTGATCTGGTCCGCCCGGCCTCCGGATCTCCGGACAAAACGCTCCTGGCGTTGGCCGACGGAAAGGGGGATCTGCTTTTCTCTCCGATCGAGGCCGAAGGCATTGCACGGATCGCCTCGGAAAAGGGGTGGAAGACCACCGTCCTCCTGGACTCTCAGGCTTCCGAAGCCGAGCTGTTCCGGCGCAAGAGCCCGCGGATCCTCCACCTGGCAACCCATGGGATTCTGCTCGACGGGGAGCTCGCGAACCGGGTCGAGAGCCGCCTCAGCCGGCGGCCCATGTATCGCGGATATCTGGTGCTCGGCGGCGCCGAGGAGAGCTTGGCGGACTGGAATCGCGGCTCGATCCCCCCGTTTTCAAACGACGGCATTCTAACGGCCGAGGAGGCCGGAGGCCTCGATCTCAGCCAGACCTGGCTCACGGTGCTTTCCGCCTGCCGGACCGGAGCCGGCGACGCGCGAAGCGGAGAGGGCGTTCTCGGGTTGCGGCGCGGATTTGCGCTCGCGGGGACCGAGCACCTGCTCTTCACCCTCTGGTCGGTGAATGACGCGGCGACGGCGGACTTCATGGAGCTTTTCTACGCGAAGCTTTTCCAAACCGCGGACCCCGTCTCCGCGTTTCACGAAACCCAGGTTGCGGAGCTGCTTCGCCTGAAGCGGGCGTCGAATCTCAAGGATGCGGTGTTCCGGGCCGGCGGCTTTGCCCTGACCCGCTAGCCTCGTACTCTGCGCGGATGACCCGCCCCCGCCAGTACGTCAACCTCCCCTCCGGCAGAAGCCATGCCACTTCGCCTTCCGTGGGCACCCGCACGCCGCCGAGCTCTTCGTAGCGCCGGTGGACGCCTTCCCAGGGCGTGAGCACGCCTTTGCCGTTCACGTCCCGGAACCGGCCGGGCGTGGAGGTGCTCACGATCTCGCCGCTTTCGCCGAACCGGAAGACCAGGGAGACGGTCGTCCCGGCGTGGGTGAGCGTGGCCCGCGCGGAGGTGGCGTCGATCGCTTCCCAGACGACGCCGTTTTCCGGGAGGAGCGCGGCGGGGAGCCACACGGCCTCGGCGAGGTAGCGCTGGAGAGCCCCCGAAGCCAGCTCGGGGCTGCCGCTCTGGTCGACCACGGGGATCAGGCCGGCGACCTTGCCGAGCATGGCTCCCGTGCCGTCCGAATAGCTGTCGCGGACGCGGACGGTCGTGAGCGGGGCCATCCGGATCTTCGCGTCCCAGAGGAATCCGGGGGGATCGGCCGTGAAGTGCTCCACGGAGGTGAAGGGGCTCCAGGGGGCGTCCAGGGCGCCGCGAAACTCGCCCGCGTGCTCGATCCGGGCCCGGCGCGCGAGCGGCCGGCCGGGGGTCAGGACGAACCGGAAGTAGCGGGCGACGGGGTCAGGCAGGCCCGCGAGCATCTCGGGGGAGAACACCTCAGCCTTTTTCGTCGAGGTGCGGGGAGCGAGCCGCTCGACCGCGCGGGCCGTCGAGCGGTTCCAGAGCAGGGCGCCGATTCCGGCCGCGGTGGCCGCGCACCCCACGATTCCGCTCGCCACGGCCGCCGCTGTTTTGAGCTTTGCGTTCATGCGGGCACTTTATCAATTCCCGGCGGCGCCGACGCCTTCGGCTGCCAGCCTGTGAGCCGCGGGCGCCTCGCTCCTACCGTCCGCCCGGGAGGACCCGGGCGCCATCCAACAGAGACATCCCGAAGGGACTTCCCCCGAAAAAGGGCTGTGCACAACTTTTGCTATCCGAGCCTTCACAGAATCTAAACTTCCTTTAGAAGGAGGATCGGATGAGAAGATTTTTTGTTTTCCTCGCCCTCGGATTCCTGGCCCTCTCTCCGGCCTGGGCCGCTCCTCGGGCCTACCTCGACCTGGACTTCGAGGCGCCGGAATGTTCGAGCGGATGGTTCTTCGGACCCTGGTGGACGCAGTACCAGGGAAGGATCGACACGTCGATGGTCCGCTCGGGAGCGCAGAGCGCGGTCCTGCGCGCGACGCCGGGGCCCTGGAGCCCGCAGAACGGCTACGCGTCCTTCGACCAGGAGGTCGAAGGGGCCGAATTCGCCGGCAAGCGGGTGCGCCTCTCCGGCTACGTGCGGACCGACGGGATCACCGTGGGAGCCGCGGATCTCTGGTGGGCCGTCCTCAACAAGGACGGGAGCATCTCCTACGCCGACTCTTCGGCTCAAGGCTCCACGGGCACTACGCCCTGGACGCGCCACACGCTCGAGCTCGACATCCGGGCGGACGCCGACGTCATCCTCTTCGGCGTGGAGCTGTACGGCAACGGCACGGCCTGGTTCGACGATCTCGAAGTGGAGGTCGACGGCCACCGCTGGACGGAAGGGCCGGCCCGCCTCACCACGCCTTCCACCGAGGCGGTCGACTGGCTCCGCCGGAACGCGATCCCGTTCGACACGCCCGAGGCCCGCCACGGCTTCGCCGACCTTGCGCCGCTCAAAAACGTGATCGGAGATGCGCGGATCGTCTCCCTGGGCGAAGGCACGCACGGCACGCGGGAGTTCTTCCAGATGAAGCACCGCCTCCTGGAATTCCTGGCGTCCGAGATGGGCTTCACCCACTTTGCCATCGAAGCCAACATGCCCGAGGCGTACCGGGTGAACGAATACGTTTTGACCGGCGTGGGCGACCCCGCGGAGCTCCTGGAAGGGATGTATTTCTGGACCTGGAACACCCAGGAGGTGCTGGACATGATCCTCTGGATGCGGGAGTGGAACGCTTCCGGCCGCGGACCCGTCCAGTTCACCGGCTTCGACATGCAATATTCCAGAGTGGCCGTGCCGATCGCCCGGGCTTTCCTGGTGAAAGCCGAGCCGGACTACGTTCCGGTGGCTGACAGCGCCTTCGCCAAGGCGCTCGTGGCGGATCAGACGCGGCGCGTCACGCCCCAGACCGTGGCCGAGATCCGCGCCGTCTTCGAACACATGACGGCGAAGCGGGCGGACTATCTCGCGAGTTTCCCCAAGGAAGAGGTCGAGTGGGCCCTCCAGAACGCCCGGATCGTCCTCCAGAGCGTGGAGAGCATGGCCGGGATCACCTCGCGCGACAAGAGCATGGCCGCCAACGCCGCGTGGATCCTGGACAACGCGCCCGCGGGCTCGAAGATCGTGCTCTGGGCTCACAACGGCCACGTCAACAAGAGAGAAGGCTGGATGGGCTCCTACCTCGACGAGCGCTACGGCGACGACATGTACGTCCTCGGCTTCACCTTCGGAGAGGGGCGCTACACCGCCGTCGGCCCGACCGGCCTGGCCTCGCACGAGGCGTTCCCGCCCACGCCGGGCACCCTGGAATCCTTCCTGGGAGCCGCCGGCCTCCCCCGCTTCATCCTCGATCTCAACAGCCTGGGCGAGGACGCTCCCGGAAACTGGCTGAAAAAGCGGCGCGGCATGCGGAGCATCGGATCCGTGGCCTTCAAGTGCTCCTTCTTCCCCACCGTCGCGGCCGAAGAATACGACGGGCTGATCTGGATCAACCCGACGAACCCGTCCGTCCTGCTGCCTTTCGATTGAGCTTTTGAGCTTTGCTTCTCCGGTCCGGCGTCCGCGAGGATGCCGGACCGCTTTCCGTCTTCTGCAGCCTTATCGTAGACTCTGCTCCGCGAACACCCCGCGCAGGATGCGGGGAGAAGGAGCAGCACGATGTCCAAAGAAGAAGCCGGGCCGTTCGTCATTGTCATCCCCATCTATGAAGGCGTGGATCTGCTGGACGTGGCCCCGCCCTACGAGATCTTCCACTGGATGGGCGAGAAGTGGGGCGAACGGAAGGTCGAGGTCTATCTCGCGGCCGAGCAGAGGGAGCGTCCCCTCTTCACCCGGGACCGTTTCCAGCTCACCCCGCACAAGACGTTCGACGAGCTCCCGGACATCGATCTCCTCTGGGCTCCGGGCGGCAATCCGCCGGACCTGGCGCGGGAAATGGAGAACCCGGCCTACCTGGATTTCCTGAGGCGCTCCGCGAAGAAGGCCGAATGGGTCACCTCGGTCTGCGGAGGATCGCTCCTGCTGGCGGAGGCCGGTCTCCTCGACGGCCACGAGGCCACGACCCACTGGGCCTTCCTCCCCTGTTTCGAGCGATATCCCAGGATTCGGGTCGCCGCGGGCTATCCCCGGTACGTCCGGAGCGGCAACCGGGTCACGGGGGGAGGAATCTCCTCCAGCATGGACGAGGCGCTGGGACTGGTCCTCCTGATCGCTGGCGAGGACGTGGCCCGGGAGGTCCAGCTCATGTGCCAGTATTTCCCCGACCCGCCCGTCACCGGGACCATCCCGCAGGTGACGGTCTGCAACCTGCCCCCTCGGAGATCGCAGCCCGTCCTGGAGAGCTAGCCGTCTCGGCCAGTTCGGCGCCCGCTGGGCGCCGAACCCTTTCTTCCCGGGGTGCATTGGTGCTATAGAGATGGATGGAGCCCCATCCATGTCCATGGCCGATGTTCTGGACTGTATCGAGAACCAGTTTATCCCCGGCCTCCCAGGCTTGCGAACGGCCAGGCCGGATGCCCGGGATTTCCTGGGACGAATCAAAGGTGCGCTCCTGCGAGCTCTCCAGCGGGTCGACGACCTCCCCAGGGATCACCCGGTGTGGCGGTACCTGGCCGTCCAGACGGTCAACCCCTACCGCCTGACCGAGCATTGTCACCGGCTGCTCCGGGACAACCCCTTGGACAAGGACTCTCTCTGGGCCCTGGTCGCCGTCAACCTGGCGAACGGATCCGACCGCTTTCCCGAGGACTCCTGGGAGAGCCTCCTGCTCGCCGAAGAGAGCTTCGACCCGGACTGGCTGATCTTTGCCGGCCTTCTGTGGTCTACCGCGGTCGGGGACGAGTCGGTGGAAGAGCTCACACAGTTCCTCCTCCGAAACGGATTGTGCGAGAAAGTGATGCCGATTCTGAGAAGTCTGGAGTCGGGCGAAAACGCTTACGCTCACGTGGCTCTTGACGAATTCTACGTTCACGAACACGTCATCGATTGGGCACGGCAGGTCAAGGAATGTTGTGAGGAGGCACGATCGTGAATGAAAACGCCACCGATCCCCAGGATCCGTCCCGCCGGCTTCTTCGGCACACAACCCTCGCGGTTGTTCTCTCCTGAGCCTCTGCCATGGCCTTCGCTGCAGCAGCGCCCTCCTCATCTAATCGCTGTGAAACGTACAAGTCTCGAGCTCTGCGGAAATGGATTGCAGCTTGTGCGAAATTCCGATACGCATATTCTACCCGCCCAAGCCCGAATTCAGCAGCCGCCCGGATCACGATGTCCTGGCTGATGTCCAGACTAGTGCGATAGCTAGAGGCCGCCGCTCTTAGCAGACCAACGGAAAAGTAGATATCTCCCAAGCTGATGGTCCGCTCCAAGAGTCCTGGTAGAGACAAGCCATTCTTCTTATAGGAAAGAATCGCTTCCGAAAAAACCCCCGCCCGCGCGTAGACATCCGCCTCGAGAAGCTGACGCGCTTCAGTTTCCAGCGGAAGGTCTCTCAACTTTTCCAGGCTCGACCGCACCGCCTCTGCCCGTTCCTCCGTCAACCTTTGAATCCGGCTCGACTCCGATTCCTTGCGGAGAGGAGACGCGAGGCCATGGCGGGCTCCAACGCTCAGGAAGACGATTCCCCCAGAAGGCAGGTCCGGAATCGAATCCGGCCATGGGAGAGAGCAGACTTTGGTTTCCCCCCAATCGTCTCCACTCCGGTCGCAGGGTGTCTCGGACGCATCGAGACGAAGACGGAAGCTCTTGGAGCCCTCCAGAGCGATCTCGTACTCGATTGCCCCTTTCACAGAAGTCCAGACGATCTCGGGCCGGGCATCGAGCAGCGAGGTGTTGCGGGGGCTCAGGAGGGTCGGCGCTCCGAAGAGCTCGTCCTCCGGCGCGCGGGTGTTCCTTTCGAGGACGAGCGCCCCCTTGACGCTCTGGAAGCGCCCACCGACCGGGGCCAGCTTCTTGTAGGTACCCGGCGGCAGCGGCTTGCCTTTGAGACAGAGATCCTTGGTGAGGCGGCTTTCCATCCCCTGAGGCAACGCGATCCAGCGGTCGTTCGAGCAGACAAGGCCGGCTCCGGCTCCGGTGGGAACGCGGACCTCGTCTCCCGTGCGGACCACCTGGAGGAATCGGGCCCGGCGGACCGAAGCCCCCGGGTCCGGGCTGCGCCGGCGAGGGGCTTCTTCCTTGACCGTCACGTTTCCTTCGACCTGGGACAGGACGGCCGTGAGATCGGTCCCACGGACCGCACCCGCGAGGAGGATCGCCATCAGAAAGACGGAGGCTGGTCTCATGGGCGTGTGGGTCTCCGCTCTCAGGAGACCCGCCGGCAGGGAAGTTGTTGAGCCAGCCGGTCCGCCTCCAAGACCCATTGACCCGCGCCGGCCTCGTGCCGGACCTCCTCCAGGAAGCGGCACGCCTCTTCCCCGTGGCCGGCCCGGGCGTGAGCAGTGGCGAGCCAGTAGGACGCCTCGGCGATCCCCTGACGGTCCTCGGGCTCGTAATGGCGAAGCGCGGTCTCCAGGTGGCTGATCGCTTCGCCGGTCCGGCCCTCCGCAAGGTCCACCCGGGCAAGGTTCTTGTGGAGAGGGGCAAGATCAGGAGCCACTCGGAGGCCCGCTTCGAATTCCTTTCTGGCATCGTCCGGCCGGTCGAGCTCGAGATAGAGGCTTCCGATCTCGTTGTAGGCCTCGCCATAATCGGGCTTCCGCCGGAGGGCTTCCCGAAGGCTCTCGAGCGCCTCTTCCTGCCTTCCCAGCCGGGCCAGGAGATTGCCGAGGTTGTAGTGGTAGACGGCCTCGCCGGGGGCCACCTGGACGGCCTTTCGCGCACAGTCGAGGGCGTCCTTGTAGTGGCCCTGCTTCTCCTCCAGATCGGAAAGGTTTGCGAGGGCCGCGGCGTTTCCCGGATCGGCTTCCAGTGCTCTGAGGAGAGTCGCGCGCGCTTCTTCGGTGCTCCCGGCCTCCAGCAGACTCTGGTTGCTCGCGTGGAGGGCCTCGGAGGAGCGGCGTTCTTGTTCCCAGCTCAACCCGAAGTAGAGGGCGAGGATTGCGACCGCCGCGAGGGAGGCGACGAGAAGCCTTTTGAGCCAGAGAGGAAAGGCTTCATCCTGGGCTGGGCGCAGAAACAGGACGGGCGTGGCCCACTCTCCGGACCCTTCGTCCAGCCGGTATATGGCGCGGCGCGCCTCCGCCAGGGCCGCTTCCACCGGATCCCCGGCGGCCAAGTGCTCGTAGAGAGTCTTGCTGAAGGCTACCGCCGCCGCGTCGGAAATCGGTTGGCGCATGGCGACGACGGCAGGGACTCCTCCCATCACCAAAGCCGACGCAACGCCGGCGAAGGGGCTTGGCCCTGCGTCTCCCACGGACCGCGCCGTGTGGCAGGCGTTCAGGACGACGAGGCGGAGATCCGGGAATCTCTTGAGATCTTCGGCCAGGGCGCGCCCGCTCACCGGGAGCACTGCGCCGTCCTTGCCCTCCAGGAGGAGCGTCCCCTCACCGGTGGCACTGTCAAAGCTGCCATGCCCCATGTAGTGAAGGACGTGAACGGGGGTGTTTCGAAGGGTCCGATGGATCTCTTCCCGGTCGGTTTTCCGGAGGGGAACGATCTGCCCTTTCCAGAGCTTTTCGAGGTTCTGTTGCTCGCGTTCGAGGTCGAGAGGTGTGCAGCCGGCAGGATTCGCAGAAAGGGTGAGAATGCGCGGGCGTTTTTTCGGTGAGATTGCAGGCCGGCGCTCCCGGGGCACGCGGAGGGAGCGGACGACGGGAGTTTCGCGATGGAGCGCCAGGAAATCCTCGGTCTCGGGCCGGCAGAGGCTCTCCCAGGGAAGCTCCTGGAGGGACGCAAGCTCCGGACGCCGGGGATTGAGCTCGATCCTGATCCGCAGGCCGTAATCCTTTTCGGACGGGCGGAGGCTCGCCTGGAAACGCTCCAGGACATCTCCCTGGAAAAGGGCCCGAAACAGGTCGATTCCGGCCTGCCGCTGCGAAGGGCCGAGCCGCCGTGCCCGAGGGATCGCGTCCCGCGGTTTTTCTCGTCCCGCAGAGATCTCGGGGCCGGCGGTCTCCCGGAGGCTCTCAGGGATCTCGAAAAAGCCGTCTCCCTCTCCTTGGGGCGAATCCACATCAACGCTGTACGAGCCGCCGGGGCCGGGGCTGAAGCGAATCACGAAATCCTCGTACCTCACGAACACTGAGACACGAGACGAAGCATTCCGGGGGAGAAACGAGTGGGGGGAGGGGTCCCCCAACTCGGGGGAGGCGTCCCCCAACTCGGGGGAGGAGTCCCCCGACTCGGGGGAGGGGTCCCCCGACTCGGGGGAGGGGTCCCCCAACTCGGGGGAGGCGTCCCCCAACTCGGGGGAGGGGTCCCCCAACTCGGGGGAGGGGTCCCCCGACTCGGGGGAGAGGTCCCCCGCCTCGGGGGAGAGGTCCCCCGGCTCGTCGAGAGGGTGAAACCCGCGCCCGGCGGAGCCGTATATCCCCGGGCGCAGGAATCCACCTGTCCGGGGAGAAATCTGGCCATGCTCCGCCTCGATCTCTGTCATTTCTTCGCGTCCCTGCTGGCCGCCGGCACGGCTCAGGCAACCCCGAGCGGCCCGGCTTCGAATTTCGAGGTGCAGCCCATCGCGGAAGGCGTCTACGCCGTGATCCGCCAGGACCCTCCGGGATTGATGGTGGATGCGAACAGC
>DATHUD010000517.1:0-20421 GCA_035462575.1 Thermoanaerobaculia bacterium | reverse complement strand
GTCTTGGAGGACTCGATGAGCTGGATCGATCTGGTTGACTCTCCGTCAATAGTTGACTAGTATTTGACTAAGGGGGCGATCCCGCCATGGTTTCCGATCTGAATCTCCACAGCTTGCTCGAAACGACACCGGATGAGGCTGAGTTGGGGCAGATCGTCCGCGAGCTCGGATACCGGCTTCCCAAGGCGGCTCCGCGGGAGTTGCGCGAGCTCCGGGCCGAGGTCGCCACTCTCCGCGATCACCCGGAGATGGAGCGTCCCGAGAGGGCTTTCGTCCGGGGAGCGCTCTTCGCCATGGCCGAGCTTTGCGCCAGTTACGAGACCGAGATCGAAGCCCGCGAGGAGCGTGAGAGGCGTTCCTCGTTCGGAGTGGAAAGGCCCCTTCACAATGCCCTCCTGGTCAAGGTCTTCGCCGGCAGGACGCGGCCGACCGATCTCGCCGAGGCCCTGGGCAAGGACAAGGGACAGATCTCCCGGGCCTTGAACGAGCTTCGCACCGCGGGTCTGCTGGAGCTGGTGTCCCCCGGTCCCATCGGGGACCAGCGCCAGAGGCTCTACCGGGTGACGACGGAGGGGCTGCGCATTCTCAGTGCTCAGGGCTGGCAGGCCGCTCCCGGAAAGCCGGTGAGCTTCGCCGCCGATCCGCCGCCCACCGAAGCGAAGGCGAAGGTGAAAAGGCCGGCGGCCTCCGCGGCCGTTTCAAAGCCGTAGACGTCTCACTCGCCGTCCGCGTCTTCGCCCGGCGCCGCCGTCGCGAGCGCCGCCAGCTCCGCCATCGAGCGCACCACGCCGCCGCGGACCACGTGCCGGACCTTCCGGAGGTTGGCGATATCCGCCGTGGGGTCGGCTCCGACGACGAGGAGGTCGGCGGCCTTGCCCTTTTCGACGGTGCCGAAATCCTTCTCCCTCCCCATGGCGAGCGCGCCGCCGCGGGTAGACGCGACGAGCACCTGCAGGGGGGTGAGGCCGGCCGCCTGCATGGCCTCCATCTCGGCGTAGACCGAGGGGCCGTGGAGGGTCAGCGGATTGCCGGCGTCCGTGCCCATGGCGACCGGGATTCCGGCCTCGATCACCCGCTTCAGGTTCGCGGCCATGATCTTTTCGCGGTCGGCGGTCCGCGTTTCGCGCAGCGCGATCTGCTCCGGGGTCATTTCGGTGGGGGTCTTCGCCGTCTCGGCGACCTTGGCGAGGGTGCCCGGGTCCACGCAGCGGTTGGGGTCGTCCACCGCCGGAGCCTCTTTCCGGACCGCCGCCGTGAACATTCGGACATAACCGCGGCCCACGGTGAGGGTCGGGCAGTAGACCGCGCCGGCTTTCTTCGCGAGGTCCAGGAATTCCTGGTCCACGGGCACGTCCTGAACGCTGTGGACGAGGAGCTTCGCGCCGGCCCGGAGGGCCTCCTTGGCGAGCGCGAGCTCGGTCGCGTGGACGATCATCGGGAGCTTTTGGCTCCGCGCTTCTTCGGCGCCCGCGTGAACGGCGGCGGCCATCTCTTCGGGGGTCCTCCCCGGGGCCGCGATGTACCAGACCTTGACGGCCTGGCTCCCCTGGGCCGCGAGGTACCGGGCTCCGCTGCGGGCGGCGTCCGCGTCTTTCAGGAAGATGAACTGCCTCTCGGCCGGGAGGTTCAGCCAGTGGTCGAGCGTCGACAGCAGCGGGCCGGCGGCGGCCACCCGGGGCATTCCGGAGTCCGGCTCGAAACGCGCGGGCAGGGCCAGGGTCCACGGGTAGCCGCCCACGTCGAAGACGGCGGTCACCCCGGAGCAGAGATGGCTCCGGCCGAATCGCTCGGGGTGGTTCTTCAAATCGGCCACGGTCGCCTCGTAGGGGTGCCCGGCGCGGACGTCGAGCGAGTCGGGGCGGCCGTCGGCCCAGCCGGTCTGGGAGAAGTGGACATGGGCGTCCACGAGCCCGGGGGTGATCCACTGGCCGGAGAGGTCGGTCACGCCGACGCCTTCAGGCACGGGGCAGGCGGAGCGGGGGCCGGCGCAATCGATCCTGCCGTCGCGCAGGAGGACCACGGCGTCGGGGACCGGAGGGCGGCCCGTGCCGTCCACCAGGGTGGCTCCCACGAGGGCCCGGGGCGGGGGCGGCACGCCGGGGAGGGCCGGAAAGGCGGTGCTCGCCGCGATCTTCCAGCCCTTGGGGGTGGAGACGAACAGCCGCTCCGAGAGGCCGGAGACCTCCTGGCCGCCGTAGCGCACCCGGTAGCGGTAGGTGCCGTAGACGATTCCGGGGGAGACCGGGGTCAGGCGCATGTCCTCCGCCTCGATGTGGTCGGGCCAGGCCTGCCCGGCCGTGGCGGCGAGCCCTTCGTAGCCGAGGTCGGGCCCGTCCGGCCCGGTGCGCACGAGGCGGTCCGATTCCAGGTAGCAGGAGAGGTAGGCATCCCGGTCCTGGTCGCGGATCGCCTGTAGATTTTTCTCGAACACGGCCCGGGCGGCGGCAAGGTCCGCCCCGGCGGTCTCCGTCCTCTCCTGCCCGGCCAGGGGGATGGCGGCCGCGACCAGGCAGGCCGCGGCCAGCGTTGCGAGGCGCTTCCTCAAACCGGTGCGGATCTCCATGCGGCCTCCTCTGAAGGAAGGCTCATGGTAACAGCTTGAAGGCAACGGTCTTGCATTGATTCACCCGGGATTGTCAGCTAGGATCGCACCCTCGCGACAACGGCCTTCTGCGGAAAGCATGACGAGAGCATGACTTCAGCCATCGAACCGACGTATCGCCGGTCCAGCGGCCTGGTCGACGTCCTCGACCGGGTTCTGGACAAGGGACTGGTCATCGCCGGAGACATCCGTGTCTCCCTGGCGGAGGTCGAGCTGTTGACGATCCGCATCCGCCTTCTCGTCTGCTCGATCGACAAGGCGGAGCAGATCGGGCTGGACTGGTGGCGGCACGATCCGAACCTGTCGGTCGCCGCGCGGCGGATGTCGCTCGAGAACGAAGCTCTGAGGGAGCAGGTCCGTCTCTTGGAGGAAAAGGTCTCCTCTCTGGCGCTCGCGCAGGAACGAGACGGGAAGCGGAGCAGGGCCAGAATCAGGAAAAACCAGGGAGAAGAGAATGCCGGTTGAACGAGCTTCCGGTGGAACCAGTCTCATCGATGTCCTGGACCGGGTCCTGGACAAGGGCATCGTCATCGACGCCTGGGTCCGGGTCTCGCTGGTGGGCATCGACCTGCTCACCGTCGAGGCCCGCATCGTGGTGGCGTCCATCGACACCTACATCAAGTACTCGGAAGCGGTCGCCCTGGCGCCCTCGATGTCGCGTCCGGCCATCGAAGGCCGCACGTCCGAGGATCTGCTGGCCGAGAACGCTTCGTTGCGAGCGCAACTCGCCGCATCCATGGCCCGGGAGGAGCTGCCGGCCCGCCACCAGGAGGCGCCGGCGCGCCGGTCACGGACGCCCAAGGTGTGATTCGTGGCCAGCCTCGCTCACTTCGATGCAGTCCCCGGCGCGCGGGGCGGCGGCGCCAGCCCCAAGGCGAAGCTCGCGCTGGTGGACGCGCTCCTGGCCGAACGCGAGGCCCGGCCGTGCGCGGTCATGGTCCTGCGCTGGCTCGCCCGGCACGCCGGGATCGAGCACGCCCTGTGCGTGGTCGTCGAGAGTGAGAACGGGCGTCTGGTCGGCCTGACGGGAATGGGGCTCTCGCTCGCCGCGGTCGACTCCTTCACCGTGGACCTCGCGGACCGCACCCACCCCCTCGTGACGGCCTTGAAGGCCGGAGAGGCGATCGCCTTCCACGACTCGGCGCACGCCCTGCGCCGTCCTTTCGAGACCCCTCTGGGAAACACCCCCTTCCACGCGGTCCCGTTCTCCCGGAGCGAGGGCGACGACATGGGGATCGGGCTCCTCCTGGTGGCCGGCGACGACGGCCCGGTCTCCGAAGACGTCCTCTGGGCCGCCGAGCTCCTGGGCGTCCGCATGGTCTCCCTCTGGTTCCGGCGGGCCCAGGTCGACGAGCGGCGTCACAAGCGGGAGCGGAGCTGGCTGTTCTCGATCATCAACGCGGTCACCGACCCGATCCTCCTGACCGACTCCGACGGCCGCATCCTGGTGGCGAACGCCGGGGCCGAGATGCTCCTGCACGCGGACGAAGGCAAGCGCGAGGGGTGGCGCCGCGCGGTGGCCCTGAACAACATGCTGTTCTCGGCCTCCATGTTGACCGCCGCCGAGAGCGGGCCGACCCGCCGGGAGCTCCTCCTCGTCGACCCCTCCGAGGGGCAGGATCTCCTGTTCGAGGTGCTCTCGACGCCGGTCACGATCCGTCTGGGCGAGGCCGGGGTCGTCTCGGTCTTGAGGAACGTCACCGACCTCAGGCGGGCGACCGAAGAGATCGAAGAGAACTACCGGCGGCTGCGGATCGCCGATGCGGCCACGCGCGCCGAGCGCGACCGGCTCGACCTGATCCTGAACTCCGTGCAGGACCCTATCCTGGTGACCGACCCGGGCGGCAACATCGTCCGCATGAACCCGCCCGCCGAGCGCATGTTCACCTACCCCTCGGGCAAGAAGAACGTCGAGGTGGAGCGGCGGGTGCGCGCCAACGACGCGGTGTTCACCTCGTTCGTCTCGAACCTCTACGCGGGCCAGTCGCGGCGCTGGCGCGGCGAGCTCAGCCTGCTCGATCCGCAGAGCGGGGCCACGATTCCGGTCGAGGCGATCTCCGGCAAGGTGGTCTCGAAGCACGGTGAGGAGACCGCGGTCGTCACGATTCTCCACGACCTGACCGAGGCGGTGGAGAAGGCCCAGCTCTACGAGCAGGTCAAGCGGCATTCGGAGGAGCTCAAGGAGAAGGTCCGCGAGGCCACGGCCGAGCTCGCGGAGCAGAACGAGCTGCTGCGCCGCCAGGCCTTCCAACTGGAGCAGGCCTCGGCCATGAAGTCGCAGTTCCTCGCGAACGTCTCCCACGAGCTGCGCACCCCTCTGAACGCCATCATGGGGTACACGCACCTCCTGCTCGAAGGGGTCTCAGGCGAAGTCCCCAAGCCGCAGCGCGAGAAGCTCACCCGCATCGACTCGAACGCCCGGCATCTCCTGGCGGTCATCAACGACCTCCTGGACATCGCGCGGATCGAGTCGGGCAAGATGCCGATCCAGGTCGAGCGCGTCCGCCTCCCCGAGCTGATCGACGAGGTCATGACCGAGGTCGATCCGCTGATCGCGGGCACGAGCCTCGACGTGACCCACAGCCTCCCAGAGGCCCTGCCGGAGATCGAAACCGACCGCCAGAAGGTCAAGCAGATCGTCCTGAACCTCCTGTCGAACGCCTTGAAGTTCACGCCCCAGGGATCAGTCGCGATCCGCCTGGAGCTCGATTCCGGGGCCCGGGAGATCCTGATCGCCGTTTCAGACACGGGGATCGGCATCGCCGACGAGAACCAGAAGACGATCTTCGAGGCCTTCGAGCAGGCCGACAGCTCCTACGCGCGGCGCCAGGGGGGGACCGGGCTCGGTCTTTCCATCTGCCGGCGCCTCGCCCACCTCCTGGACGGCCGCATCACCCTCGTCAGCAAGCTGGGCGAGGGGTCGACGTTCACCCTGTTCCTTCCTTTTGATTCGAGGGCTTCATGAGCAGTGAGGGAGAAGCGCTGGCCCCTCTCGTGCTCGTGGTCGACGACGTCGCCCACGGCCGCGAGATCTTCGCCGAATACCTTGAGTTCCGCGGCTTCCGCGTGGCGACCGCGGCCGACGGGCAGGAGGCCATGGACAGGGCCTTCGAGTTGCGGCCCGACGTCATCCTGATGGACCTCTCCCTGCCGCGCGTCGACGGCTGGGAGGCCACCCGCCGTCTGAAGCAGGACGAGCGGACTGCAGCCATCCCCATCATCGCGCTCACGGCCCACGCGTTGGCCGCCGCCCACGACAAGGCCAAGGAGGTCGGCTGCGACGCGGTGGTGACCAAGCCGTGCCTGCCCCGGGATCTGGAGCAGGAGGTCCGCCGCCAGCTCGAGGCGCGAGCGAAACCGGAGAGCGAGCCCCAGCCATGAGCAGATTGGACGACACCGGCTCCGGCAAGAAGAAGCCCGCCCGGAAGGCCGCAGAGAAGAAGAGCCCGAAGACCGGGGCGGTAAAATCCACCGGGGCGGTAAAATCCACCGCGACGGCAAAATCCGCCAAGGCGGTCCCGGCGGCCCCCAGGCCGGCGTCCGGCAAGCCGCCGGTCTCACGCACCCGGGAGGGCTCGGGTCTCTTCGCCTTTCCCGAGCCTTCGAAGTCCCAGGGCAAGAGCGGCAAGTACGTCTACTGCATCATCCAGACGACGGGCCCCCTCCGCTTCGGACCGATCGGCATCGGCAGCGAGCCCGCCGAGGTGCACACGGTCAACTACAAGGACATCGCGGCGGTCGTTTCGGACACTCCGCTCGAGGTCTACGACCCCACGCGGGAAAACGTCCTCGCCCACGAGCGGGTCAACGAGGTCGTCATGCGCGACTACACGGTGATCCCCATGTCGTTCAGCACCGTGTTCAAGACCTCCGAGGACATCGTCGAGCTCCTGCGGACGGCCTACGACGCCTTTCACGACGTGCTCGTGAAGATGCAGGACAAGCTCGAGTTCGGTTTGAAGGTCCTCTGGGAGCCCGAGGTGATCATCCGCGAGATCGAGAAGGAGGACGAGAGCCTTCGCCTCCTGCGCCAGGAGATCTCGCAGCAGAAGGGGTCCACCTACTTCGCCCGCATGCAGTACGGCCGCCTGGTGGACTCGCTCCTCCAGGAGCACTCCGAGCTCCTGGTCTCGGAGATCATGGAGACCCTGGGCTCCGTCTCCGTCGCCACCCGCACCAACAAGCCGATCGGGGACAAGATGATCCTGAACGGCGCGTTCCTCGTCGCCCGCGACCGGGAGGCCCTCTTCGACGCCAAGGTCAAGGAGATCGACGCCCGGTTCGAGAACCTGATCTTGAAATACACCGGCCCCTGGCCGCCGTACAATTTCGTCAACATCCGCCTGAAGCTCGAGCGCGCTTCGGAAGCCGAATGATCATCCTGGACAGCCTCCTCGTCGGCGGGATCCGCTTCGTCCTCGACAAGGTCGCCTCGGCCGTCGAGGCCGAGATGAACGACGAGCAGTCGCTCAAGGAGGAGCTGCTGGCCGCCCAGATGCGCGTCGAGCTCGGCGAGATGGACGACGAGGAGTTCGCGGATCTGGAGCGCGACATCCTGGCCCGCATGCGGGAGATCCGCGAGGAGCGGGAGGAGGCCTCCGGCGCCGTGTCGCTCAGCCCGGGAGGCTTCGAGGTCGACGTCACCTTCGGAGGAGACGCCACCTTCGGTGGGGACGACGGGGGGGACGACCCGGCCGGGCGATGAGGTTTCGCCTCTTCGGCGGCAAGGGGGGCGTAGGCAAGACCACCTGCGCCGCCGCCACGGCGCTGGCCGCCGCCGAAGCCGGCTCCCGGGTCCTCGCCGTCTCGACCGATCCCGCCCACTCCCTGGGCGACGCCCTGGGCTCCCGCCTCGGCCCCGATCCCACCCGCATCTCCACGAAGAAAGGCGAGCTGCTGGCCGTGGAGCTGTCGGCCGAGCGCTCCCTCTCCCGCTTCCTCGCCGAGCACCGGGCGGACCTCGCGGCGGTCGCCGACCGCGGGACCTATCTCGACGCGGCGGACATCGACCGCCTCCTGGGGCTCGACCTTCCGGGGGCGGACGAGCTCGCGGCGCTCCTGTCGCTCTCCCGCCTCGCCCGGGAGACCGGCAGCGACGAGGTGGTGGTGGACACCGCCCCCACCGCCCATACCCTGCGCCTCCTCACCCTCCCGGAATCGCTCCGGCGCTTCGCCGAAACCCTGGACCGCCTCCAGAGCCGCCACCGGTGGATGGCCGAGCAGCTCGGCGGAGGCTACCGGCCGGATGGGACCGACGCCTGGATCGCGGAGATCGAAACCGAAGGGCTGGACCTGGCGGCCAGGCTGCGGGACCCGGAGCGCTCGGAGCTGGTCTGGGTGATGCTCCCCGAGGCCCTGTCCGTGGCCGAGAGCCGGGACGCGGTGGCAGCGCTGGCGGCGGAGGGGATTCCGGTCCGGGAGATCGTGGTCAACCGGGTGATGGTGGAGGACCCCGGGGATTGCCCGGTGTGCCGGGCGCGGTGGGCGGCGCAGGCGGAGGCGATCGGGGAGATCCGGGCGGGGTTTGTGGGGATTCCTTTGCGGTTTGTGGGGGAGATGGAGAAGGAGCCAAGAGGAAAGAACAGTCTTCGGAAGGTGGGGGCAGCGCTGGCGTTCCCCCTCCCGTGGCTCGACACCCTCGCCCCGCCGGGCCTCCGCCTCCTCCTCTTCGGAGGTAAGGGCGGTGTTGGCAAAACCACTTGTGCCGCCGCGGTGGCTCTGGCCCTTGCGGAGCGGCGGCCGGGGCAGCGCATCCTTCTCCTGTCGACCGATCCGGCCCACTCGGTGGGAGACGTGCTGGAGATCCCTTTGGGGGATGACGAGCGGCCGGTGGCTCCGGGGCTCGTGGCTCGGGAGCTGGACGCGCCGCGAGCCTTCGCGCGGTGGCGGGAGCGGCATGGCGAGGCCGTGGGAGGGGCTCTCTCGAGCTTCGCGGCGGACGGCGCCGCGGTCCGCGATCTGATCGACCTGGTGCCGCCGGGGCTCGACGAGCTGGTAGCGGTCTCCACGCTGCTCGACGCAACTTCCGGGGACGACCTCGTGGTGGTGGACACGGCCCCCACGGGGCACGCCCTGCGCCTTCTCGAAATGCCGCGGGTGGCTCTCGCTTGGGACCACGCGCTCCTCTCCATCCTTTTGAAATACCGCGAGGCCGTGGGGCTGGGGGAGCTGGCGGAGGAGCTGGTGGCGCTCTCCCGGAGCTTGAAGGGCCTTCAGGCCCTGCTCCGGGACCCGGAGCGGACGGGATTTGTTGCGGTGACGCGGGCGGCCGAGCTTCCCCGGCGGGAGACGGTGCGCCTGCTTCAGGCGCTCTCCCGGCTGTCGATCGCCGTGCCGGCGGTGGTCGTCAACGCCGTGCCCCCGCCCGGGTGCGCCCGGTGCCGCGGGAAGGAGATCCCGGTGGAGCGCTACGCCCGGCTCGCCGGGGAGCGGTGCGCTATCATGGAGGCTCCCGCCGCCTTTCCGCCGCCCCGCGGCTCCGGCGGTCTCTCCGCGTGGATCCGGACCTGGACGAAAGCGACGCCATGAGCCGAGCGACCTATCTCTATTGCCTGGTGCGGACCGCCGCCCCCCCGCTCGCGGAAGCGCCTCCGGGCGTTCCGGGAGCCGGCCCGCTCCGCCTGCTCCCCGTGGGGGACGGGCTCTGGCTCGCGGCCACGGACGTGCCGCTTCCGGACTACGGGAGCGAGGAGATCAAGCGCCGGCTCCAGGACCTCTCCTGGGTCTCCGACCGCGCCCTGGCCCACGAGGCGGTCGTCGAGCACTTCGCCCGGGCCGGGGCGATCGTCCCCATGAAGCTCTTCACCCTGTTCACCAGCGACGAGCGCGCCCTGGCCCACGTGCGGGAGAGCCGCGAGCGCCTCGACCGGGCCCTCGACCGCACGGCCGGCCGCGCCGAGTGGGGGGTGCGCATCCGCTTCGACGAATCGCGCGCCCCGGAGGTGGCGGCCGCCGAGGCCAAGGCGGCCGGGGGGGACGGCAAGGGAACGGGCACGAATTTCCTGTTGCGCAAGAAGATGGAGAAGGAGGCCGCCCGCACCCTCGCGACCCGCCTGCGCGCCGAGGCGGACGAGGCCTTCGCCGAGCTGTCCGCCGTGGCGGCCGAGGCTGTCCGCCGCGAGGCGCCCACCCCCGAGGCGGGCGCCCGCATGCTCCTCGACGCGGCCTTCCTGGTCCCGGAGGACTGCGCGGCGGAGTTCGAGGGGGTCGTGGCCCGCTGCGCCGAGCGCCTGGCCCACCGCGCCTGCGAGGTCACGCTGACCGGCCCCTGGCCTCCGTACCACTTCATCGAGGAGGCCCGTTGAGCGCAGAAGAGAAAGGGGACGTCCTGGAGATGATCGAGGGGGGCGACCACTCGCTCCTGGAGCTTGTGGACAACCTGCTGAACCGGGGGGTCGTGCTCACCGGCGAGGTGATCCTGGGCGTCGCGGGCGTCGACCTCATCTACCTCCAGCTCTCGGCGGTCTTCTGCGCGGCGGACCGCGTCCTCCCCCGGGAGAAGCCCTCCTCGTGAGCGGCCTCTACCTGTACGCCCTGGTGGACGAGGAGCCCGGGCCGCCGCTCGGCCAGGGACTCGCCGGGGAGCCGCTCCGCGTCGTCCGCTCGGGCGGCCTCCTGGCCGTGGCCGGCGAGCGCGCGGCCCGCCCCGCCCCGGGCGTCCACGCC
Organism: Thermoanaerobaculia bacterium; assembly: GCA_035462575.1. Lineage (GTDB taxonomy): Bacteria > Acidobacteriota > Thermoanaerobaculia > Multivoradales > UBA5704 > DATARR01. Next base: position 10,154 of record DATHUD010000517.1, on the reverse strand, counting down.
TTCTCGGACCACGACGGCACCGTCCGCCGCCTGGCCGAGCGCGTCCCGGCCCTCCTGCCCGCCCGCTTCGGCGAGTGGTTTGCGGACGAGCAGGCGCTGGCGGACAAGCTCGCCCCCCGTGCCCGAGAGCTTGGAGAGGCCCTGGAGCTCGTGCGGGGCTGCATTCAGATGACCCTCCGCGTCTTCGGCGAGCCGGTCGCCCCCGCTCCGCCGGACGAGGGAGAAGCCGAAGGCGGCCCCGGCACGCGCTACCTCGCGGAGCGGCGGCGGGAGCAGGAGCGGTCGCGGTCGCTCCCCGAGATCGGCCCGTTGCGCGAGCTTCTCGTCCCCCACTTCCGCGCCGAGAAGGCCGAGCGCCGCGGCACCCCGCCGCTCCTGGGGACCGCGTATCACCTCGTCCCCCGGGAGACGCTCGCCGAATACCGCGCCGCCCTGGAGCGCGGGTGCGAGCGGCTGTCCGGCGTCCGCGTCCAGGCGAGCGGCCCCTGGCCTCCCTACGCCTTCGCGCCGGGAGCGACGCCGTGAGCCGCGAGGCGGTCCGCCTGGAGATCGAGGAGCTCGACGCCCTCCGCGAGGAGATCGAGCGCCGCACCGCCGAGGAGACGCCCCGCTGGAACTCGGACCCCGAGGAGGTCCAGCGCTCCGTCGCGCGGCTGGTCCTCGCCCTCGTCGAGTTCCTGAGGAAGCTCATGGAGCGCCAGGCCATCCGCCGCATGGAAGCCGAGACGCTCACCCCCGAGGAGGTCGAGTCCCTGGGGCTCGCCCTCATGAAGCTCGAAGAGACGGTCCACGACATGGCCGGCCGCTTCGGCCTCGCCCCCGAGGATCTGAACCTCGACCTGGGACCGCTGGGGAAGCTGATCTGACGTGATCAGCGGACCTCGGAGCGCACCCCAATGTAGAGACGCCCCGTGGGGCGTCTCCGGATCGGAAAGGGCGGTCCCGTGGGGTGAGAGGCCCCGCGGCAGGTTCTGGTTTCCGGGAGGATCTCGCCGCCCCGGAGACGCCCCACGGGGCGTCTCTACATTGGGGAGACCCGCAGATCATCCATCGACTTCATAGGACCGTATCCGCAGCATGAGACGCCTCGTCCTCGCCGTCCTGGCCGTCCTTTTCGTCCCCGCCGCCTCCGCCCACGAGCTCGGCAAGGTCCAGGTCTACGCCACCTTCCAGAAAGACGGCACCTACCGCATCGACGTCCCGGTCGACGACGACCACCTGGCCGCCAAGGATCTGGGCGGTCCCGCGGGGGAGACCCGCTACGGCCGGATCGCCGGGCTCACCCCCGAGGCCGACCAGCGCTACGGCCGCTTCTTCCGCTCGTTTCTGGACGGCGCCACGGTCTCTTGCGACGGGCGCGCCGTCACGCCCCGGGTGGAGATCGCGCCGCCGGACCCCGAGGCGCCTCCGGGCCGGGTCACGCTGCGCCTCCACGGACCGATCCCGGGCGGGGCCCGCGCGTTCACCTGGTCCGACTCCCTGGCGATCGGCTCCTATCCCGTGGTCCTCCAGAACGAGGGGGACGAGACCGCCGTCTGGCACTGGCTGGAGGGGGCCGAGGCGAGCCCGGCGTTCTCGCTCGCCGAAGCCGTCGTCCCCCCGACCCGGGCGGAGATCGTCTGGCTCTACCTGAAGCTCGGCTTCACCCACATCCTCCCCAAGGGGCTGGACCACATCCTCTTCGTGCTCGGCCTCTTCCTCCTCTCCCGGCGCGTCAAGCCGCTCCTCCTCCAGGTGACGGCCTTTACGGTCGCCCACACGGTGACCCTAGCCCTCACGATCTACGGGTTCGTCTCGCTGCCGCCGTCGATCGTCGAGCCGCTGATCGCCCTCTCGATCGTCTACGTGGCGGTCGAGAACCTCTTCACCCGGGAGCTTCACGCCTGGCGGGTGGCCCTCGTCTTCGTCTTCGGCCTCCTCCACGGCATGGGCTTCGCGGGGGTCCTCTCCGAGCTGGGCCTCCCGCGCTCCGAGTTCCTCCCCGCCCTCTTGAGCTTCAACGTGGGCGTGGAAGCCGGGCAGCTCACCGTGATCGCGCTCGCCTTCCTCGCGGTCGGCCTTTTCCGCGAACGGAGCTGGTACCGGCGTGCCGTGGTCGTCCCGGCGTCTTTGATGATTGCGGCGGTGGGGTTGTACTGGTCGGTCCAGAGAGTCTGGTTCTAGTGTCCGCCTCCATTGACAACCCTCCCCCCCTCCCCTATTATCGGAATTCGTACCGTCCTGGTACTGTTTCAATTTCCGGGGAGAGGATATGATCCGCATCACCAAGCAGACAGACTACGGGATCGTTCTCCTGACCCACATGGCCGTGTACGCAGAGCGGCAGTGGAACGCTCCGGATCTGGCGGGCGAGACGCGCCTGCCGCTGCCCATGGTGAGCAAGATCCTGAAGCTCCTGGCGCGGGAGGGGCTCTTGGCTTCCCACCGGGGGGTCAAGGGCGGCTACAGCCTGGCCAAACCCGCGGAGGAGATCTCGATGGCGGAGATCGTCGCGGCCCTCGAAGGGCCGATCGCGATCACCGAGTGCATCGCGGTCGAGGGCGACTGCTCCCACGAAGCGGGCTGCACCGTGCGCGGCAACTGGCAACGCATCAACGAGGCGGTGCGGGGGGCTCTCGAAGGCATCACCCTCGCCGAGATGGCCCAGCCGAGGATGCCGAAGCTGGTGACGCTGGGACGAACGAGACCTTTCGAGTCACAAGACTTTTTGGGATAAGGGAAACCGCAATGCAGACCGAGACCAACACCATCGAGCAGTTCGCGTCGCAGGAATATCAGTTCGGCTTCGTGACCGACGTCGAGCAGGAGCTCTTTCCCGTAGGGCTTTCCGAGGACGTCATCCGGGCGCTTTCGGCCAAGAAGGAAGAGCCGGAGTGGATGCTCGAGTGGCGCTTGAAGGCCTACCGGCACTGGCTCACCATGGAAGAGCCGTCCTGGGCGAACGTCAAGTACACGCCGATCGACTACCAGTCGATCTCCTACTACGCGGGACCCAAGCCCAAGGGCTCGGGGCCGAAGAGCCTGGACGAGGTCGACCCGGAGATCCTGAAGACCTACGCGAAGCTGGGCATCCCGCTCCAGGAGCAGGCGATGCTCGCCGGGGTCGCCGTGGACGCGGTGTTCGACAGCGTGTCCGTCGCCACGACCTTCAAGGCCAAGCTCGGAGAGATGGGCATCATCTTCTGCTCGTTTTCAGAGGCGGTCCGGAACCACCCCGAGCTGGTGCAGAAGTACGTGGGCTCGGTCGTGCCGTACACGGACAACTTCTTTGCCACGTTGAACTCGGCGGTCTTCTCGGACGGCTCGTTCGTCTACGTGCCCAAGGGCGTGCGCTGCCCGATGGAGCTGTCGACCTACTTCCGGATCAACGCGAAGAACTCGGGCCAGTTCGAGCGGACGCTGATCATCGCCGACGAGGGGGCGTACGTCTCCTACCTCGAGGGGTGCACGGCGCCGATGCGCGACGAGAACCAGCTCCACGCCGCGGTGGTCGAGCTCGTGGCCTTGAAAGACGCCACGATCAAGTACTCGACCGTCCAGAACTGGTACCCGGGCGACGAGAACGGCAAGGGCGGCATCTACAACTTCGTCACCAAGCGCGGCAAGTGCGACGGGGCAAACGCCAAGATCTCCTGGACGCAGGTCGAGACCGGCTCGGCGATCACCTGGAAGTACCCGAGCGTGATCCTCAAAGGGGACAACTCGGTCGGCGAGTTCTACTCGGTGGCTCTCACCAAGGGGTACCAGCAGGCGGACACCGGCACGAAGATGATCCACATCGGCAAGAACACCCGCTCGACGATCGTGTCGAAGGGCATCTCGGCCGGCCACGGGCAGAACACCTACCGCGGCGCGGTGCGGATCTTGAAAGGCGCGGACGGCGCGCGCAACTTCTCGCAGTGCGACTCGATGCTGATCGGCGACCAGTGCGGCGCCCACACGTTCCCCTACATCGACGTCCAGAACCCGACGGCCCAGATGGAGCACGAGGCGTCCACCTCGAAGATCGGGGAGGACCAGATCTTCTACTGCAACCAGCGGGGGATCGCGACCGAGGACGCGGTGTCGATGATCGTCTCCGGCTTCTGCAAGGAGGTCTTCCGCGAGCTGCCCATGGAGTTCGCGGTGGAGGCCCAGAAGCTTCTGGCGGTCAACCTGGAGGGGAGCGTCGGCTAAAGCGCCGTCGCGCCCTTCTTTATCCAAAATCCAATATTTCGAATCCAGATATCCGAGAGACCTACCATGCTTGAGATCAAGAACCTACATGCCTCGGTGGAGGGCAACGAGATCCTCAACGGGATCGACCTGACGATCGGGCCCGGCGAAGTGCACGCCATCATGGGGCCGAACGGCTCGGGCAAGAGCACGCTCGCCCGCGTGCTGGCCGGCCAGGAGGACTACGAGGTGACCGCGGGCCAGGTGCTGCTCGACGGCAACGACCTGCTGGAGATGGACCCCGAGGAGCGGGCCCGGGAGGGGGTCTTCATGGCCTTCCAGTACCCGGTCGAGATCCCCGGGGTGAGCAACACCTACTTCCTCAAAGCGGCGCTCAACGCGGTGCGCAAGCACCGGGGCCTGCCGGAGATGGACGCGCTCGAGTTCCTCACCCTGGTGCGCCAGAAGATGAAGCAGGTGCAGATGGAGGAGAGCCTCCTGAACCGCCCGGTCAACGAGGGCTTCTCGGGCGGCGAGAAGAAGAGGAACGAGATCTTCCACATGTCCGTGCTGGAGCCCCGCGTGTGCATCCTGGACGAGACGGACTCCGGGCTCGACATCGACGCTCTGCGCATCGTGGCCGAAGGCGTCAACGCCCTGCGGCAGAAGGACCGCTCGTTCCTGGTGATCACCCACTACCAGCGGCTCCTGAACTACATCGTGCCGGACCACGTCCACGTGCTGGTGGACGGGAAGATCGTCCGCTCGGGCGGCCGGGAGCTGGCGCTGGAGCTCGAGGAGAAGGGCTACTCCTGGCTCGACGGGATGGCGCCCGAGAAGCCCACGCCGCAGCCGGTGGGGGCCTGAGCCATGGAGGCGATCGGTACTCTCGATAAAGCGCTCGACAAAGCGCTCGAAGGGGAGCTGGAGGCCACGGCCCCCTATCTCCTCGACTTCGACCGGTTCCTGCGGGAGCTGCCCGGGGACGAGCCGGCGTGGCTCAAGGGCCTGCGCCGGATGGCGATCGACCGCTTCGCGGCCCTGGGCTTCCCCACCTCCGACCAGGAGGAGTGGCGGTCCACTCCTCTCGGGCCGCTCGTCCGCCAGACGTTCGAGCGGGCGACGGGAGACCCGGACGCGGCCGATCCGGCATTGATTGCCCCCTACGATTTCGAAGCCGTGGCGCGGCTGGTGTTCGTCAACGGGCGCTTCTCGGCGCGGCTGTCCTCCGTGGGTGACCTGCCTCCGGGCACGATCGTGGCGAGCCTCGCCGAGGTTCTGGAGCGCGCCCCGGAGAAGGTCGAGCCCTGGCTCGGCCAGCTCGCGCAGCTCGACAATCCTTTCGTGGCGCTCAACATGGCGTTCCTGCGGGACGGCGCGGTCGTCCTCGTGCCCAAGGGCGCCACGGTGGCGGGGACGGTCCACCTGCTCTTCCTGGGCTCGCCCGAGAACGGGAAGGCGACCGTCTCCTACCCGCGCACGCTGATCGTGGCCGGCGAGAGCAGCCAGCTCTCCGTGGTCGAGACCTACGCCGGCACGGGCGCCTACTTCACCTGCCCGGTCACCGAGCTCGTCACCGGCCCGAACGCGGTGGTGGACCACTACAAGGTGCAGCGCGAGAGCCGCGAGGCCTTCCACCTGGCCACGTTCCAGATCGAGGCGGACCGGAGCTCCGTGCCCTCGTCCCACTCGATCTCGATCGGCGGCGAGCTGGTCCGAAACGACGTCAACGCGGTGCTCGACGGCGAGGGGATCGACTGCATCCTGAACGGCCTCTATCTGGCCGACGGGCGGCAGTTCGTGGACAACCACATGCGGGTCGAGCACGCGAAGCCGCACTGCGCGAGCCACGAGCTCTACAAGGGCGTGCTGGACGGCAAGGCGCGGTCGGTCTTCAGCGGCCTGATCCACGTCCACCCCGGCGCCCAGAAGACGGACGCCAAGCAGTCGAACCGCAACCTCCTGCTGTCCAAGGACGCGGTCGCCAACTCCAACCCGCAGCTCGAGATCTACGCGGACGACGTCAAGTGCACCCACGGCTCGACCGTGGGCCAGCTCGACGAGGACGCGGTCTTCTACCTGCGCTCCCGGGGCATCGGCGCGGAGGCCGCGCGGAGCCTCCTGACCTACGCCTTCGCGAGCGATATCGTGGAGCGCATCAAGGTCGAGCCGGTCCGCAAGGACCTCGAAGAGTTCCTCTTCTCCCGCCTCCCCCAGGGGGAGATCGTCCGGCAGGCGGTGTAGGAGATCCCGATGGTGACGGCAACCGTGCGGCCGGTCTCCGAAGAGCCCTCCCGGCTCGCGGCGCCCGCGTTCGATCTCGATCGGGTGCGGGCGGATTTCCCCATCCTCTCCCGGGAGGTCCACGGCCGGCCCCTCGTCTACCTGGACAACGGGGCCTCCACCCAGAAGCCGCGGGCGGTGATCGACGCGGTCTCCGGCTGCTACACCGGCTACTACGCGAACGTCGAGCGCGGCGTCCACACGCTCTCGCAGCTCTCGACCGAGGCGCGGGAGCGGGCCCGGGCCACGGTCGCGCGGTTCCTGAACGCGGCCTCCTCCGAGGAGGTCGTCCTCCTGCGCGGCACGACCGAGGCGATCAACCTAGTGGCCGTCTCCTGGGGCCGGCAGACCGTGGGGCCGGGCGATGAAGTTTTGATCACCGGCCTTGAGCACCACTCGAACATCGTGCCCTGGCAGATGCTTTGCGAAGAGAAGGGCGCCACCTTGCGGGTGGCCCCTCTGGACGACCGGGGCGAGGTTCGGATGGAGGAGTTCGAGCGTCTGCTCTCCCCCCGCACCCGCATCGTGGCCGTGGCCCACGTCTCGAACGCGCTCGGCACGGTCAACCCGGTCCGCGAGATGGCGGCCCTCGCCCACGCCCGGGGCGCGGTGGTGATGGTGGACGGGGCCCAGGGAGTACCGCACCTGACGGTCGACGTCCGGGAGCTGGGCTGCGACTTCTACGCCTTCTCCGGCCACAAGGTCTACGGCCCTTCCGGGATCGGCGCGCTCTGGGGCCGGGCGGAGCTTCTCGCCGGGATGCCCCCGTGGCAGGGGGGCGGCGGCATGATCCGCACCGTCACCTTCGAGCGCTCGACCTACGCGCCGCCGCCCCACCGCTTCGAGGCGGGAACCCCCGCGATCGAAGCGGCGATCGGCCTGGGCGCGGCTCTGGAGTACGTTTCCGAGCTCGGGCTCCCCGCGATCGCCGCGTGGGAGGATGAGCTGCTCGCCCGGGCCACGGATCTCCTCTCGGAGATCCCCGGAGTGCGGATCGTGGGCACGGCGCCGCACAAGGCCGCCGTCCTCTCCTTCGCCGTCGCCGGCATCCACCCCCACGACCTGGGGACCATCCTCGACCGCGAGGGGATCGCGGTCCGCGCCGGGCACCACTGCGCGCAGCCGGTCATGCAGCGCTTCGGCGTGCCGGCGACCACCCGCGCCTCGTTCGGCCTCTACAACACGCTCGCGGAAGGCGAGGCCCTGGCGGCCGGCGTCCTCCGGGCGGTGGAGCTCTTTTCCTGATGACCGATCTGCGCGACCTCTACCAGGACGTCATCCTCGACCACAACAAGCGGCCCAGGAACTTCGGGCCGCTTTCAGGCGCCAACCGCCAGGCCGAGGGGCACAACCCCCTCTGCGGCGACCGGGTGACCGTATCCCTGGAGATGGAGGGCGACCGCATCAAGGACATCGCCTTCGAGGGCGCGGGCTGCGCCATCTCCACCGCCTCGGCCTCGCTGATGACCGAGGCGCTCAAGGGCAAGCGGGTGGAGGAGGCGCGCGCGCTGTTCCACGACTTCCACGAGCTGGTGACGAAGGGAGAGGCGGACGCGGACGTCGGCAAGCTCGCCGTCCTGGGCGGCGTGCGCGAGTACCCGATGCGGGTCAAGTGCGCCACCCTCGCCTGGCACACCTTGCAGGCCGCTCTCGACCAGCAGGATCATCCGGTCTCGACCGAGTAGGAGGAGGCATCCCATGGCAGAGCCGAACCAGGAAACTCCGGAGGCCGCGGCGGCCGATCCCGCGGACGTCGAGAACGGGATCGTCGAGGCGCTCAAAACCGTCTTCGACCCGGAGATCCCGGTCAACATCTACGAGCTGGGCCTGATCTACGACGTCGACGTCCAGGAGAACGGGAACGTCCTCGTGAAGATGACCCTGACCTCCCCCGGCTGCCCGGTGGCGGGTTCGCTCCCCGGCGAGGTCAAGATCAAGGTGGAGAGCGTCCCCGGGGTCGCCTCCGCCGACGTCGAGCTGGTCTGGGATCCGGCCTGGAACCCCTCCATGATGTCGGAGGCGGCGCGGCTCCAGCTCGGGATGTTCTGCCCCCCCGAGGGGCCCATCGTTCGGAGACCTGGACCGAAATCTGCATGGATCTCCGCCCAACAGGAGCCATTCGGGGTCCGTCCCCGGGAAACGCTCCACGCGGAGACGAAAGAGATCCCTATGCGAACACATGGTCATAACACCGGTCTGGTCAGAGCTGTCGAGGATCTGCCTCGCGAGGATGCGAGCTCCGGAAAGACGGCGGAAACCCGCCGCCTGTTCCGGTCCGGCGAGGAGCTCGCCGGGCAGGCGCAGAACATGGACGCGATGGGCCGCCTGGCCGGAGGGATCGCGCACGTCTTCAACAACCTGTTGACGGCGATGGCCTTCGAGACCGAGCTGGCCCTGACCCACCTGCCGGTGGACGACCCGGCGCGCAAGCACCTCCGGGAGATCGAGAAGGTCGGCGAGCGGGGCGCGGCGCTCGCGCGGCAGCTCCTGGCCTTCAGCGGCCGGCAGGTGCTCCACCCCAAGGTCGTGCAGCTCAACCATCTCCTGACCGGGATGGAGGAGAGGCTGCGGCGTTTCCTGGGAGACGACATCGAGCTCCGGCTGGAGCTCCACCCGGACCTGGACCGGGTGAGCCTCGACGCGGAGCAGTTCGAGCAGGTCCTCCTGAATCTGGCTTCGAACGCCCGTGACGCCATGCCCGAGGGGGGCCGGCTGACGCTCGAGACCCAGAACGCGGACGTCCAGGCCGGGGGGCTCACCCACCCCCTGCGCGCGCATCCCGGGCGCTACGTCCTCTTGAAGGTGAGCGACACGGGCCCGGGCATGCAGGAGGACGTGCGCCGGCACGCCTTCGAGCCCTTCTTCACCACCAAGGGCGGGGAGATCACCGGGCTGGGCCTCTCGACCGCCTACGGGATCGTCACCCAGAGCGGCGGCCAGATCCTGGCCGACAGCGAGCCGGGCCGCGGCTCGCGGTTCCTCCTCTATCTGCCGAGCGCCGACGCCAGCCAGGACGGCCTGGTCGAGGAGGAGGGGAACTGGCAGACCCTCCTGGTCGTGGAGGACGAGGAGAACATTCGGAAGCCACTTGTGCAAATTCTGGAAGGCCACGGCTACAAGGTCCTCGAAGCCGCGGACGGCGACGAGGCGATCCGGGTGAGCCAGAGCCACCCCGGGCCGATCCACCTGATGGTGACGGACCTCCTGATGCAGGGCATGGACGGCGTCGAGCTCGCCGAGCGGCTCTCCTTCAAGCGCCCGGAGATGAAGGTTCTCTACGCCACCGGCTACCCCGCGGGCATCGCCGAGCGCCCGAGCCTGACGAACGAGAGCACGCCGCTTCTGAAGAAGCCCTTCAGCGGGCGGGAGCTCGCGGCGATGATCCGCGAGGTGCTGGAGAGCGGGGATTAGTCAGGGCCCTCACCCCAACCCTCTCCCATCCTCCCGCCCCCCGACCGGGAGAGGGAGCCCTTGCAGTCTCCCTCCTCTCCCGGGGGTGGACGGGAGGCTGGGAGAGGAGGGCCGGGGAGGTGAGGGCCCGGTCGCAGGCCGCCGCCCTCCCCCCTCCGGCGCCAGGCTCTCCTGCTTCAACGCCCCCCGAAACAGCGCGTTCCACAGGATCTTGAACGTCCGGTGCGGCTGGGCCCGGTGCTGCGGGCGGAAGCCGATCAGGACGACCTTGCCCTTGCCCACGCCGTACTCGACGATCGCCGCCT
>DATHUD010000516.1:0-6022 GCA_035462575.1 Thermoanaerobaculia bacterium | reverse complement strand
CACCCACGGCGGCTGCCAGGGAGCCGGCACGCGGCCCGACGCTGCTGAAGGACAGCAGTCACTAAACACAACCCGCCGCTCCGACGTATCAAAGACAGGTCGGGACTGGGCGGTCCGCTGCTATCCATCTCGCGAAAGGAGTCTGGCATGCGACTTCATCCACTTCGTGCGACGGTGCTCGCGTGGCTTGCGTTGCTGCTGACTGTCTTCTCCCTGCCCACTCCATCGGCCCAGGCGGCAGCCTCCAAGACATCCAACGACGATCTCGCCCGCTACGCGGACCAGCTCTTCTCCCAGACCTATCCGGCGAATGAGCCCGGCGCGGCAGTGCTGGTCATGAAGGACGGCCAGGTGGTGCTCCGCAAGGGGTATGGCATGGCCCATCTCGAGCTCGGCGTACCGATCCAGCCCGACCAGGTCTTCGGGATCGGCTCGATCACCAAGCAGTTCACCGCGACGGCCATCCTGATGCTCCAGGAGCGCGGCAGGCTCTCCGTGGACGACGAGGTCACGAAGTACCTGCCCGACTATCCGACCCACGGGCAGAAGGTCACGATCGATCACCTGCTGACCCATGTCTCGGGCATCCCCAGCTACACCGGCCTGATCGAGTGGCAGCCGCAGGCGCGCAAGGACATGACGGTCCAGCAGGTCATCGACCTGTTCAAGGACAAGCCGCTGGAGTTCAACCCGGGGGAGAAGTGGGCCTACAACAACTCGGCCTACATCCTCCTCGGCGCCGTCATCGAAAAGGTTTCGGGGAAGAGCTACGAGGACTTCATCGAGCAGGAGATCTTCGCTCCGCTGGGGATGAAGAGCTCGCGCTACGGGCATCAGCGGGAGGTCATTCCGGGCCGGGTGGCGGGCTATGACCAGACGGCGGACGGCGGCTATCGGATCGCCGAGTACCTCAGCATGACCCAGCCGTATGCCGCGGGCGCCCTGATGTCCACGGTCGACGACCTGGCGCTCTGGGCCGAGGCGCTGGCCGGCGGGAAGGTGCTGAAGAGGGAGTCGCTCGCGCGGATGACCACGCCGGCGAAGCTCAAGTCGGGGATGTCCACCAAATACGCCTATGGTCTCAGTGTGTCGGAGAGGGACGGGGCGCGGATCATCGAGCACGGCGGCGCCATCTTCGGCTTCGTCTCCCACCTGCTCCACATGCCCGGCCAGCGCCTCGTGATCGTCGTCCTCTCGAACATCCCCGCGCAGGAGCCGGGGCCGGGGAGCCTGGCGTACCGCGTCGCGCTGAAGAGCCTGGGCAAGCCGTGGGAGGAGCGCAAGGCCGTGCAGCTCGACCCCTCGACGCTCGACGAGTACGCGGGCGTCTACCGGTTCAACGAGACGACCACCCGGGCGATCTTCCACGAAGGAGACAAGCTCATCGCCCAGCGGAGAGGCGGAGAGAGGCACGAGATCCAGGCGGCCTCCCGCGACGACTTCTTCTATGAGGAAGCGGACAGCCGCATCCATTTCCGGCGCGACGCGCAGGGGAAGATCACCGGCATGGACTTCCTGCAGCGCTTCGGGCCGGACGAGATCGGGGCGAAGACGGACGAGCCGTTTTCGGCCGAGCGCCAGGCGATCCAGGTGGACCCCGGTCTCTATGATGCCTATGTGGGCGTCTACGAGCTGGCGCCGGGTTTTCAGCTGACGCTGACCCGCGAGGGGGACCGGTTGATGGGGCAGCCGACCGGCCTGCCGAAGGCCGAGCTCTTCCCCGAGTCGGAGACGAAGTTCTTCCTGAAAGGAGAGGATGTCCAGGTCGAGTTCCAGCGCGGACCAGACGGCAAGGCGACCGGGCTCACGCTGTTCCAGGGCGGGCGGCAGGCGCCCGGGAAGAGGGTGAAGTAGGGGGCCTCGCGGTGCACCTTGCGGCGAGGCGGAGGTGGTCGGCGCCTCGGGCGGAGCAGCCCAGCACGAGATCGAGGTGGAGGACTGCGTGGTGGCGGCGCTCCGCTTCTCCAGTGGCGCTCGCGGCACGATCGTCGCCACCACCGCGGCCGCGCCGGGATTCCCTCCACCGCGTCGAGGTCTATGGCAGTCGGGGCGGAGCGCAGATCGAGGGAGACGCGCTGGTCCGCTGGGAGGGCCATCCGGAGGGCCGCGGAGAGAACGCGCCCCGGATCCACCCCAGGCACCTGCGGCGGTGGCCACGGGATCGGGGGCCAGTCCCACGGGCATCGGCACCCTCGGACACACCCTCATCGTGCAGGATTTCGTCGCCGCGATCCGCGAGGGCCGCGACCCGCTGGTGAACGGAGTCGAGGGCCGCCGATCCCTGGCGCTGGTCCTCGCCATCTACGAAGCCGCCGGCCTCGGCGGCGAGAATCGAGGGCGGGCCGGGGATCGAGACCGCCCGATGGCGGGCTGACGTCTGCTATAGTCACAGGAGGGAGAACGTAGGAACATGCAGATCGCACTTGAGCTGCCCGAGGACATCGCGAAGCGCTTGGAAGCCGCATGGCACGACGTGTCACGAGGCACTCTCGAAGCCGTGGCCGTGGAGGGGTACCGTGAAGGGGCTCTAACGCGCGGCCAAGTCGGACGGCTCCTCGGCCTGTCCTTCTGGGAGACGGAAGCGTTCCTCAAGGAACGCCAAGCGTATCTTGCCTATACGGAAGAGGACTTCGAGCACGATCGTAGAAACCTCGACAGCCTCATGCTCCGATGACGGTCATCTCAGATACGTCTCCCCTGAACTACCTTGTCCTGATCGGCCTTCAAGACACCTTGCCAGCTCTCTTCGGGCACGTCCTGATCCCAGAAGCAGTTCGGCACGAGCTCCGCTCACCAGCGGCACCGCAGCCGGTGAAGGATTTCTTCGACACCTGGCCAAGCTGGCTGGATTGCCGAGCCGTCTCTCAGGTGCCTCCCGCTCTGCAACAACTCGATCCCGGTGAGCAGGAAGCCATCGCTCTGGCTCAGTCAGTGGGTGCAAGCCTCGTCCTGCTCGACGAGAAAAAGGGGCGCCAGGCGGCACGGGATCTGGGGTTAACAGTCTCTGGCACGTTGGGAGTCCTGGATCGGGCTGCGCGCCACGGGTTGGTGGATCTGGCAGATGCCCTGAAGCGTCTGGAACGAACCACCTTCCGTGCAACGCCACGATTGCTCCGGAACGTTCAGGAGAAGCCGTCACCCTGACTGCATCCCCGAAGAGGTCATCGAGCCGGACCTCCAGGAGATGCGGAACATCCACCTCCGCCTGAAGCCAACTCCCTGGATCGTCAGCGATTGGGGGAGGGGGGGACCGGTGAACGGGCTCCTCCAGTGCTCCCAGCGCAGATACGAGCTTTGAGCCCTTGGGGGCCGGCTCCCGAGTCGGCCCCGATTCTTTAGCGAGACCTGCTCTTTTCGCTGGCACCTGCAGATTGGGTTGGTCATGTTCTATCTATTTTGGCGCTTCACGGTTTGGAGCACCTCCTCGTGGTCCGTGGCGGTCGCCCGATCGCCGAACTGTGGTCCGTCCCTGCCGCCCCACCCGGTCCACGTCCGTTCGGCCTCTGTGCTGGAGAGCTCACCGTTCCGGACGACTTCGACGCGCCGCTGCCGGAAGAGATGATGCGGAGTTTCGAGGAGTGAGGAGAGATCCGACTTCCTACGTTTATTCAGATGGATCGGTCTCACGCCTGCCTGCGACCAACGCTAACGCACGGCTGTGTGTTTTCTGGTCTCCTCGGATCGCATCGCCGAGCACTTTTCGCCGCTGGCCATCATATAAATAAACGCGGACAGTGTTGGTTTTATAACCCGAGAGCTCCGCCACTTCCTCAATGGACAGACCACGCTCAGGGTCACCAAGCATCTCGTCTTCGAGTCGGTGGATGGTGAGAACATCCCGACTGGAGAAATCTCCCAAATCAGCCTCATCCTCCACCGCTTCCCAAGCGTCGCGAACAGGCGCCTCCCGGGTGACCTCCGGGTCCAAAACCAGCAACCCAGGGAGTTCTACCTTCTTCACACCAATCTGGTAGCGCTTGCAGACGTCGACTAGATGTTCTCCGTCAATCAGATAAACCACCCGCTGGTTTTGTCCTGGTCTCGCCTCATTTTGGGCGTCGGCACTGAATCGGCCGGTTGTCACAATGATCGCTGTATCTTCCTCGCCCTTCACGCCGCGCATCATGCGGACCTCGTCGACAGGAACAGTTCGAGCGGTCCATCTTTTTGCGGATACGATGGCTCGGGCGCCCACGACACCTCGCTGGTATACCACGCGCGCATCTGCACCACCATCGCGAGTAGCTTGCGTGATCTGAACGTCCTGGAATCCCAGCGCATCGAGAACGCGAGTGAGGAATGTGGACTCGAACGTGCGCCAGTCCATCCGCTGCAGCCACGCTCGAATCTCCTCGCCGACAGCCTCGTTCTGCTGATGAATACGGGCTTCGATGTCGCCTGCAGTCGATCCCCGAGCGAATTCGCTCGCCTCGCGAAGCCGAACCCATCCGCGCTCTTCACCGTCGCGGGACGTTATGAACCGAGTGCGTTCGCCGAGCTCTTCGAGGCGCTGATTCTCCGATTGAATCGCCAGGTACAGGGACTGGTAGGGAAGGTCGGGGTACTTCTCTTCGTGCCGAATTTCTTCGAGAAGTGCCTGGAGGCGCGCTCTCCCGCCAAGAGCCTGGAGCCGCCTCTCGATTCGATCTACTCGCCTCTCCGCCATCGGGTTCTCAATCCTATTCCAGTCGGGCCCCTGCCCTCTGCGGCTAACGACACGGAAGACCTCCAAGGTCCAGAATAGGGCTTAACTTACGCCCCCTGACGGGTTGATGTCAACGACGACAGCTGCTCCATCCTCCTCCCGCCCCCCGAACCACCAAAAGATGACCGTCGGCCAGCCCAGGCGTCTCCAAGCCCCTGTCGGTCGCCGGCTGGCGGCTCCGCCCGCGCCATCCCCTCTCGACCCACCCCTGTAGCCCCGCCCCCGCCCTCCCCGTGAGGCCCCTGTGCGGCCCCAGGCCTGGCCTCCATTCCAAGGCCAAGCCATCGTGCAGCTCTAAGTTTCTTACTGGGAGTGCTTTGCGCGGTGCCCAGGGGCGGAATCGAACCACCGACACCGTGATCTTCAGTCAGATGCCCTGCTCCGGTGGATTCCGCGGGCTGACAGCTCTTCGAGTCGGTGAACCGCCCCGGGGGCGAGAGAGCCTCACCCCCCCGGGGAAGAGATCTACAGGGAGATCAATCCCTTTTCTTTTCTGCCACAGCTTTCGCAGCCTTCGCCGCCTCGAGCTCCGTTTCCAGCTTGACGATTTTCTCGTCCGGCGTCAGGCGGCGCCGCGGCTTCGACAGACGCGGCTTGACGCCGAAGGCCAGCAACGCCATGCTGTCGACCCCGAAGACGCTCTGCACGCCGGCGGCCAGCTTGTTGCGGAGGCCGCGCCCGCGGCGCCGGAGATCCCGGCTCCGCCGGTTCGTCTCGCGCAGCTCACTGCGCCGGAGGTCCTGGATGCTCTGGATCTCCTCACCCTCGACGATCACTCCTTCGAGCTCCTGGACGGTCGAACCCAACTGCGGCAGTTCCGGCAGCCGCGCCTTGATGTTCGTGACCGCCGCCTGCCAGACGCCCATCTCTTTCGACAACGTATCCGTGGATATGGTGTTCTCCGATCAGGGGTTTGTCTGTTTGGGTTTTCGGGTTGCACCTGGCCGCCTTCCCGCACCCTGAGGCGGGCCCCGAGCCGCTGACTCGCACTGCATCGCGTTCTCCTGTTCTGGACGAGGCCTGAACGCCAGCCGGCAGATCCCGTCAGCCTGCAGGCGTTCTCGAGAAGGAAGAAGCCACGTCCTGTTGCTTGAGCTTCCCTCCGGGGAACAACTCCACAACTCCCAGGAGCCTGCGACCAATATAGCAAGGCATCCCACCTAACGTCAACACTATTACAAAATGGTACTTACATTGTATTTTACGGGCACTCATCTCTGTATGGCGTCCATGGAACGAAATAGCGACAAACAGGCAGATTTATCCTCTAACGGGACGAGATAGCCACTAACTCGACGAGTTAACGGTTATTTCAGC
>DATHUD010000515.1:0-11379 GCA_035462575.1 Thermoanaerobaculia bacterium | reverse complement strand
CGGCTCCCTCTCCTAAAGGTGAGGGAGAGAAAAGCAAACCCGACAAACCGGAGCCCCTCTCCTTTAGGAGAGGGGTTGGGGTGAGGTCGCAGGCCACGGCGGCCCCATTTTCATTCCTCTTGCGGTGCCGTCTGGCGGCATGAACAACTCTCCCAGGGAGGGCGTGTGGGGTGATGGGAGAGGAGGGTTGGGGAGGTGAGGGCCCGGGAGGGCGGGGCCCCCCTTATTTCTTCCGGTGAATCCACCCGTGGATCTTGTCGTGGGCCTTCTCGCGGAAGCCTTCGATCTTTCGCCAGACGCCCGGCCAGCGCTGGAGGGTCTTCCTCAAGCCGCGGTAGACGAGCTCGTTGTCGAGCGACAGGAGGGCGGCGCCCACGAGGATGGTGGCGATCCCCTGGATGCCGGGGAGGATCAGCCCGGCGACCCCGATCAGGATCAGGAGCCAGCCGAGGACGAAGATGGCGATCCGCGCGCCCAAGGGGAGCGGCGGGCGCTGCTCGATGCGGATGTGGAGCGGGATCCGCTCGCGCCGGGCGGGCTCCTCGGCGGGAGGCCCGGCGCTCTCGACTTCCGGCGGGCGCTCGGCGCTACTCAAAGCCGCGGAGGCTCTCGGCCCGGGCGACCCGGTCGATGGCGAGGATGTAGGCGGCTTTCCGGAGGTCGATCCGCTTGTCTCGGTGTACAGCGAAGACATCGTTCCAGGCACGCTCCATCTTTTTGGCCAGCTCGCGATTGACCTGCGCCTCGTCCCAGTAAAACTGCTGCAGGTTCTGTACCCATTCGAAGTAGGAGACCGTCACCCCGCCCGCGTTGACCAGGATGTCGGGCACGACGACGATGCCGCGCTCGGCGAGCTTGGCGTCCGCCACCGGGGTCGTCGGCGCGTTGGCCGCCTCGAGGACGAAGCGGGCCTGGATCGCGTCCGCGTTGCTCCGGTTGATGACGCCGCCCAGCGCGGCGGGGATCAGGAAGTCGCAGGGGAGGGTCAGGACCTCCTTGTTCGAGACCCGCTGGCCGTGGGGGTAGCCCTTGAGCGAGCCGTGCTCCTTGACCCAGGCGAGAAGCCCGGGGACGTCCAACCCCTGCGGGTCGTGGATGCCGCCGTGGATGTCCGACACGGCCACGACCTTGCCGCCCAGCTCGTGGAAGAACTTCGCGGCGAAGGTGCCCACGTTGCCGAAGCCCTGGACCACGGCGGTGCTCACCGTGGGGTCCACGCCCCAGGCCCGGGCCACGTGCTCCAGGATGAAGATGGTGCCCCGGCCGGTCGCGGCCTCGCGCCCTTCGGAGCCGCCGAGCTCCAGGGGCTTTCCGGTGACGATCGCGGGCGTGTAGCCGTTCTTCCTCCCGTACTGGTCCATGATCCAGGCCATGGTCTGGGCGTTGGTGTACATGTCGGGCGCGGGGATGTCGCGGTTGGCCCCGAGGATGATCGAGATCCGCTGGATGAACTTGCGGGTCAGCCGCTCGAGCTCGCCCGCGCTCATCTCCCAGGGCGCGCAGGCGACGCCCCCCTTGGCGCCGCCGAAGGGGATGTCCAGGAGCGCCGTCTTCCAGGTCATCAGGGCGGCCAGCGCCCGCACCTCGTAGAGGTCCACCTCGGGGTGGTAGCGGATGCCCCCTTTGTAGGGGCCGCGGGCGCCGTTGTGCTGGACGCGGTAGCCGATGAAGATCGCTCCCGTGCCGTCGTCCCGGCGGATCGGCACGTCCACCCGGAGCTCGCGAAAGGGCGTCTTCAAGAGCATCCGCAGCTCTTCGGACAGGCCCATGATCTCGCTCGCGATGTCGAACTGCTCGGAGGCGATCTGGAAATCGGTCATCGGGCGCGTGGGTTCGCTCATGGTGCGGGAGGGTATCAAAGGGCCCCCCGTTGACAAAGAGGACCGGAGCAGTCCAGAATAACTTCTGTCAATTGAGACTGTATCTCAATAAGGATTGCGAGGGGTTGGAAAAGGACATGGCAGACGCTCGCGAGAAGCAACAGTTCCTCCAGTTCCTGCGCGGCCGGGGCCAGCGGGTCACCGGGGAGCGGCTCGCGCTGTTCGACGAGATCTTCTCCCAGCACGGGCACATCGACGCCGAGGCGCTCCTCTCGTCGATGAAGGAGCGGGGCTTGAAGATCTCCCGCGCCACGGTGTACCGCAACCTGGACCTCCTGGTCGAGTGCGGGCTCGCCCGGAAACAGCGGCTGGGAAGCCGCGGGTTCCTCTACGAGCACATCCATCCGGGCCAGCAGCACGACCACCTCGTGTGCACGGGGTGCGGCCGGGTGGTGGAGTTCGTGAGCCCGGGGATCGCGGCGCTCCAGGCCGAGATCTGCCGCGCGCACGGCTTCGTGCCCACGCGGCACACGCTCCAGATCGCCGGTTTCTGCAACCGTTGCGCGGAGGCGGCGAAGGCCGTGCCGGCCGGCCGCGCCGTGGAGATGGCCCATGTTTGAGGCGCTGGTCGTCACTCTCCGCGAAGGGGTCGAGGCCGCCCTGGTGGTGGGGATCATTGTCGCATTCCTCAAGAAGGAAGGCTACGAGCGGCACCTGGGCGCGGTCTGGGCCGGCATCGGCGTGGCAACGGCCGCGAGCCTCGCGGGGGCCTGGGCGCTCTACAACTGGGCGATCAACGAGGAGGCGTTCGAGGGGGTCCTGTACCTCGGCTCGGCCGTCATCGTCGGCAGCATGATGATCTGGATGTGGCGGCACTCCCACGCGATCGCCGGGGAGATGAAAGGGTCGCTCTCGCGCATCCTCTCCCGGGAGAAGGCCGGGTCGGTGGCCGCGGGCCTCTTCCTCTTCACCTTCCTCATGGTCTTCCGCGAAGGCGTCGAGACGGTGCTCTTCCTCTCCGCCCTGTCGCTCACCACGAGCGGGTTGATGGCGATCACCGGGGTTCTGATCGGCCTCGCCGTGGCGGTCGCCTTCGGCGTCTTCTTCGTGCGCGGGAGCCTGCGGATCGACCTCGGGCGCTTCTTCAAGATCACGGGCATCGCGCTCGCGATCTTCGTGGTCCAGCTCCTGATCAACGGGTACCACGAGCTCGCCGAGGCGGGGTGGCTGCCGGCCAACGAGACCTCCATGGCCACGGTGGGCCCGCTGGTCAAGAACGAGTTCTTCTTCATCGCCGCGGTCCTTCTCCTCCCCCTGCTGATGCTGCTCATCCCGGGCCGGCAGAAGGAGACGGTGGTCGAGGAGGGGGCGGCGGGGCGGCTCGAGCGGGCGCGGAGCCAGCGCCAGGCGCGAGCGCGGATGCTCGGGGCGACGCTCGGCATCATCATCCTCGCCGCTCTGGGCTTCGGCTTCGTCTACTCCCAGCCGCCGGCCACCCTCTCGCCCGCCACCGCGGTCGAGCCGGGAGCGGACGGCGCGGTCCGCATCCCGCTTGCGAGCTTCGAGGGGACGGCCCTCCGGCGCTTCGCGATCACGATCGACGGCACGCCGGTCCGCTTCATCGCTGTCCCCATTGAGGAGGGCGGGGAGATCGCGACGGCGTTCGACGCCTGCGAGATCTGCGGCGCCCGCGGGTATTACCAGGACGGCCCGAACGTGACCTGCCTCCACTGCGGCTCGGCGATCTACCCGCCGAGCATCGGCCAGGAGGGCGGCTGCAACCCCATCCCGCTTCCGTCGATCGTCGAAGGAGACCGGCTCGTGCTCCGGATGACGGATCTCAAGGCCGGGGCGGGCGCGTTTTCGGGCGGTCACACGGCGCACGCGGGGCACTAGGGATCGACATGTACGGCCGCCTTCTTCTCGAATCGCTGCGCCGGGGGACGCGGAGGAAGCTCCTGGCGGTCTCCGCCGTGGCCCTGGGCACCCTGGGAGCCACGGCGCTCGCCGAGGTTGTCCTCGCGTCCGGCGACCGGCTGGCCGCGGAGATGGGCTCCTACGGCGCGAACCTGGAGATGGTCCCGGCTCCAGGGCGGGAGACCCTGCCGGTGGCCGACCTCGCCAAGGTGCGGCGGATCTTCTGGAGCAACAACATCGTGGCCGTGGCGCCGTTCAGGTCCCTGCGGGTGCGGATGGCGCCGGGCGACGTCGTGGCGCCCCTCGTGGGCACCTGGTTCGACGTGGCCCTGGAGCCGGACTGGCGCACCGGGCTCCCGAAGACCCGGCCGACTCTGAAAGTGGAGGGGCGCTGGCCGCGGGACGGAGAGCGCGAGGCCGTCCTCGGCCACCGGCTGGCCCGGCGTCTCGGGCTCACGACCGGAGGAGAGCTGCGGGCTGCGCTGGCGGAGCGGGAGGAGACGTTTCGCGTGGTCGGCCTCGTGACGAGCGGAGGCGAGGAGGACGAGCAGGCGTTCGTCCCCCTGGCGTCGCTCGAAGCCCTGGCCGGTCAGCCGGGGCGCTTCACCCGGGCCGAGATCTTCGCTCTGACCAATCCCGAGAGCGAGAACCTGAAGCGCGACCCGGCGCGGATGACTCCGGAGGAGTACGACGCCTGGTACTGCACGGCCTACCCTTCGTCGATCGCCTTCCAGCTCAACGAGGCGATCCCCGAGGCGCGGGCGGGCGTCGTCTACGGCGTGACGAACGCCACGGCGGACGTGCTCGGCCGGCTGCGCGGCGTGCTCGTGGCGCTCGCGGCCGTGGCGCTCGCGGGCGCCGCCGTGGGGGTGACCGCGGCCATGACGGCGACGGTTCTGGAACGCCGGCTGGAGGCGGGGCTCCTGGTGGCTTTGGGCTCGCCGCGGAGCCGGGTCGTCTTCTTCTTCCTGTCGGAAGCCGCGCTCCTGGGCGGCCTGGGCGGGCTCGCGGGCGGCGGTCTGGGTCTCCTCGGGGGGCGGCTCCTGGGGAGCGGTGTGCTGGGCATAGAGGTCGACTGGATGCCGGTCCTCGTCCCCTTCGCCGGTCTCCTGGGGCTCGGGATCGCGGTGCTCGCGAGCCTCGCTCCCGTGCTGCGGGCGCTCGAGCGCTATCCCGCGGACATCTTGAAGAGGGCCACCGCGTGATCGCCCGGATCGTCTCGGCAAGCCTCTGCCGCCGCTTCCGCCAGCTCGCGCTCATCCTCGCGGCGGTCACCGTGGCCGCGGGGACCGTCGCCGCCCTCGCCGGGTTCTCCGTCCGCACCCGGGACCGCCTGGGCGAGAGCCTGGCCGCTTTCGGCCCCAACCTCACGGTGCGCCCCCAGGTGGGCGGTCCGGAGAGCCTGCCGGTCGAGATGGTCGAGCGGGTGCGCCAAGTGCCGGGCGTGCAGAAGGCCTCCGGGGCGCGGGACGCGGGCGGCGTGGTCCCGGCGAGCCGCGACGGCGCGCAGGAGCTCCTCCGGGTGGACCGGATCGAGGTCCGCGCCGAGCCCGGGAAGCTCGACGAGGTGGCGCGCGCCATCGAATCCCGGGTCGAGGGGGTGGAAGCCGCGCCTCTGCGCCGGGTGAGCGAGTCGGACGCCCTCCTGACAGAGCGCCTGACCCTGCTTCTCGCCGTCGTGAGCGCCGTCTCGCTGCTCCTCGCCCTTCTCTCCGTGGGGGCCGCGACCACGGCCCTCGTGGGCGAGCGGCGGACCGAGATCGGTCTCCTTCTCGCGCTCGGCTACACGGGCCGGCGGGTGGGAACCTTCCTCGCTGTCGAGCTTCTGGCCGCGGCCGTGGTGGCCGGTCTCCTGGGGCAGCTCCTGGGCGAGCTCGCCGCGACCGGCCTCGCCCACCGGCTCCTGGGGCCGGGCGGCGGAGTCGCGATGACGTGGAGCGGATTCGCGGCCGCCTCGCTTGTCGCCGTTCTCGTGGTGGGGGTGTCGATGCTGGTGGCCCTGCGGCGCGTCGAGCGCCTGGACGCGGCCCGGGTCCTCCGGGGCGAGTAGAGGAGATCACCCGTGGCGCCCTTCGTCCAGGTCGAGAAGCTCTCCCGCCGTTTCGCGGCCCTCCGCGCCCTGGACGACCTCTCCCTTTCGATTGCCGAGGGGGAGTGGGTGGCGGTCACCGGCCCCTCGGGCTCGGGCAAGACGACGCTCTTGAACATCCTTTCGGGGCTCGATCGCGCGACGTCGGGGGAGGTGCGGGTGGGCGGCGTGGATCTGGCATCGCTCTCCGCCCGCGAGCTCGCCCACTACCGGCAGCAGACGGTCGGCCTCGTCTTCCAGCAGTTCCACCTGATCCCGTACCTGACCGCGCTCGAAAACGTCATGCTCGCGCAGTACGTCCACAGCATGACGGACAAGGGCGAGGCCGAGGAGGCGCTTCGCCGCGTGGGGCTGGGAGAGCGCCTCACCCACCTGCCGAGCCAGCTCTCGGGCGGCGAGCAGCAGCGGGTCTGCATCGCCCGCGCCCTCATCAACCAGCCGCCCCTGATCCTCGCGGATGAGCCCACGGGGAACCTGGACGCGGTCAACGAGGCCGTGGTGATGTCGCTTTTGGCGGACCTCCACCAGAAGGGGCACACGCTGATCCTCGTGACGCACGACCCCTCGATCGCGGCGCGGGCCGGCCGCGAGGTGCGCCTGGAGCACGGGCGGCTCGCGGCGGTCGAGGAGCCCGGGCACCTGGAGCTGCAGACCATCCTGGCCGACCTCTGGCGGGAGATCGAGGAGGAGGGGGCCGCCGTCTCGGTGACCCGGCGCGGTGTGGCGGACCTCCTGGCGGACGGCCACCTGACCTTCGCGGACGGCCGGATCGCCTTCACCGAGCGCGGGCGCGCCCAGGCCGCCTCCATGGTGCGGCGCGTGCGCCTGGCCGAGGTTCTCCTCGCGCGGACCCTCGCCCGTCGCGCCCCCGGGGAGTGCGGCCGGGAAGCGCCGGTCGCCGCGGGCTTCGAGGACCAGGTCTGCGCTTTCCTGGACCACCCGGCCGCCTGCCCGCACGGGCGGCCCATCCCTGCCGGAGAAGGCTGCTGCGCCCGCGCGGGTGTCGCAGAGCTTCCACAGGCCGTGGAGGCCGGGGCGTGAAGCTCCTCGCCCTTCCTCTCCTCCTCCTCGGCCTCTCGGCCGCGGAGCCGGCGCTCGAGCGCCGGGTGATGATGATGGGGACCTCGCTCGACCTCGCGATCGAGGCGGCGGACCGGGGGAGCGCTCTCGCGGCGAGCGAGCGGGCCGTCGCGGCCCTGGAGGCGGCCGAGGCGCGCCTCTCGACCTGGCGGAACGACAGCGAGCTTTCCCGCTGGAACCGGGGTGTGGAACCGGCCGCGTCGCCCGCCCTCGCGGCCGATCTCGCCGCCGCGCAGAGCTGCCGGGAGGAGACGGGCGGCGCCTTCGATCCGGCGGTCGGGGCGCTGGTCGCGGCCTGGGACCTCCGGGGAAAGGGGCGGGTCCCTTCCGCGGCCGAGTTGCGGCAGGCGGTGGAAGCGGGCCGGGCCGGCCGCCCTCTGGAGGAGGGCGGGTTCGGCAAGGGGGCCGGCCTCGCCGACGCCTTGAAAGCGCTGGCCGCGGCGCCCGGTGTCACCCGCGCCTCGCTCGATCTGGGCGGTCAGCTCGCCGTGCTCGACCGGCAGGGCGGCGGGCGGTGGGAGGTCCCGGTGGCCGATCCGCGCGACCGCGACCGCGCCGTGGTCTCGTTTTCGATCGACCGCGGGTCGGTCTCGACCTCCGGCAACAGCGAGCGGGGGATCGTGGTGGACGGCCGTCGGCACGGGCACATCCTCGACCCGCGGACGGGCGAGCCCGCGCCGGACTTCGGGAGCGTCACCGTCTGGACGGACGATCCGCTCCGGGCGGACTGCCTCTCGACCGGCCTCTACGTGATGGGGCCCGAGCGGGCGCTCGCGTGGGCCGCGGCCCACCCGGGAGTCGAGGTGCTGGTGCTCCGGGAGCGGCAGGGGAGGCTCGAAGCCCTGGCCACCCCGGGTCTCGAAAGGAATCTGAAGGTGTTGGTCCCGGACGTCCGGGTGGAAGTTGCAACCGAGAGCGGTGGGCTACGGAGGGAACCGGTACGGCCCACCGCTCTCACGAACCCGCGCGGCGCGTCAACGCCGCGCAAGCCCTGAGGAGACTTTACATGACTTTGTTCCGTTTGGGGGGCGCGGCCCTGGCGCTCGCGCTCTGCCTGCTGATGACCCCGGCCGCTTTTGCACAACAGTCCACGGATACCCGCGTCCAGGAGCTGGAGCGGGAGGTCCGGAAGCTCAAGGAAGAGATCGCCGCCATGAAGCAGTCTCCGGAAGGGAGCGCACCGGGGAGCGAGGCCGGGCGACTGGCCGAGATCGAGCGGCGGCTCGAGATCCTCGCCGCCGAAATCGAAAAGACGAAGATCGGCGAGGCCGCGGTGTCGGCCGACGAGAGCGACTACGGGCTGGGCCCGGCGGCCTCCAAGATCTACCGCACGGAGCGGGGTCTCTCGATCGGCGGCTACGGCGAGATCCTCTACCAGAAGGTCGACGACGAGCGCGACAACGGGACGGCCTCCGGCCGCAAGGACCAGTTCGACCTCCTGCGCGGCATCCTCTACTTCGGCTACAAGTGGAACGACCGCTTCCTCTTCAACACCGAGATCGAGTACGAGCACGCGGGGGAGGAGGTTGCGGTCGAGTTCGCCTACCTGGACTACCTCTGGCGGCCCGAGGCCAACTTCCGGGCCGGCCTGGTGCTCCTCCCCATGGGCTTCATCAACGAGCTCCACGAGCCCACGGTGTTCCTGGGCGCCAACCGCCCGCAGATCGAGCGCATCATCATCCCGTCGACCTGGCGGGAGAACGGCGTCGGCCTGTTCGGCGAGGCGGGGCCGGTGTCCTACCGGACCTATGTCGTCAACGGCTTCGACGCCTCAGGGTTCGCCTCCGGAGGGCTGCGCGGCGGCCGGCAGAACGGAGGCCAGGCCAACGCCGAAGACATGGCGTGGGTGGGCCGGCTCGACTTCACCGGCGTCCCCGGATTCCTCGTGGGCGGCTCGGCCTACGTGGGCAACTCGGGGCAGGGCCTGGCCGGCGGGTCGGTGGACGTGGGCACGCAAATTCTCGAAGGGCATCTCGAGTGGCGGTGGCGGGGCCTGGAGCTGCGGGCCCTGGGGGTCCAGGCCGACCTGGACGACGTGACGGCCCTGAACGCCGCTTTGGGCTTCACCGGCAACCAGTCGGTGGGCGAGAAGCTCACCGGCCACTACCTCCAACTCGGCTACGACGTGCTGGCCGGCCGCGGCGGGGAGAGCGCGCTCATCCCCTACGCGCGTTGGGAAATCTACAACACGCAGGACGAGGTGCCGTCCGGGTTCCTGTCCAATCCGGCGAACGACGTCGAGTCCCTGACCCTGGGGCTCGCGTACAAGCCGATCGAGCAGCTCATTCTGAAGGCGGACTACCAGGATGTGGACAACGAAGCCGGAACCGGCGTCGACCAGCTCAATGTCTTGCTGGGCTACGTGTTCTAGAGCGTTCGCCCTGGCGGTGCTGCTCCTGGGTCTCCCGGGAGCGGCACGCCCCGCGGCGGCCAAGGTCTTCCTCTCCGTGGACGAGGCGCTGAGGCTCGCCTTCCCGGGCTGCGAGGTCGACCGCCGGACGGCGTATCTCACCGAGGGGCAGCTCAAGCGAGCCCGGGAGCTCTCCGGGGCCGAGGTGCCGAGCGCCCTGGTCACGTATTACGCGGCCAGCCGGGGCAAGCAGCCCGCCGGCACCGCCTACTTCGACACCCACCGCGTGCGTACCCTGCCGGAGACGCTCCTGGTGGTGATCGATCCTCAGGGAAAGGTCTCCCGGCTCGAGGTGATCTCGTTCCGCGAGCCGGAGGACTACCTCCCGCGGGGCGCCTGGTATGAGCAGTTCAAGGGAGAGACGCTCGACCGTGACCTGCAGTTGAAGAGGGACATCCACCCGGTGACCGGCGCCACGCTGACGGCCCGGGCCACCACCAACGCGGTCCGGCGGGTGCTCGCCCTCCACCAGGTGATCGCGGAGGGGGGAAAGCCGTGACCCGGTTCGAGGCCTGGAGCCTGCACGTCTCGACGATCCTCGTCGCCGGCACCGGCCTCGTCTACGCGTGGATGATCTGGTTCGTCCGTCCGACCGACCCCTACGCGATCGTCAACCATCCGCTCCAGCCGCAGGTGCAGCACGCCCACATCCTGGTGGCGCCGCTCCTGGTCTTCGCCGCGGGCCTCGTGTGGCAGCGCCACATCTGGGCCCACTGGCGCCGGGGAGTCCGCCGGGGCCGCGGGTCCGGCCTCGGGATGATGTTGACGCTCGTCCCCATGGTGGCCTCCGGCTACCTTCTCCAGACCGCCGTCGACGACGCGTGGCGCAACGTCTGGCTCTCGATCCACCTCGTCACCTCGGGGCTCTGGATCGTGGGCTACCTGGTCCACCAGATCCCCACGGTGCGGCTCTGGATGCAGCGGGGGCGGGGGACAGCCCCTACTTCTTCGGCACCTCGGACCAGTGGTATTCGATCCGCAGCGGCGGACCGACGCCGGTCCCCAGGAACCAGAGGACCGCGGGCTTCGGCTTGAGGGAGCCCAGCCGGAGCTGGCCGTCGCGGGGACCGGCGATCAGCATCGTGGCCGCGAGGGCCTGGGCGTCCACCGCCAGGGTCGTGGCCGCCTGGGACGCCACGATGTTCTTCACGGGCTGACCCGTTCGCTGGTTCAGGTACGGGGGGAGCGGCTCGCCGTCCACGATCAACGGGCGGTCGGTGCGTCCGGCGACCGCGAGGGCCTTGTCGCGCAGGAACACCCGGTAGGGGGGCTCGTCCAATCCCGCGACCGGCGGCAGCACGACCGGCCATCCCCGCCCGGCCGGACCCTCTCCGAGCCCGCGCCAGACGGTGCCGATCCGGACGAGGGCGTTCGTCACCCCCTGCTGTTTCAACAGCTCGACCGCCCGGTCCACCGCGAACCCCTCGGAAAAGCCCTGGAGGTCGAGGCCGCTGCCCGGTGCGAGAGAGGCGGTGCCCTTCACCAGGTCCAGCTCCAGCCGCTCGCAGGCGGTCAGCTCCAGGAACGGGTTCACGCGCTCGGGCGCCGGGGCGGCGGCAGCCGGCGCGCGCAGCCCCCAGAGGGCGTAGAGGTCGCGCGCCAGGGGACCGTGGGCCCGCTCCGACCAGACGCAGAAGTCCTGCGCACGGGTGAGAACGGTCAGCAGGCGGGGGTCTACCGCCTGCGGTCCCCGGCCGGCCGCGGCGGAGAGCGCGGTGAGGCCGCCGTCAGGGTGGATGGAGTCGGTTAGACGCTCGACCTCGGCCACCTCGGCCGCGGCCTTCCGAATCGCCTGCTGGCCCGCCTCTCGAGGGAGGTCGCGCACCTCGATGTCGCCCGTGGCGCCGAATGCGGAAAGGGTGACGCGGACCGGTGGGACCACCGGAAGGGGAGCGGGCGGGGACGCCCCGAGGAGGAGCAAACAGAGAAGCAGAGGCATGAGGCAATGATAGCGGGGATCAGTCGCGGCGGACGAGGAATCCGTCGAGCGCGGCCCGGAAGGCGGCGCGCAGCTCCCTGCCGTCGAAGCGGGCCGGGTAGTCCACCCGCTCGGCCAGGAGCTG
>DATHUD010000514.1:0-2054 GCA_035462575.1 Thermoanaerobaculia bacterium | reverse complement strand
CACGACGCCGCGGTTCTCGATCGCCGCCGCGGCCCCGCGGTCGTAGGAGAAGCGGCGGCGGATGACCACGTCCGCCTGGGCCCGGGCCGCCTCGTAGTCTCCCTTCTTCTGGGGCACGTACGCCGCCAGGTTCGAGTCCAGGTCCTCATGAATCAAGGAGGCCCCGGGCTCCAGGGCCTTTTCCAAGTCCACCACCGCGGGAAGCGGCTCGTAATCGACGAGGATGTCCTCCAGAGCGTCCTCCGCCACGTAGCGGGAGACGGCCACGACGAGGGCGACCGGCTCGCCGAGATGGCGCACCTTGCCCATGGCCAGAGGCACCTGCGTCCGCTGGTGGAACACCATCCCCTCGACCGGAGGCGGCGGCACCAGGAGCGGCCCGGGCTGCCAGTAGCTCCCCAGATCCTCGGCCGTGTAGATCGCGATCACCCCCTCCCGCTCGCGCGCCCTGGAGACGTCGATCCCCCGGATCCGGGCATGCGCGTGCGGGCTGCGCAGGAAGGCCACGTGCACCATCCCCGGCAGATCGAGGTCGTCGATAAAGAGCGCCCGCCCGGTCAGCAGGCGGGGGTCTTCGTTGCGCTTGACGCGGGTGCCGAGGGGAAGTTGCGTCATCGAGTATCTCCTGCTTCTATTCCCGTCATAATCTCCCGGGGAGGGGCTTGACAGGCTGCCCGAAGGCGCCTATCATTACCAAAGTACGAGTCAATGGGACATGTCCCGGCGACTATGTTGATGGGCCCGGTCCGGGGCCCTTTTGTTTTTTCAGGGGGGCTTTTATGGATCGGTGCGCGGTTTTCGTCGACGCCGGCCACCTGCTGGCCGAGGGCGGCAAGCTCTGTTGTGGGACCCGTCGGCGGAGTGCCTTCAAGTGCGACTATGCCGGCATGGCAGCCGCACTCACCCAGTTCGCGTCCGCTCACTGTCAACTCCCTCTTCTGCGGACCTACTGGTATGACGCGGCACCGGATGCCGTCCCTACGAAAGAGCATCTTGATATCGCCGAGCTCCCCGCTGTGAAGCTGCGTCTGGGACGGCTGGTTGGCGCCCAGCAGAAGGGGGTCGACTCGCTGATCGTCCGAGATCTCATGACTCTGGCCCGGACGCGCGCCGTGGCCACGGTTTTCCTGCTCGGCGGCGACGAGGATCTGCGGGAAGGCGTTCTCGCTGCTCAGGAGATGGGTGTCCTTGTGGTCGTTGTAGGAATCCCCGCCGCCGGTCCCGGAAACCAGGCTAGGAGCCTGATCAGGGAGGCCGACAAGCACGTGGTGCTTGAAACAGCTTTCCTGGCACGGTTCTTCTCGAAACAGGAGCCCGCTCTCGGAGCCTCCCAGACGAACGGACAGGCCGTTCCACCGCCGGTCAGTGGACCCCATTCCGAAGGCGAAAAAGCTCGGCTCATCGGCCGAGACGTTGCCACCTACTGGGCCAGATTGGCGACGGAGAGCGAGGTCCAGAAACTTCTTACGCAAGCGCCAGTCATTCCACGCGAGCTCGATGTTCAGCTCGTTGTGGAGGCCGAGCAAAGCCTCGGCTCCCTCAGAGCCAGACGGGATCTGAAAAAAGACTTGCGAGCGGGCTTCTGGAGCGCTCTCAAGGACTCCGTTCCGCCGGCGGCAACCTAGTCCTTCTGCCAAGATTACTTCTCCTCCACAAACGCCACGATCCGCGCGAAGGCCGCCTCGCCGCCCTTGAAGCGGAAGGGGAAGCAGCCGAGCCAGACTTTCTTGTCCAGCACCTCGTCGATCTGCCCGCCCACGTTTTCGGCGTGGAAGACGCCGTGCGGGAAGAGCTTGACGTGCATGCACTGGTAGTCCTCGGGCCAGGGAAAGGCCTCTTCCAGCGACATGCCGATGGCCGCCTCGACCCGCGGGATGAGGTCCGGCCGCGCCTTGCGCACGTTGGTGTTGAACGGATGATCGGCGGCGATGCAGTCCACCCCCAGCCAGCGGATGCCGCGGTCGAGCACCCAGTCGACGAAGACGCTGCGCGGGCCGGGGTGCTTCAAGAACGCGCGCGGCAGGTCGGCTTTCTCCTGCTGGTGCACCTTGTAC
>DATHUD010000513.1:0-3880 GCA_035462575.1 Thermoanaerobaculia bacterium | reverse complement strand
CGCACCTCTTCGGTGATTTTCATCGAGCAGAAGTGCGGGCCGCACATGGAGCAGAAGTGGGCGAGCTTGGCTCCTTCCTGGGGGAGGGTCTCGTCGTGGTAGGCGCGGGCGGTGTCGGGATCGAGGGAGAGGTTGAACTGGTCCTCCCAGCGGAACTCGAAGCGGGCCTTGGAGAGGGCGTTGTCCCGGATCTGGGCGCCCGGATGGCCTTTGGCGAGGTCGGCCGCGTGGGCCGCGATCTTGTAGGCGATCACGCCTTCCTTGACGTCGTCCCGGTCGGGGAGGCCCAGGTGCTCCTTGGGGGTGACGTAGCAAAGCATGGCGGTTCCGAACCAGCCGATCATGGCGGCGCCGATGGCCGAAGTGATGTGGTCATAGCCAGGGGCCACGTCGGTGGTGAGCGGCCCCAGGGTGTAGAAGGGGGCTTCGCCGCAGGAGGCGAGCTGCCGGTCCATGTTCTCCTTGATCATGTGCATGGGGATGTGGCCGGGGCCCTCGATCATCACCTGGACGTCGTGCTTCCAGGCGACCTGGGTCAACTCTCCCAAGGTGTCGAGCTCGGCGAACTGGGCGGCGTCGTTGGCGTCCGCGATCGAGCCGGGGCGCAGGCCGTCTCCCAGGCTGAAGGCCACGTCGTAGGCCTTCATGATTTCGCAGATCTCCTCGAAGTGCTCGTAGGTGAAGTTCTCCCGGTGGTGGGCGAGGCACCACTTGGCGTGGATCGAGCCGCCGCGGGAGACGATGCCCGTCATCCGGTTCGCGGTGAGCGGCACCCAGGGGAGACGCACCCCGGCGTGGATGGTGAAGTAGTCCACCCCCTGCTCCGCCTGCTCGATCAGGGTGTCGCGGTAGATCTCCCAGGTGAGGTCCTCGGCCCGGCCCCCCACCTTTTCGAGCGCCTGGTAGATGGGCACGGTGCCGATGGGGACGGGCGAGTTCCTCAGGATCCACTCGCGCGTCTCGTGGATGTTCTTCCCCGTCGACAGGTCCATCACCGTGTCGGCGCCCCAGCGGATGGCCCAGACGAGCTTTTCGACCTCCTCCTCGATCGAGGAGGTGACGGCCGAGTTGCCGATGTTGGCGTTGATCTTCACCAGGAAGTTGCGGCCGATGATCATCGGCTCGCTCTCCGGGTGGTTGACGTTCGACGGGATGATGGCCCGGCCGCGGGCCACCTCGTCGCGCACGAATTCGGGGGTGATGACGCGCGGGATCGCCGCTCCGAACGCCTCGCCCGGATGCTGGGCCACGCCGCCGCCCCAGGCCTTGCCGCCCAGAGCCTCGGGGGCGAGCTCGCGGCGCTGGTTTTCCCGGATGGCGATGTATTCCATCTCGGGGGTGACGATCCCCTTGCGGGCATAGTGCATCTGGGTGACGTTCGCGCCCGCCTTGGCCCGCAGGGGCTTCCGGGTCCGTGTGAAGCGGATGGGGGCGAGGCGCGGGTCGTCCTCCCGCTGGCGGCCGTAGAGGGAGGTGACGGAGGCGAGCTCTTCGACGTCGCCCCGCCCGAGAATCCACTCCCGGCGCAAGGCGGCCAGGCCCTTCCTCACGTCGATCTCCGCCTCCGGGTCGGTGTACGGCCCCGAGGTGTCGTAGAGGGTGACCGGCGGGTTTTCGGCCACGGCCCCGGCGTGGGTCCGCGTGGGCTGGACCCGGATCTCGCGCATCGGGACCCGCACGCCCGGCAGGGTGCCGGGGACGTAGACCTTCGTCGCGGCAGGGAACGGCTCGGTGGTGATCCCGGGGCGGATCGGACGGGACGTCGGCTCGATCATCGTCGGTCCTCTCTACGTGGTCTGTAGGTTTTTCACAGCAAATCGAAAAGCCGCGCATCGGGGGAGCGCGGCTTCAGGCAGTCGGACCGGTCATCGCTTCCCTCCGCTGGCATTACCCAGGTCAGGTGATGAGGGTCGTCCCCGAAGGACTCTCAGCCTTGCGGCCCCCCTAGCTCAGGGAGATCCTACAGGGTTTGGAAGGGGAGTCAACTGGCAGTCCTCTTCCTCGTTCCCTATTTCCTTGCAACTTTGCTGTATCATTTGGAGACAAAATCACCAAGGAGATCGTTGCCATGGCGATGACACACGAGATCGGGATCGATCTGGCGCGGGTCTGGACGACTCCCAAGCCAAGCCGGGAGGACAAGCCTCTTCGCTATCTGGCCTTCGGCGATGAGGTCGAGGTCGAGGACGACACCTCCAAGGCGCACGTCCGGATCCGGACCGCGATCCCCGAGACGAGACCGGACGGCAGCGTGCGGGTGCGAATGGGGTCGCGGTTCATCGTGCCGAAGAAGGGGCTCAAACCGAAGGACGTCCTCAAGCCGCTCGGCCATTGCAAGGTGATGCGGGTCGAGTTCGTGGACGTCCAGCAGGGCGACGGGGCGCTTCTGGTCACCCCGTCGAAAAAAGTCATGCTGGTCGACGGCGGCGACAATCAGCTCTTCGCGCGCTACCTCGCCGGCCGGTTCCGCCGCACAAGCCTTGAGAAGCCCAAGGACATCGACTGCATCCTCGTCACCCACGGCGACGCGGATCACTTCGCCGGCTTGCGGGAGATCCACGATTCCGAGAGCCACGAAACGTCCTGGAAGCAGCTCTACATCCGGCCGCACCGGGTCTATCACAACGGCCTGGTGAAACGGCCATCTAAGGAGAACAAGAAGGATGTGCCGGACGTCAGGCTGCTCGGCCCGACCGAGAAGCTCGACGGACGAGACGTGATCGTCGGCCTGGAGAGCGATCTCCTGGCGGTTCCGGACAGCGAGATGAACCTACCCTTCCGCCGCTGGAAAGAAGCCCTCGCCACCTACCGGCAGCGGTACGGCCCGATCGAATTCCGCCGCCTGCAGAAGGGCGACGACGCGGCGTTCGATTTTCTCGGCGACGGCTTGAAGGTCGAGGTTCTGGGGCCGATCCCGGTGACGCTGCCGGACGGCCAGACCGGGATCCCGTTCCTCGGCAAACCTCGCGGCGGCCCCCATCTGGGCAATCTGAAGTTCGAGGGGGTCTCGGCCTCTCACACGATCAACGGCCATTCCGTGGTGCTGCGGATCACCTACGGCAATGTGCGGTACCTCTTTGCCGCGGACCTGAACCAGGAGTCCGAGATGGAACTCCTGAGGCACGACGCCGACCGCCTCGAAGCGGAGGTGCTGAAGACGCCGCACCACGGGTCGGCCGATTTCTCGACGCCCTTCATCAAGGCCGTGCGGCCGGTCGTCTCGGTGGTTTCGTCAGGGGACGAAAGCGAACAGAAGGAGCACATCCACCCCCGGGCCACCCTGGTGGGAGCGCTCGGCCGGCACTCGCGGGTCGACGAGCCGATCGTCCTCATCACCGAGTTGGCTGCCTTTTTCGAGGTCCGGGGCTACGTGGGGACGAAATGGCACGCCATGGCGGCGGGCCTCAAGAAGAAAGACTTCGAGGGGGCGGTCGATCTCACTACGAAGAAGAACGAACGTTTCTTCGCGTTCAGCCGCTCGGCGTTCGGCATCGTCCGCACCCGCACGGACGGCAAGCGGCTGGTGGTCTATACCGACAGCGGCGACGTCGCGATGAAGGAGGCCTACGCGTTCGACGTCGAGCCTGGGGGGATCGTGAAGCACTCCCCCGTCCGGATGGCGTGAGGCGCCGGCTGGATTATCACCGGTTCTCTCTACCTCTGTGGGTCTTTCAACTTGAAATGAAACGCCGCGCTTCAGGGCGCGGCGTTTCGGGACCGGTCTGTCGCTTCCCTCCGCTGGCACTACCCAGGTCAGGGATAAGGGTCGTCTCCGAAAACTCAGCCCTGTCCAAGTGGTAGACTTCTGCCTTATTCGCGAACATGGAGAAGAGTATGCCCGTCCTCCCTCTCAACTCGATCCAGGACACTACCCTCTGGA
>DATHUD010000512.1:0-2820 GCA_035462575.1 Thermoanaerobaculia bacterium | reverse complement strand
GAACGAAATACTCTCCGTTAGCGGCAACGGGTTCCTGTTAGGCACGGGGGGCGCTGTGCCACTCGTGCTCGGCACAAACAACACCAAGCGTATAGAGATCGGCAGCACCGGAAATGTAACCCTCACCGGAAATCTCACCATTTCCGGCAATCTCACCGCCACCGGCGCCAAGAACTTCGCGGTGGTGGATCCGGCGGACTCCAAACGCGCCATCTACTTCACCGCGCTCGAAGGTCCGGAGGCCGGCACTTACTTCCGCGGCACCGCCCGGTTGAAGGAGGGCGAGGCCGTGATCGAGCTTCCAGGCTATTTCAGCCGGGTTACCGAGCCGGAGCAGTTGACCGTGCAGTTGACCCTTGTCGGCCATTGGGGACAGATCTACGTCGCCGAGAAATCCTCGGAACGGCTCGTCATCCGCGCGGCTCCAGGCACCGCGGACCTCGAGTTCGACTTCCTGGTGCAGGGCGTCCGGAAGGGATATCTCGACTACGAGGTGGAGCGGCCCAACACTCTGCCTCAGTAGGTTCTCGTCCGCTTTTCCTGGAGGGGGCGGGGTACAATCACTCCCCCGCCTCCCTCCATCCCGCTCTGGAGTCGAAGGGCCTTCCTGGACTCAGCGCCAGCCCGTCGTCCAGGACGCCGACCAGATCGAGGAAGACGTGCTGCCCGCGGCGTTCAGTTGCCGCACCTGCGCGCTGCCGGTCGCACCGCCGTAAATGAAGAACCCGCCGGCTCCGCCCGGCAGCAGCAGCGGCGTGAACGACGTCCAGTTCGTGGTCCAGGTCGCGCTCCCGAGGTGCGTCGTTCCCTGACCGTTCGCATTGAGCCGGTTGTACGACACGGCGCCGGTGGACTGCCGGTAAGCGAACAGCCTCATGGTTCCCTCGTGCGCGATCGGCACGAGGTGGGACCACCCGGTCGTCCAGGTGTCCGACCAGACTTCGGTGAGGGTCAGGTTGTTCCCGCTTCCCGTGATCGAGTTGACCTCGACCACCCCGCTCCCGCCCTTGTAGAGCAGAAGGTACTGCGTGGACCCGAGGTCATAGGGCACGAAATGCGTCCACCCCTTCGTCCAGGTGCCGCCGTCGATCGTCGTCGAGCCGGTGCCCTCGGCATTGATCCGTTCGATGTTGGCGTAGCCCTGAAGCGAGGCGTAGGCGATGAAGTACGGCTGGCCGCCCATCGCAAACGGCGTGAAGTGCGTCCAGCCCGCCCACCACGTGCCGCTACTGAGGGTCGTCGTGCCCTCGCCCTGTGAGTTGATGCGATCGAACCGGACCTCGCCGGTGGACGCCTTGTACCGGAACAGGTGCTGCTGCCCGCCACTCAAGGAGAACGGGATGATGTGGGTCCACTGGCGCCCCCAATTGCCGCTCCAGACCGTCGTCGTGCCCGTGCCGTCCGCGTCGAGACGGACGAACTTCACATCGCCGTTGCCCGGCTTGTAGAGAATCTGATAGCGCATGCCGTTCTGGTTGAATGCGGCGAATGCGCCCCCGGGACAGTTCACGCTCGTGAGCGCCTCGGCATCGTCCGAGCCATAGGTGCCCCAGGAATCCGTGTTGCCCGCATGGGTGTCGATCAGGCTGCCGTTGAAGCTGACGCGAGAGGGGGAGCCGTCTTCCATCTGGTTGTAGTGCAGGTGGGGCGACACCGCGCCGCTGTTGGATACGCGGCCGACGACCTGGCCCTGCGCGATCTGCTGCCCGACGGAAAGGGGTGGCAGCGATTCCAAGTGGATGTAATCGGTCCGCCAGCCATTGCCGTGATCGAGGAACACGCGGTGCTCGCCGGCGCCATTGGTGTAGACATTGGACACGGTGCCCGCGGCAGCGGCGATGGCAAACTCGCCGTCACTGAGGTTGTTCTGGTCCTCGTCACGCTGTGCGAGATCGATTGCGTCCTGGTCGTCTGGTTGCCAGTGGGCTTCGTACGTGGACGCCCGCCAGGTCTGGCCGCAGGGAACCGGCATCTGGAACAGCGGCCGCGGGCCGGCCGCCCAGGCCTCCACCGCTGTAAGGCCCATCGTCATCATCAAGCCAAGGATGGCCAACTTGGCCAAGCTCCGTTTGTGTCGCATCGTCATGCTCTCCGCGCGATCGACAATCGGAGGACCGCCCCGGTGCGTCGCGCTCAGAACCATGAAACGAACGGGCGCGGCAAGTTGCTCAATCTCTTCTCTGGCGGCGGATCCGGTACAGCCGCTCCGTAAAGCCGCCTTCGCTCTCGAAAGCCTGGGCTTGGGCCGCCAACTGGCGATCGAGCAGGTGACAACACAGGTTCAGCAGAGAGAGGGCCGCATTGGCCACCAAGGCGGAAGAGCTCACGGACGAACACGGACCTTCACGGACAGGCACGGACGCTCGAGTCCTGGCGGGTTTGTCCTTGCTCGGCCGTGTCCGTCCGTGCTCGTCCTCGGCCCAACGGCGCACGTCCTCAACAGTGGTGCAGC
The DNA here is from genome assembly GCA_035462575.1 of Thermoanaerobaculia bacterium. Classification (GTDB taxonomy): domain Bacteria; phylum Acidobacteriota; class Thermoanaerobaculia; order Multivoradales; family UBA5704; genus DATARR01. The sequence continues at coordinate 368 of DATHUD010000512.1, read as the reverse complement.
GCCGGGCCTTGAAGCGCACCAGGACTGGGTGATTCGGCGGCAGCAGGGGCAGCCCCCGCTGGCGCAGAAAGTCTTCGTAGTCAAGCCGGAGCTCCTCCAGGCTGGCCCGGGCCACGTTGGTCAGCTTGAGCTCGGTTTTCTTCGAAGTTCCCGACGCTTGGCTCCCCTCAGCAATATTTTGCACCCCACTGCGCGCTGCCTGCACCATCTGGTCACGGGTTCGGCTCCGGTGGTCGACGTATCGCTCGCAGAAGCGAGCCGTGACGTCGTAGACCAGTTGCGCCAACTGGAAGCTCCTCAGCTTCCGGTACCCGCCGTGCTTCGGAATCAGCGGCTCATCGCTCCTCACGATCCCTCCCTGGCCAGGG
>DATHUD010000511.1:0-15208 GCA_035462575.1 Thermoanaerobaculia bacterium | reverse complement strand
GCTGGGCATCGTGTTGCTGCTCCTCACGCTCTTCGCCTCGTTCACCGGGTATCTGCTGCCCTGGGATCAGCTCGCGTACTGGGCGATCACGGTGGGCACGGCGATCGCCGGGTATGCGCCGTGGGTGGGGGAGAGCATGCGATTCCTGCTCCTGGGCGACCGGGTGGTGGGGCAGGAGGCGCTGATCCGCTTCTACGTGCTCCATGTAGCGGTGCTGCCGGCGCTCATGACGATCCTCGTGGGCGTGCACTTCTGGCGTATCAGGAAGGACGGCGGCCTGTCGCGGCCGGCGGACGCGGATCTGCCGGAGGCGCAGGCGCGCTTCCCGGAGGCCGTGCAGGGCAAGATCGAGGGCCTCGCGCCCGCGGCCAAGACGCAGAAGACCAAGACCTTCGGCGTTCTGGGCCTCGTGCGCGGGCCGTTCAACAAGGTGGGCAATTCGCCGGACAACACGGTTTTCTCCTGGCCCAACCTGTTTGTGGCGGAGCTCTTCTGCTTCGCTCTCGCGGTGCTCGTGATCCTGGTCGCGGCGCTCCTCATCAACGCGCCGCTCGAGGCGCCGGCCGACCCGACCCACCCGCCGAACCCGTCGAAGGCGCCCTGGTACTTCCTGGGGCTCCAGGAGATGGTCTCCTACTCGGCGTTCTGGGGCGGCGTGGGCATTCCGGGGCTCTTCGTGCTCGGCCTCTTGCTGCTGCCGTATCTCGACCGGAACCCCAAGGGGGTGGGGGTGTGGTTCTCCCGCCACCGGATCCTCGCGAACTCGATGTTCATCCTGTTCCTGCTCGTGAACCTGGTGCTCATCATCGTGGGCACGTTCTTCCGCGGTCCGAACTGGAGCCTCATCGTTCCCTGGTAGGGACATAGGTGATCCCATGCGCGCCGGTCTCGCCATCATCTCGCTCATCGTCCTGGCCATCCACGGGGTGGTCTTCTACAACCAGTTCTACGCTCCCTGGCAGGATTATCAGAAACAATATTTCACCCGGGCGGCCAAGGCTTCGGACAACGAGGCGGTCAAGGCGACGCTCGCCGGGCGCAAGCCCGCGATCGAGCAGACGATCGTCAAGAGCTTCGGGCCGGAGCGCATCGACCGCTGCCGGACCTGCCACATCGCGGCCGACGATCCCCGCTTCGCGAGCGCGGATCAGCCGCTGCGCACGCATCCGCAGATCCCGGGCCACAAGTTCGAGACCTTCGGCTGCACGATCTGCCACGACGGCCAGGGCCGGGCGGTGGACGCCTGGCACGCTCACGAGGGCGGGCACGACTGGCCGTGGCCGCTCCTGCCCAAGGAGCTGATCGAGGCGAACTGCGTGCAGTGCCACGGAGAGCCCGACTGGCCGCACGCGCCGCTCGTGAACGAAGGCCGGCGGCTGTTCTTCGAGCGGGCCTGCTACACCTGCCACACGATCTCGGGCCTCTCCTACGGCTCGGTCGGGCCGGAGCTCACCGAGGTGGGGAAGAAGCGGCGCCACGAGTACATCCGCAACAAGATCGAGGACCCGCGCGCGACCAATCCCACGTCGACGATGCCGAAGCAGGATCTGACCGGTCATCAGATCACGGCGTTGACGGCGTTCTTGAAAGCGCAGCAGGGCGCGGCCATTTCGCGGGCGCCGCTCACCCGGTTCGTGTCGCAGCAGCAGCAGCGGCCGGAGTGGCTGCCGGTGGCGCAGATCGTGGGGCCGTCCGCCGCGGCGATCGAAAACCTGCCGCCGGTCGAGCGCGGCCGGGCGCTCCTGCCGCAGGTGGGATGCCTCTCCTGCCACAAGATGGGAGACAAGGACGGCCGGGTGGGGCCGGAGCTCGCGTTCACGGCGGTGCAGCGCGATCACGCGTGGTTGATGGCGCACTTCCGCGATCCCAAGAGCGTGGTCCCCGGCTCTCTGATGCCGCCGTATCCGCTGCCGGAGGCGGCTTTCGATTCGCTGTCTCTCTACCTGCTTTCGCAGACGCCGCCGGCGATCCCCGCGGCTCCGGCGGAGCAGTACCAGTTGCTCTGCGCCCGCTGTCACGGCGACAAGGGGCAGGGGGACGGCGTGATCGCTCAGTACATCGATCCCAAGCCGCGCGATCTGACCAAGGCCTCGTTCATGAAGACGAAGACGCGGGAACGGCTGATCCGGAGCGTGCGGGAGGGCGTGCCCGGCACCAGCATGGCCCCGTGGGGCGGCGTGCTGGACGAGGCGTCGGCCGGAGCGCTCGTCGATTACGTGCTGGCGGACCTGACCGAAGGGAGCGCGGCGAAGCTCGTCCTGCGCAAGGTGCCGCAGACGAACCCGGTGCCGTGGAGCCGCGAGAGCGTGGCCCGGGGCGAGGCGATCTATATGAACCGCTGCTGGGGCTGCCACGGCAAGAAGGCGGACGGCCACGGGCCGAACGCGGAAGACATCGTGCCGCGTCCGCGGAACCTCCGTAATGCGCCGTTCGTGCGCTCGGTCTCCTACGCCCGCCTGCACGAGAGCATCCACTACGGCGTGCAGGGGACGGCGATGCCCGCGGCGGGCTTCGATTTCGCCCTGGACGAGAAGTCGATCGGCGATCTGATCCATTACATCTACAGCCTGAACGGGCTCGGCGCTCCGGTGGAGCCCCGAATCGCTCAAAAGGAGAAGTGATCCATGACCACTGCTGCGATCGCGAGCCCCTCGGTCGGCGCGTCGGCCGCCGCCCAGGAAGCCCATGAGGACCGGACGGCGTTCTCGTTCCTCTTCATGGCGGGTGCGTTTTTCGTGGTGTCGGGCCTGGTGGCGGTGATCATCGCCGCGAAGCTCCAGATGCCGACGCTGCTCGGCAACGTCTCGTGGCTGACGTATGGCCGCCTGCGGCCGATCCACACCAATGGCATGCTGTTCGGCTGGCTGCTCGCCGCGGACATGGGGCTCTGCTTCTATCTGGTGCCCCGCCTGTGCGGCGTGAAGCTGTGGAGCGAAAAGCTCGGCCTCGCCACGATGGCGCTCTGGGTGGTGATCATCCTGGGCGCGGTGGTGACCCTGGCGATCGGACAGAACCAGGGGCTGGAGTACGCGGAGCTGCCGCTCTGGCTCGACGGCCTGGTGGTGCTCGCCTGGGTGATGTTCGGTTTCAACATGTTCGCGACGGTCGCGAAACGCAAGTACGAGCAGATGTACGTCTCGCTCTGGTACATCCTGGCGTCCATTCTGTGGACGGCGTTCGTCTACATCGTGGGCAACTTCGCGACGGCGTTCACCTCCGGGGTCAACCAGGCGAACCTGAACTGGTTCTACGTGCACAACGCGGTGGGGCTGGTGTTCACGCCGCTGGGCCTGGGGATCGCCTACTACTTCATCCCCAAGGCCGCGGAGACGCCGCTCTATTCGCACCGGCTGTCGATGATCGGTTTCTGGTCGCTCGCCTTCGTCTACGTATGGACGGGCGCCCACCACATGCTCCACGGGCCGATCAGCCAGTGGCTGCAGACGGTGGCGATCCTGTTCTCGGTGATGCTGATGATCCCGGTGTGGACGCTGGTGTGGAACTTCCTCGCCACCATGAAGGGGCAGTGGCATCAGCTCAAGGACAACGTGCCCATCAAGTTCCTGATGACCGGCACGATCTTCTACCTGCTGACCTGTTTCCAGGGGCCGATGCACAGCCTGCGCTCGGTCAACGCGATCGTTTCGAAGACGGACTGGATCGTGGGCCACGCGCACATGGCGGTTCTGGGAGCGTTCTCGTTCTTCGCCGTGGGCGGCGCCTACTACGCGGTCCCGCGGATGTTGAAGACCCGGCTCCACTCGCTGTCGCTCGCCAACGCGTCGTTCTGGCTGTGGCTGGTCGGCGGCCTGTCGTTTTTCGTGTCGCTGTGGATCGGCGGGTTCCTCCAGGGCCTGCAGTGGAACGACGCGACGATCCCGTTCATCGATACGGTGAAGTTCATGCAGCCGTTCTGGTCCGTCCGCCTGGTGGGCGGGACGCTGATGTTCGTGGGCATCCTGCTCTTCTTCTGGAACCTGGTCGCGACCTACAACCATCGCCACGAACGCCCCGCCGAAGCGGAGGGCCCCGCGCGCTCCGTGAAGGCGGCGTAGAGGGGAGACGACGCCATGCTGAAAAAGATCGACAAGTCGAGCGTCCTGTTCGCGGTCGGGGCCGTGGTCTTCTTCTGGATCGGCGGCCTGCTCACGACCCTCGCTCCGCCGATGCTCGACAAGAGCTGGGCGAAGCCGCTCCCCGGCGTGAAGAACTACGCCGCGCTCGCCGCGAGCGGCGACGTGGAGGCGCAGAAGGTCATGGAAGGGCGGGCGATCTACGTGTCCGAAGGCTGCTGGTACTGCCACACGCAGCAGACCCGCACGATCGAGGCCGACACCCTGCGCTCCGGCTGGCGGGGCGTGCGGAGCCCGGTCTCGACGCCGGACGAGTTCGTGTACGACGCGCCCCACATGTTCGGCACCCGCCGCGTGGGGCCGGACCTGTCGCGGGTGGGCGGCAAGTACGACCGCCAGTGGCACGTGGCCCACTTCAAGGACCCGCGGAGCCTCGTTCCCGGCTCGGTGATGCCGCCGTTCCCGTGGATCGCCGAAGATCCGCAGAAGCTGGACGCGATGCTCGCCTACCTCCAGAGCCTGGGCCGCGCCAAGGACTGGCGGCCGGATCAGGACTACGAGCAGTGACCCGGGGACGGTGAGCGATGTTCGACTCCGCGGCCACCTCGGTTTTCTGGCTGTACACGACGATGTTCCTGTTCGGAACCGGCGCGCTGCTCTTTCTGTACTGGGCGGTCAAGAGCGGCGCGGTGGCGAACAGCGAAGCTCCGAAATACCGCATGATGGAGGACGACCTGCCGGGTCCGCCCTCCGCCGCGCTCCCCGAGGGAGGAGGAACCCATGGCGACGTCTCACGATGATTCGAAGGCCGGGACGGAAGGGCAGAAGATCCACGAGCTGGCCGGCGGCTGGATCACCGAGCGGGTCGGCACGCCGATCCCGGCCTTCCTGAAGCTTTCCTACGTCGGCTTCTGCCTGTTCGGCCTGTTCTATCTCTGGAAATACAGCGTGGGCGAGGTCGATCACGCGACCCGCGGGGCGCTGGTGCAACAGCTCAATCAGGTGACGGACGCGCCGCCGGTCGCGTGGCTCGTGTTCCTGGGCGTCGTCCTCCTCGCTTTCATCGTGGGCCTGCTCGCCTTCGTGTTCCGGGCCAGGGAGGAAGAGTGAACGAGACCGCTCCCGCCTACCCTGTCTCCTCGGCCTACCGCCGGCTGCGCATTCCGGACGCCGAGCGGTACTGGGTGGAGCAGGTCAAATGCCGGGTGGGCTGCCCGGTGTTCACGGATGCCTGCGGCTACGTGACGGCGGTGGCCGAAGGGCGCGATCAGGACGCCTACGCCATCGCCCGGGCGACCAATCCTTTCGTTTCGATCTGCGGACGCATCTGCGGCGCCCCCTGCGAGCGCGCGTGCCGGCGGGGGAGCGTGGACGCCCCCGTCTCCATCCGCGCGATCAAGCGCTGGGCCTGCGAGATGTACGGCAACGACTCCGGCACGAACGAGCACTATCTCCGCTTCGCCGACGCGCGGATGCTGCCGCCGCCGGGGGACTACCCCGAAAAGATCGCCGTGGTGGGCTCAGGGGTCGCCGGGTTGACCGTGGCGCACGACCTCTCGCGGGCCGGTTATAAAGTCACGGTTTTTGAGGCGAGCTCGGTGCCGGGCGGCATGCTCACCCACGGAGTTCCGCTCTACCGCTTGCCGCGCGAGCTGGTGATGGCCGAGATCGAGGCCATCCTCTCGCTCGGCGTCGAGCTGCGGCTGAACACCCGCATCGGCACGCCGGGGAACACTTTGGCGGATCTGAAGGCCCAGGGCTTCGCGGCCTTCTATCTGGGCGCCGGCCTCCAGGGGAGCCGCCGGCTGGACATTCCGGGCGGCAATCTGCCCGGCGTGGTCCACGGCATCGAGTTTTTAAAGCTGATCAATCTCGGGCAGACCGTGGACATCGGTCCCCGCGTGGTGGTCGTGGGCGGCGGCAACGTGGCCTTCGACGTGGCGAGGACGGCGGCGCGCGTGATCAGCGAGGCGGAGGAGGCCGAGGACTTTCGGGTGACGGCGGACGTGGCCCGCACCGCCGCCCGCCGCTCGGGCGTCAAGGAGGTGCACGTGGCCTGCCTCGAATCGCGCGGGGAGATGCCCGCCGACGCGGTCGAGATCGAGGAGGGGCAGCACGAAGGGCTGCTGCTCCACACCTCGCTCGGGCCGCGGGCCATCCTGGGCGACGGCCGGGTGACCGGCATCGAGTTCGCCCGCTGCGTGGCGGTATTCGATTCCGAGCGCCGCTTCAATCCCCAGTTCGACGAGTCGCACCGCGCGGTCATCCCCTGCGACACGGTGATCCTCGCCATCGGCCAGCGGGCCGAGCTCGAATTCTTGAAGCCGGAGGACGGCATCGAGCTGACCGACCGCGGTCTGATCAAGGTCGACGCCGAGACCTTCCAGACCTCGCGGCCGGACGTGTTCGCGGGCGGCGACGTGGTGCTGGGGCCGCGCCTCTTCATCGACGCCATCGCCTCGGCCCAGGTGGCGGCGCGCGGCATTCATGATTATTTGCGGCGCACCACGACCGCGGTCGAGCTGCGCTCCACCTGGTCGCCCGCCGTCTACCAGATGGCGCAGGACTGGGAGATCGCGGCCCGCAGACTGCCGCCCTCGACGGCGCCCCACGCGGACGAGCTTCCCGCGGAGGCCGAGCGCCTCGTCGAAGAGAACTATCCCGAGGCCGACGCCCGAAGGCAGGCCCAGCGCTGCCTGCGCTGCGACGTGCAGACGTATTTCGAAGCCCCGCTCTGCATCGCCTGCAACGGCTGTGTGGACGTCTGCCCGTCCGACTGCCTGCAACTCGTGGGGCTGTCGCAGATCGCGGCCGACCCGCGGCTCGGATCGCTCGCCCAGGCGCAGCTCGGTTTCGATCCCGAAGAGCTGGCCGCCTTCGAGCCCTGCGAGCTGGACGCCCTGGGCGCCGCCATGCTCAAGGACGAGACCGCCTGCATTCGCTGCTCCATGTGTGCCACGCGCTGCCCCACGCACGCGTTCACCATGCGGCGGTTCACGTTCCACCGCGAGCTTGTGGCTGCGGCGGGGGAGAATCCGCGGTTGCGGTATTGAAGGGAAGCATGGCCATCCTGACCCGTTGGAACGGAAAATACACCCGGCGCCGCCGTCTCGTGCAGCTCGCCGGGCTCGCCGTGTTCGTGCTGCTGCCGCTCTTCGATCTCTTCCGGTTCGACTTCACCGCGGGCCGGCTGCACCTCTTCGGCGCCGAGATCTGGCTGGACGAGTGGTCGATCCTCTGGCTCGCCTTGATGTTCGGCATGTGGCTGATCGGCGCCATGTCGCTCGTCTTCGGCCGGGTCTACTGCGCGTACGCCTGCCCGCAGATGGTGTTCACCGAGATCGCTCACGATTTCGACGATCTGGCGAGGCGCCTGGCGCGGCCGTTCGATCCCAAGAATCGTCCGCGCGTGATCCGGTCCCTCTCGCTCGCGGCCACGGCCGTCGTGGCCGTGATGGCCTCCGTCTTCTTCCTCGCCTATTTCGCGCCTCTGCCGGACGTGGTCTCGCGGCTCCTCCATTTCGACCTCGGGCTGTGGGTGGGGGCCGTGGGCGCGGCGACGGCAATCGTGGCGTTCCTCGATTTCGCCTTCGTGCGCGAGGGCTTCTGCCGCACGGCCTGCCCCTACGGCCTGCTGCAAGGAGTGATCGAGGACGGCCGGAGCCTCCACGTGCGCTTCGACAAGCTGCGGGTCTGTATCGAGTGCCGGGCGTGCGTGAAAGCGTGCCCCATGGGGATCGACATCCGCGACGGCGCGTTCCAGATCGAGTGCACCCGCTGCGGGAGCTGCATCGACGCCTGCGACACCGTGCTCGGCCGGTTGAAGCGGCCGGGCCTGCTGTCGTTTGAAATGGCGGGGTTATCGCTCCGCGGCTTCGACTTGAAGCGCATTCTCGTCACCGTCGCCACCGTGGCCTTCGCCGTGGTCCTGGGCGTTGCGGTCGCGACCCGGGAAATGGTTTCGATCAAGCTCTCGCCGGTCTATTCGGACGCGGCCTCGGGCTCTCTCGACATCGCCGAATCGCGTTTCCTCCTGCGGGTGGCGAACCGGGGGAGCGAGCCGGTCGTGCTCGGCGTCCACCCCGAGGGATTGCCCGCCAGCGCGAGGATCTCCGGGCTCGAAGACACCACCATCCCGCCCGGCCTGGAGCGGCGGCTGGACGTGACCGTGCGCGTGCCCGCCGCGGACACCGAGTCATCCGTCACCCCGTTCACCTGGGTCGTCGAAACCCCGGAGGGGGCGAAGCGCTTCGCCGCCGCCATCTTCTCCCGAGGGAGGGCCTCATGACTCCGAAAGCCTCGTTCTCGTCCCACGAGGGCAAAATGATCCTGACGCTCCTGTGGGTCACCGCGGCCGTCTTCATCGGCATCATGATCGCGGCGTGGGTCAGCGCCGAGCGGGCGAATCCCGTGCTCCTGGACTTGGAGACCGGCAAGCCCGTCGAGCAGCGCCTGTGACCTCGATCGCCGTCTCCGCCACCGGCTTCCTTCCGGAGCCGCTTCCGCTCTGCGCCCACTGCGGCCTGCCGCTCGCGGGCGGCCGGGCCGCGCGGGGGCCGTCCTACTGCTGCTCGGGCTGCGCGCTCGCGCACCGGCTGACCGGCGGCGCGGAAGGGCACGGCCGCGCGACCGGCCTCCTCATGGCGGTGGGCATCGGCGCGTTCCTCGCGATGAACGTGATGATGCTCTCCTTCGTCCTCTACTCGGGCTCGGGCGAGGCGGACCGCGCGGCGGGGGAGGGGTGGGTGCGCTGGGCCCTCCTCGTGCTCGCGACGCCCGCGCTCGTGCTCCTCGGCGGGCCGTTCCTCACCCGCGGTGCGCGCCACCTGCGCCTGCGCCGGCTGGACACGGACGCGCTGATCCTGATCGGCGTCTCTGCCGCCTACGGGCTCTCGGCGCGCTCGGTGGTGACGGGCGAGGGCCCGCTCTACCTCGACACCGCGATGGGCATCCTCCTCTTCGTGACCCTCGGCCGCTACCTCGAAGCCGCCGCCCGCGCCCGCACCACGGACGCCCTGGCCTCCCTGGTGCGCCAGATGCCCGAGGAGGCGGCGCGGGTGCGGGACGGCGTCGAAGAAAAGGTTTCGATCGCGGAGCTGCGGCCGGGCGATTTCGTGCGCGTGCGGCCCGGCGAGCGGATCCCCGCGGACGGCGTGATCGTGGAGGGCGAGGCGAGCGTCTCCCAGGCCGAGATCACGGGCGAGCCCGCGCCGGTCTCCTGCGCGCCCGGCTCCCGCGTGGGCGCCTGCACGCTGAACCTGGACGGCAGCCTGCTGATCGAGGTCGAGCGCACGGGCGGCGAAACCACGGTGGCGCGCATCGTTCGCCTGGTCGAGGAGTCGCGGGCGAGCGGGTATCCACTCGCGCCGCTGGTCGACCGGGTGGCGGCGCTCTTCGTGCCCGTCGTCCTGGTGATCGCTCTCGCGACGTTCGTCTACTGGACGTGGCGGTCCGGCACGGGCGAGGGGCTCCTGAACGCCCTTTCGGTCCTCTTGATCGCCTGCCCCTGCGCCATCGGCATCGCGACGCCGCTCGTCTCCACCGTGGCCGCGGGCCGGGCCGCGGCGGCCGGGGTGCTCGTGCGTTCGGGCGCCATGTTCGAGCGCCTGGCCCGCTCGCAGCGGATCTTCTTCGACAAGACGGGGACGCTCACCACGGGCGAGATGCGCGTCGCGGCCGTCCACCCCGCGCCCGGCGTGCCGGAAGAGACGGTTCTCGCCGTGGCCGCGGCTCTGGAGGAAGGCTCCGAGCACCCGATCGCGCGCGCCGTGCGGGCTGCCTTTTCGGGAGCCCTCCCGCCCGTCGAATCCTTCCGGGCCGTGCCCGGCCGCGGCGTCTTGGCGACCGTCCGGCTGGCCGGCGTCTCGCGGGACGCGCGGCTGGGGAGCGCGGCCTTCGTGGGCGGCGCGCCGGAGGTGGGGGAGGAGGGCGCGACGCTCGTCCATCTCGCGCTGGACGGCGTCTGGCAGGGCACGCTCACGCTCCGCGACTCGATCCGCGCCTCATCCAGGGAAGCCGTGGCCGCCCTCGTGGCCCGCGGGCTCGCAGTCGAGGTCCTCTCGGGCGATACCGCGGGCTCCGTGGCCGCCTTCGGCGCAGACCTCCCCGGCCTCGCCGCCGCGGCCGGGCTCTCGCCGGAGGACAAGCGCGAGCGCATCCGCGCCGCCGCCCAAGCCGGCGATCACCCCGTGATGGTGGGAGACGGCATCAACGACGCCCCGGCCCTCTCAAGCGCCGCCGTGGCCGTCACTCTCGCCTCGGGCACCGACCTCGCGCGCGAAGTGGCCGACGTCACGCTCCTGGGCGGCGACCTGCGGCGGCTGCCGTGGCTCATCGCGCTCTCCGAGAAAACCTTGCGCACCGCGCGGACCAATCTCTTTCTGTCCTTTGCCTACAACACGATCGGAATGGGCTTGGCGGTCGCCGGGCTGCTCCATCCGCTGTTCGGAGCCGTGGGCATGGTCGCGTCGAGCCTGCTCGTCGTGATCCGCTCGCAGCGTCTCGCCAAGGCTCCGCTGCCATGACCTCGATCCCCTGGCTCACCGCCGCGGCCCTGACCTTCGCCGCCTCGATCCACTGCGTGGGCATGTGCGGCGGCTTCGTAGCCGCCCTGGGCGCCTTCCGCACCCGCCGCGGCGCCGCCGTCTTTTTCGATCAGGTCCTCCTTCAACTCGGCAAGGCCTCCACCTACGCCTTTCTCGGGGCCCTCGCCGGAGCTTTCGGAGCCGCGCTCCTCAAAAACGTTGCTTTCACCTGGAGCGGCCGCGCCCTCGCCCTTCTGGCCGGCGTGGGCCTGGCCGCCGCCGGATTGACCTTGCTCGGCCTCCGGAGCCGGGGAGGGGACTTCCTCGCGAGCCAAATCGCCCCGCTCTGGCACCGCCTCCTCTCGCCCCTCCTCGCCACCCGCCCCGCCGGCTCGTCCCTCTTGATCGGCATGGCCATGGGCTTTCTTCCGTGCCCGCTCGTCTACGCCGGCCTCGCCGCCGCCGCGGCCACCGGCTCGGCCGCGCAAGGCGCCCTCATCCTCGCCGGAGTCGCCCTGGGCACCGTCCCGGCCCTCACCGCCGTCGCCCTTTTTGGCTCCGCTGTCCCCCTGAATTGGCGCCGGGGGCTCGCGCGGGCCGCCGGGGTGCTGCTGGTTCTTGTGGGGCTGGTGACGTTTGCGCGGGGGTTGGGGGGGCACGCGGGGCATACGGGGACTGCCGATCCTGGGACCAGCAGCGCGCCGCACGCCCACCACCATCCGCCGGAGAGCGTGAGCCCACCCCGGGGGGCGGTGCCCTGAAGTCCCTTTCCTGCCATTTTCCAGAGGGAGCCGGACGCTTTCCGGCTCCGGAGGAAACGCCATGGAAAGGAAATTCGAAAAAGCGGTCGGAGCAGCATCCGGCGCGGTCGCCGTGGCCACCTTCGGCTTGGCCCTGCGGCCGTTGTTCCTGAACTGGGGAGCCACGGACGAGGAGATTCACCGGTTCTGGCCCGGCGACGAATTGTCTCCTCGGCCGGCCTCGGAGGCGACCCGCGCGATTACGATCCACGCGCCCGTGGATGCGGTCTGGCCGTGGATCGTGCAGATCGGGCAGGACCGCGGCGGCTTCTACAGCTATACCTGGCTCGAAAACCTTTTCGGAGCCCGGATTCGCAACGCCGACCGGATCCTTCCCGAGCACCAGAGCCGGCAGGTCGGCGACACGGTCTGGATGACGCCCCGCGAGAGGTACGGCGGCAAGGGCTGCAGCCGCGTGGCGCGGATCGAGCCGGGGAGGGACATGGTCCTCGTCACCCCGGACGACTACGACAGCGCGGTCACGAAAGGCATCGCGCCGAACGGCACCTGGGCCTTCCTCCTCGAACCGGTCGACGAGCGGACCACGCGCCTCGTCGTGCGGTCGCGCAGCGGCCCCAAGGCCGACCCGTTCCGCTTTCTGGTCTTCGATCCCGCCCACTTCGTCATGGAGCGGAAGATGATGCGGGGGATCCGGGACCGGGCCGAGGCCGAAGAGGCGCGCCGGAGCGAAGCCCGGGCGGCCTGAGCGCCTGCGGAACCGGAGGCCCTTGAATCCTCGGGCCAGGAGCTTCAGGATGAGCGGATGAAGATCCTCGCCCGGACCCTGGGATGCTTCCTGCTGCCGTTTCTCCTGGGCGCCTGCGGCCGCGGGGAGCCCGATCGTTGGAACGTGCTCCTCGTGGTCGTGGACACGCTGCGCGCCGACCGCATGAGCCTCTACGGCTATCCTCGGCCCACGACCCCGGACCTGGAAGCCTTCGCCCGGGAGGCGGTGGTCTTCACCAACGCGCGGAGCCAGGCCGGCTGCACCTTCCCGTCCGTCAACTCCCTCCTCACCTCGCGCCATCCGGCGGCCTTCCTGGGCCCCGGCTCCACCCTGGGCATCCCGGACACGATGCGGTCGCTGCCGGAGATCCTGCGCGAGCAGGGGTACTCCACATTGGCCGTGTCGGCGAGCCCGATCGTGCGCAACACGCCGTCGAAGATCAATCGCGCCGGCGGCTTCGGGCGAGGCTTCGACGTGTTCGACGAGTCCTGCTACCGGAGGGCCGCCCGCTGTCTGAACGGGAAGGCTTCAGGCCTTCTCGAAGGCGTCCGCGAGCCCTGGTTTCTCTACCTTCACTACATGGAGCCCCACGCGCCGTACGACCCGCCCCCGGACCATCCGCGCCGGATCGCCCCGACGCCCGCCCGCGCCCGCGAGCAGGGGGTGAACGCCTGGGCCCGGCGGGGGGAAGCGTGGCCGGTCGCCCGCCTTCTCTACGACGGCAACACCCGGTTCCAGCTCACCCCCCCGAACCTCGCCCACCTCTCCGACCTGTACGACGAGGAGATCGCCTACTTCGACGGGCAACTCTCCGCGCTCTTCGAGGCCCTGCGGGAGCGGCGCCTCCTCGAACGGACCCTGATCGTCCTCGCCGCCGACCACGGCGAAGAGCTCTACGAGCACGGCCACTTCGGCCATTGCCGGGACCACGCCTACGAGACGGTGCTGAAGACGCCGCTCGTGCTGCGCATCCCCGGCTCGGGGCCGGACCTGCGGGGCCTGCGTCGCGAAGCCCTCGCTGAAAACCTCGACATCGTGCCGACCGTCCTCGACTATCTGGGCCTCCCCACGAAAGACCGCGGCTTCGAAGGTTCGAGCCTGCGGCCAGTCATCGAAAAAGATGGGAGGGTGCGGCGGCTTTCGTTCGGCCTGCAAGGCGTGACCCGGACCGTCACCGACGGAACCTGGAAGCTGGCCTTCGACCTCGCCACCGGCGGCACGAAGCTCTTCGATCTCAGCGCAGACCCCGGCGAGAAGACCGATCTCTCCGCGGAGCGCCCGGAGGACACCCGCCGCCTGGAGGCGGCGCTCCTGCGCTGGCTGGGGAGCCACGAAGGCCCCGTGGCCTCCGGCGAGTCCCGGCGGCGGGCGGAGGAGCTCGAGAAGAAGCTGCGGGCTTTGGGATACCTCTAGACGGAACTCGGGGAGCCCGCTTCTTCTTCTTTTCCGGAACCTGTTGTCTAATCCCGGTCCATGCCCGAGCATTCCGACTACATCGTGTACGTGGACGAGAGCGGAGATCATGGACTCCTCTCGATCGACCCGCAGTACCCGGTCTTCGTCCTCGCGTTCTGCATCTTCCACAAGGAGGAGTACCGGACCCTCGCCTCCCCGGCCCTCCAGGACCTCAAGTTCCGCCACTTCGGCCACGACATGGTGGTCCTCCACGAGCACGAGATCCGCAAGGCCACCGGCCCGTTCCGGTTCCTGGTGGACGCCGCCCGGCGCGAGCGGTTCATGGAGGATCTGAACGGCCTCGTCGCGTCCACGCCGCTCACCCTGATCGCTTCCGTGATCCAGAAGGAACGCCTGCGCAAGCGCTACGCCTCTCCTCCCAACCCCTACCACGTCGCCCTGGCCTTCGGGCTCGAGCGGGTGGCGAGCTTCCTCCGGGGCCAGGGGCAGGCCGGCCGTGTGACCCACCTCGTCTTCGAGTGCCGGGGCAAAAAGGAGGACCAGGAGCTTGCGGAGGAGTTCGAGAAGGTCTGCGCGGGAGCCAACTACCGCGGTGAGAAGCTCCCTTTCCGGATGACCTTTGCGGACAAGAAGACGAACTGCTGCGGGCTGCAGCTCGCCGACCTGTTCGCCCGGCCCATCGGGCGCAAGACCCTCAAGCCGGACGAGGCCAACCGGGCCTTCGCGATCATCGAGCCGAAGCTCTACCGCCAGGGAGTGCGGGTGCGGGGATTCGGGCTCAAGGTGTTCCCCTGAAGCGTTTCCTCCCCAAAAAGCATCAGGCCCCGGCTTGCGCCGAGGCCTGAGTGCCGACCGGGATTCCCCAATCCGGAGACCAGTATGCCCCGCCTTTCGCCCTTTGTCAACCCCCTCTCCGCAACTTTTCTCCGGCAGCCGTGTCCGGCGGAGAGCCTACGCCCTTCTCCCATCCGTTTCCCGGGCACGCTCGTACAATGGGATGCCTCCGGTCCGCATCCCCGCGGCCCGGAGCTTCCGTGAGGAGGAACCGATGGACCTGAGTTGTGAGATCCCCAAGGGCCGCAAGCTGGCTCCCCATGAGTTCCCCGATCCGGTGGAGGACACCGCGCCGGGCGAGGGGACGCGGACCGCCGTGGTGGCCGGGGGGTGCTTCTGGTGCGTCGAGGCCGTGCTTCAGGAGATCGACGGCGTGCTGGAGGTCGTTTCCGGGTATTCGGGCGGCACCGCCGAGACGGCGGATTACGACAGGGTCTGCTCGGGGCGGACCGACCACGCGGAGGCCGTAGAGGTGCGGTTCGATCCCTCCCGGGTGAGCTACGGCCAGTTGCTCAAGGTGTTTTTCTCGGTCGCCCACGACCCCACGCAGCTCAATCGCCAGGGCGCGGACCAGGGGCGCCAGTACCGGTCGGCGATCTTCTATGCGGACGAGGAGCAGAAGCGGGTGGCCGAGGCGTACATCCGGCAGCTCAACGAGGCCGGGGCGTTCGATGCGCCGATCGTCACGGAGGTCGCGCCCCTGGAAGCGTTCTATCAGGCCGAGTCGTACCACCAGGGCTACGCGGAGCGCAACCCGATGCAGCCGTACATCCTGTTCACGGCGGCGCCCAAGGTGAGCAAGCTGCGCAAGGAGCTCCCAGAGCTTCTGAAGGG
>DATHUD010000510.1:0-7127 GCA_035462575.1 Thermoanaerobaculia bacterium | reverse complement strand
GAGCGTTCGACCATCGCTCCGAGCAGCACGTTGACATCGCAGAGAATCACTCGAGCTCCCAGAGACGGCTCGTGTCGTCGAGAGCGATTCCCTCGACCGGCACCGGGTCCCGCAGGAGCGGCAGAGGAGCCGGCTCGGCCTGCGTTCGCCGCAAGCGTTTCTCGCCAAGGTAGAGGCGGAGGCTGTCTTCGAACACCCGCGTGAGCGGGAGGTGTCGATCGGCCGCCAGTTGCTTGGCTTCGATGAGCAGGTGCTCCGGGATGTCGATGGTCGTGCGCATGATGCGATGATGATACACCATGATGCTTTGCTGAGGCACCCTCTCCTCCGGCGGCCGGCTGAGCCGGTCTGCAGATCCTCGAATCGAATGCCGCATCGCCTGCCACCCGCGCCGAGAAGACCGTCAACGGCCAAGTCTCCGGTATCATAAGGGCGCCCTGCAATCGCACCCTGGGACCGGTCCGGCCCCGCCGGACCTCATCGGGAGATTCATGCCGTCGAAGCGCGACGTTCTGGAACAGTTGAAACGGGACGAGCTTCTGGCCGCCATCGACCGGTTCGGCCTGGAGGTCTACGACCGCCGGGCCCGCGCCGGGCTTATCGAGGCCCTCGCCGGCTCGCGGAAAGCTGCGCTGGCCAGCACCTTGGAAAACCTCCCCAGGACGCGGCTCAAGGAGATCTGCCGCGCCCTGGACCTGGACGACTCCGGCCGCGAGAAGGCGGTCCTCGTTGCCCGCCTGACAGGGTCCAGCGTGCAAGCGCGCCCTTCGACACCGCAGCCGCCACCCCGTGCCGAAGGCGCTCACGAAGAGGGCGCAGGTCTCATCAAGCTCCAGGACGGGGGATCTTTCCAGCCGGCTCCAACGAGCCCAACCGCCCAGCTTCCGAGCACCGGCGCGGGGGATAGGCTCAGCGCCGCCATGCACCCGAACCCGTTCATCACCCGCTGGTCAGGGAGCGGCGACGCGGAACGCGCGAACAAGGATTCGTTCCTCAACGAGCTGTGCGATGTGCTCGGCGTCGAGAGGCCGCATCCGAAGACCGGCGACGCAGCGCGGGACCTGTACGTCTTCGAGAAGGACGTGCCGCGAACCCGGGCCGGCGGCACTTCGATCGGCCGGGTCGATCTCTACAAGCACGGCAGCTTCCTGCTCGAAGCCAAGCAAAGCGCCGCGACCGGCCCCAAGCGGCGCGATTCGCCGGCCTGGAACCAGATGATGAGCGCGGCCCACGGCCAGGCTTTGGGCTACGCCGCGCTCCTCAACGCGCCACCGCCGTTCCTCCTCGTCTGTGACATCGGCTACTGCTTCGACGTCTACGCCTCGTTCGACGGCACAGGCTTCTACCGCGCCTTTCCTGACGGCCACCGCAAGCGCATTTTCCTGCGCGATCTTTCCGCGCACACCGACCTGTTGCGCGCCATCTGGACCGATCCGCAGTCGCTCGACCCGGCGAAGCGCACAACCGCCGTTACGCGGGACATCGCCGATCAGATCGCGGCGCTGGCACTCGCCCTCGAAGCCGCGGGGCAGGATCCTGAGAGGGTGGCGACGTTCCTGATGCGCTGCCTGTTCACCATGTTCGCGGAGGATATCGGGCTGCTGCCGGACAAGCCCTTCTCACACGCGCTCGAAAACTGGTGGCTGCCGAACCCCGCCTCGTTCCCCAGCGGCGTCGGTTCGCTCTGGCGGGCGATGGACCGCGGCACGGATTTCGTAACGGGCAAGCTCCTGCGCTTCAACGGCGGATTGTTCTCGACCCACGACGCGCCGGTGCTGACCAAAGAGCAACTCATCTTGCTCCTCATGGCGGCGAAAAGCGACTGGTCTCAGGTCGACCCGTCGATCTTCGGCACGCTGCTCGAGCGCGCCTTGAACGCCAAGGAGCGCCACCGTCTCGGCGCGCACTACACGCCGCGCGCCTACGTCGAGCGGCTGGTGAGGCCGACGATCGAGGAACCGCTGCGCGGCGACTGGGACCTGGTGCGCGCCGAGGTCCAACAGCTCGTCGACCTCGGCAAGATCGAGGAGGCGCAGAAGCGCGTCCTGACGTTCCACCAGAAGCTTTGCCACACGCGGGTGCTCGACCCGGCGTGCGGCACGGGGAACTTCCTCTACGTGACGCTCGACCTCTTCAAGCGCCTGGAGAGCGAGGTGCTGGCTCTCCTTTCCGAGCTCGGCTACCGGCAGATCGGGCTCGAGATGGAACGCTACCGCGTGACCCCGGAACAATTTCTGGGTATCGAGGTCAAACGCTGGGCAAAGGAAATCGCGGAGCTGGTGCTCTGGATCGGCTATCTGCAATGGCAGGTACGCCAACCCGGTGGCGCCCTGACCGTGCCGCAGCCGGTGTTGCGCGACTACGGCAACATCGAGTGCCGCGACGCGGTGCTGGACTACGACCGCAAGGAGCTGCTCCGCGACGAAAAAGGCAAGCCGGTGACGCGCTGGGATGGCGAGACGATGAAGGTCTCACCTGTGACTGGCGAAGCAATTCCCGATGAAAGCGCTCGCGTGTCGGTCTACCGGTACGTGAATCCCCGCAGGACGGAGTGGCCTAAGGCCGACTTCATTATCGGAAATCCGCCATATATCGGAGGATGGCGGGTTCGGCAAGCGCTTGGTGACGGTTATTCAGAAGCGCTTTGGTCGGTCTACTCGGAGGTTCCTGAGAAGGCCGACTTCGTCATGTATTGGTGGCTTCGAGCATCAGAAGAGCTCCAGAGAAACAAGGCGCGGCGAGCTGGACTGATCACAACAAATAGCCTTCGGCAGGTCTTCCAGCGAAGGGTGGTCCAGAAAGCCATGGAGAATGGAATCCGAATTCGGTGGGCGGTGCCGGATCACCCCTGGGTAGACACCGAAAGCGGCGCGGCGGTCCGGGTTGCAATGACTGTGTTCGCAATGAAAAGTTTGGAAGCCGCTCAGAATGCGGAGACAGACATCCTAGAGGAGGTGACAGGTGAGGCCATTCTGGCGGATGGCTCGTCTGAGGTCTTGACATGCCGAAGGCTAGGAGGGTTGATCCAAGCAGATCTGCGCATAGGAGCAAACGTAGCAGGTGCTAGCTCCCTCCGAGGGAACCAAGGGGTATGCTCGCCAGGTGTGCAGCTTTATGGGGCCGGCTTCATTCTCCGCCCTGAAGACCTGCCGCGGTTCGGCCCTGCGGATATTATTCGACCCTACCTGAATGGAAAGGATCTAATGGACCGCCCCCGCGGCGTTTCTGTAATCGACTCCTTCGGCCTAGAAGAGGCCGATCTACGGTTGAAGTATCCGCAGGTTTATCAGCATCTGTTGGAGCGCGTTAAGCCGGAACGTGATCAGAACCGGCGAGGTCCTATCCGAGAACGTTGGTGGCGTTTTGGTTGGGAAAGGCCGGGCCTACGAGCTGCGATTTCAGGACTCGAACGATACATTGCGACACCCGAGACCGCGAAACACAGAGTTTTCACCTTTGTACTATCGACGACTCTTCCGGACAATAAATTGACCGTCGTTTGCACGGACGATGCAGCCGTACTGGGAAATCTCTCTTCACGAATTCACGTTTGTTGGGCGCTCGCCGCGGGAGCGACCCTCGAAGATAGACCTGTTTATGTCAAGACAACTTGCTTCGACCCCTTTCCCTTTCCCGCCTGCTCCGAAAAGCAGAAGCAGCGCATCCGAGCCCTCGGCGAAGCCCTCGATGCACATCGCAAGCGCCAGCAGGCCTTGCACCCGACACTCACAATCACCGGCATGTACAACGTCCTCGAGAAGCTCCGCAGCGGCGAGACGCTCACCGACAAGGAGCGGGTAATCCACGAGCAGGGCCTCGTCTCGATCTTGAAACAGATCCACGACGACCTCGACGCCGCCGACTTCGATGCCTTCCGCTGGCCGCCAACCTTGACCGACGAAGAGATCCTCGAGCGCCTCGTCGCCCTCAACCACGAGCGCGCCGAGGAGGAGAAGCGCGGTCTCGTGCGCTGGCTGCGTCCGGAGTTCCAGAACCCGGAGGGCACGAAGGCTGCGACTCAGGTCACTTTCCTCGAAGCAGGTCTCGAAACCGCGGAGCCGGCACAGGCCACCAAGGGCAAGAAGGCCGCCAAGCTCGCCTGGCCGAAGGACCTGCCCGCCCGCGTCGTGGCCGTGCGCGACCTCTTGGCGGAGCTAGGGGAGGCGACTGCCGAGGATGTCCCGCGGCGGTTCAAGGGGGTCCAGGCGGACCAGGCGGAAAAGCTCCTCGAAAGTCTGGCCGCGGTCGGTGTGGCGCTCGAAACCACAGCCAGCTCCGGAAGTAAGAGGACATGGGGTTTGCTGCGGTAATCGAGGCTCAGCGGCGACTAATTGCCTTGGCACCTCGCGCGCCTCGACGACGCCGTGCTCCGCCGCGCCGCCGGTCCATCTGGGCCTCCGCTAATCCGGAGGGCTCTCTCCTGCAAGGGCCAACACGCGCTCGCGAATATCCTGAGACATCCACATCCCTGCCGCTTCGAGCCTGCCGAGAAGAGGGGAAACCGAATCCGTCAGCCCTTTGGCCTTGGCTTCGAGCAGGACCCGGAGAGTTCCCCAGACTTTCAGGCCGGCAGCCTGTCCAATCCGTCGCGCGAGACTGTCGTCCAGGAGAACGATCCGATCCGGATTTTCCAGGGCCAACGCCATGGCCGCGAGTTCGCCGGCCCCGAGGTCGAGTGCCAACCACTCCGAGGGCACGAAGCGAGGATCGACGACAGAAATCCCTTCGAGGCGCTCGGGCTGAGGGACGTCATGCCCCCTCCGAGCCCCTTCGCGCAGCTCTTCTACCACTGCCTGAGGAATCCAGATTTCAGAAAACAGCGTCTGAACCCACGCCAGAGATCCGATGCGATGGAGGTACAACAGGGGGGAGGTATTGCTGATCGCCCTATCCACGACCAGCTTCCAGATCCTGAAGCTCAGCCTCCAAAGGGAACACCTTGTACCGGCCAAGGCTCAGGAGGAACTCGACCCGGGACATGCCTGCCAGCTCCGCGGCTCGGCCGGAGGAGAGACGCCCGAGCTCGTAGAGCTTGACGGCAGCCAACATCCGAAGCTCTTGGGCGAAAGAGGCTTCATCCGTCTTCTGGGCCAGCAGCACGGCCTCTGGAACGTTGATCAAAAGTTGCCGACTCGCCATGAGATCCCCCTTCATGCCCATTGTAGCCCGCTTAGGGAAAAGTCTCTGGTTGCAGCGACCCCGGCGCGCGCTAGCGAAGCGCCTGGCACCTCGCCGGCCGGCCGCTGCCCTTTGGCCTTTTCGAGCAGGACCCGGAGAGTTCCCCAGACTTTCAGGCCGGCAGAACCGACGAATCGCCTGGCACCCCGCCGCGGGCGGAGCTTTCGGCAAAGTACTTGCATCATTCTGCAATCCGCCATGGAGTTAACCATGGGGGCTCATCGCGAAGGAGGACGCATGAATCTGCCCAAATTTGTCCGCATCGTAGCTCTCTCCCTGATCGTCGCCGCCACCACTCTGCCGGCGTCCGCCGCCCAGCTCTGCAGTTGCGATTTCTGCCAGAGGGTCGCCCCCCAGGCACGCTGCGACTTCGAGGGCCTCGAGGGCAACGAACGCACGACCTGTGGAGCGTTTCTCATCGTAGCGCTCTGCCCTGCGGAATGACGCCGGACGGATCGAAAGGCCCAGCCGGGGAGCCGTCCGCCAAGCGGCTCCCAACGTCGGCCGTACAGGCCCTCCCCTACTCCCCGAGGACGACCCGGATCCGGTGCTCGCCGTCTTCGGCCAGCCCGAACTCCGCCGCTCCGCTCGAGGTCACCGGCGCCGGCACGCCGTCGAGCTCGGCTTCGACCACCCCCCGCGTGGCTCCGCGCGGGTTCTCGACGGTGATCGTGTACTGGGCGGCACGATGGCGGAGGACGATTTCGTAGGAGGGCCAGGCCCGCGGGATCGCGGGGTCGATCGACAGGACGGCTCCGCGCAGGCGCACGCCCAGGATCCACTCGACGCCGGCGCGGTACATCCAGCCGGCGGAGCCGGTGTACCAGCTCCAGCCGCCGCGGCCGAGGTGGCCGGGCTCGGCGTAGACGTCGCCGGCCAGGACGTAGGGCTCGACCTTGTAGCGGTGGATGCCGGCCCGCGTCCGCGCGTGGTTGATCGGATTGAGCAGGGAGAACAGCTCGGCGGCCTTGTCGCCGTCGCCCAGCGCGGCGAAGGCGAGGACGCACCAGACGGCCGCGTGGGTGTACTGGCCTCCGTTCTCGCGCACTCCCGGCAGGTAGCCCTTGATGTAGCCGGGATCGTGCGGCGTGCGGTCGAACGGCGGGGTGAAGAGGAGGACCATGCCCCCGTCCCGGCCGTCCCGGCGCACCAGGAGCTCGTCGACGGCGGCCATGGCGCGCGCCGCGCGCTCCGGCTCGGCGGCTCCCGAGAGGACGGCCCAGGACTGCGCGATCGAATCGATGCGGCACTCGTCGCTTTCGGCCGATCCCACCGGCGTGCCGTCGTCGAACCAGGCGCGGCGATACCAGGCGCCGTCCCAGCCTTCCCCCTCGAGGGCCGTCTTCAAGGCGGCGGCGTGATCGCGCCAGGTGGCGGCGCGCGCGAGCTCTCCGCGCGCTTCGGCGATCCCGGCGAGGCCGCCGAGCAGCGGGTGGAGGAACCAGCCGAGCCAGACGCTCTCGCCCTCCCCCAGGCGGCCCACCCGGTTCATGCCGTCGTTCCAGTCCCCGGTGCCCATGAGCGGCAGGCCGTGGCGGCCCACCGCGAGGCGCCGGTCGAGGGCGCGGGCGCAGTGCTCGTAGAGCGTGGCGGTCTTTCCCGCCACCGCGGGAGCGAAGTAGGCGTCGTCGTGGCCGGCCGGCACCGGGGGACCTTCGAGG
Organism: Thermoanaerobaculia bacterium; assembly: GCA_035462575.1. Classification (GTDB taxonomy): domain Bacteria; phylum Acidobacteriota; class Thermoanaerobaculia; order Multivoradales; family UBA5704; genus DATARR01. Next base: position 288 of record DATHUD010000510.1, on the reverse strand, counting down.
AAGGGCACCTCTTCGTCGAGCACTGCCGCGTCGCCCGTGACCCCGGCGTAATGCAGGACCACGAACGGCAGCCACAGAAGGTCGTCGGAGATGTGGGTCCGCACGCCCTTGCCCGAGGGCGGATGCCACCAGTGCTGGACGTCTCCTTCCACGAACTGCCGGCTCGCGGCGCGCAGGATGTGCTCGCGCGCGATCTCCGGCCGGGCCACGGCGAGCGCCATGACGTCCTGGAGCTGATCGCGGAAGCCGTAGGCGCCGCCCGCCTGGTAGAAGGCCGCGCGCGCCCAG
>DATHUD010000509.1:0-2412 GCA_035462575.1 Thermoanaerobaculia bacterium | reverse complement strand
AGGGCCGCTGCAACCCGCGGTGCTACGGCGCTGCCTGAGCTAGATCGTGCGGCGCCACGAGGCCGTGCGCACCGTCTTTACCTTGCAAAGAGACACACCGGTGCAGGTGATCCAACCGCCGGTGCCCTTCGTCCTGCCGCTGGTGGACCTCTCGGGGCTGCCGGAGCCCCGGCGCGAGGCGGAGGCTCTCGCCCTCACCCGCGAAGAGGCCGGCCGGCCGTTCGATCTCGGTCGCGATTTGATGCTGCGCGGCGTGCTGGTGCGCCTGGCGGCGGAAGACCATGCCGTCGCCCTCACCCAGCATCACGTCGCGAGCGACGGCTGGTCCATGGGGCTCCTCGTGCGCGAGGTCACGGCCCTCTACGCGGCGTTTGCCGCCGGCCGGCCGTCCCCCCTGGCTCCACTGCCGATCCAGTACGCGGACTTCGCCGTGTGGCAGCGCTCGTGGCTCTCCGGCGAGGCCCTGGAGAGCGAGATCGCCTTCTGGCGCGGGGAGCTCGCGGGCCTGCCGCCGCTTCTCACGCTGCCCACCGACCGGCCGCGGCCGGCGGTGCAGAGCTTCCGGGGCGCCTCGCGGCCCGTGCGGCTGCCGGCCGGGCTCACCCGGCGGGTCGAGGCCCTCGCCCGGCGCGAGGGAGCGACCCTCTTCATGGTGCTGCTGGCCGGCTTCCAGGCCCTCCTCTCGCGCTACAGCGGCCAGCCGGATCTGGCGGTGGGCTCTCCCGTCGCCGGGCGCAACCGGATCGAGACCGAGGAGCTGATCGGCTTCTTCGTCAACACCCTGGTGCTGCGCGGCGACCTCTCGGGCGAGCCGGCGTTCCGCGACCTGCTCGGCCGGGTCCGCGAGACCACGCTGGCCGCCTACGCGCACCAGGACGTCCCCTTCGAGAAGCTCGTCCAGGAGCTGGCCCCGGAGCGGAGCCTCGCGCACACCCCGCTGTTCCAGGTGCTCTTTGCGCTCCAGAACCTGCCGGGCCGGACGATCGAGCTGCCGGGCCTGTCGCTCTCTCCGGTGGATCTCCAGGCGACCACGGCGAAGTTCGACCTGGAGCTGACCTTCCTGGAAGCGGGCGACGGGCTCGCCGCCCGGCTCGACTTCGCCACCGATCTCTTCGACCCCTCGACCGTCGTCCGCATGGCCGGCCATCTGCTGGCGCTTCTGGAAGCCGTGACGGCCGACCCCGGCCGGCGCGCCGGAGAGCTGCCGCTCCTCTCCGAAGCCGAGCGGCACCAGCTCGAAGCCGAGTGGAACGACGCACCGGTTCCCGCGGCGCCCGGAGTCGTCGAGCTGTTCGCGGCCCAGGCCCGCCGCACGCCGGACGCCCTGGCCGTGGTCCGCGCCGGAGACGAGGAGGCGGGCCTCACCTACCGCGAGCTCGACGCCCGGGCGGGCCGCCTGGCGAAGCGCCTGCGTGCGCTGGGAGTCGGGCGGGAGGTGCCGGTGGGGCTCTGCGTCGAGCACGGCCCGGATCTGGCCGTGGCCGTGCTGGGCATCTTCCGGTCCGGCGGCGCCTACGTGCCGCTCGACCCCGCCCATCCGCCGGCGCGGCTCACCTTCCTCCTCGAGGACTCCGCGGTTCCGGTGCTGGTGACCCAGCCGCACCTGCTGGAGATCCTGCCGCCCCACGGCGTTACGACCGTTCTTCTCGACGGTGAGCCGGTGGGGGAGAGCGCCGAAGAGATCGGCGCCCCCGCTCCCGGCGATCTCGCCTACCGGATCTACACCTCGGGCACGACCGGCCGGCCCAAGGCCGTCGAGGTCGAGCACGGCATGCTCGCGGCCACCCTCGCCGCAACCCGCGAGCGGTTCGGGCTCAACCCCGGCGACCGCATGCCCGTCCTCGCCCTCTCCACGTTCGACATCTTCCTCTTCGAGCTGCTGTCGCCGCTCACTTCCGGCGGCACGGCCGTGCTCTTCCCCCTGCGCCCGGCGCCGGACGTGGAGCGCCTGGTCGATCACCTGGGGGAGATGACCTGCCTGCACGCCGTTCCGGCTCTGATGCGGGGCCTGATCGACGCGCTCCGGCGCCGCGGGCCGGAGGCGCCGGATGTGGGGGGGATGCGCCAGGTCTTCACCGGCGGCGATGCGGTGCCGGCCGATCTCCTGGAGGATCTGCGGCAGACCTTCCCGGCCGCCTCTGTGCGGGTCCTCTACGGGCCGACCGAGGCGACCATCCTCTGCTCGGCCCATACGGTCCCGCCCTCGCCTGAGCCGGCGAAGCCGCTCCTCGGCCGGGCGCTCCCCGGGGCCGTGCTCCACGTCCGCGATGGGGAAGGAGAGCCGCTGCCGGTGGGCGTCCCGGGCGAGCTGTGGATCGGCGGCCCGGGGGTGGCCCGCGGCTATCTCGGCCGCGAGGAGCTGACGGCGGAGAAGTTCGTGCTGCGCGGCGGCGAGCGGTTCTACAAGAGCGG
>DATHUD010000508.1:0-2057 GCA_035462575.1 Thermoanaerobaculia bacterium | reverse complement strand
GGGGTGCGACTTCCTCGCCGTCACGGCCCGGAAATTCCTCCGCGGCCCCCGAGGGTTGGGCTTCCTCTACGTGTCGGACCGCAAGCTCGCCGAGGGGCTCTATCCGCTGGGGATCGACATGCGGGGCGCCCGCCGCGTGGGCACGGACGGCTTCGAGCTGGAAGAGGGGGCCCGCCGGTTCGAGAACTGGGAGTTTCCCTACGCCCTGGTCCTCGGGATGGGCGAGGCCGCCCGCTACGCTCTGGAAGTCGGGATCGAGCGGACCGGAGAGCGGGCCCGCGAGCTCGCCGCCTCCGTCCGCGAAAAGCTCTCGGCCCTTCCCGGAATCCAGGTGTGGGACCGCGGCCCCCGGCTCTGCGCCATCGCGACCGCGAGCATTGAAGGGCGGGACGCGACGGACCTGATGCACCGGCTGCGCGCGGCCGGGATCAACGTGAGCGTCTCTTCGAGCGAGGACGGCTCCCAGACGCCGGTCCTCCGGATCTCCCCCCACTACTACAACACCTTCGAGGAGATCGACGCGGCCGTGGCGGCGATCGAGGAGATGGCCCGTGACTAACAATTCTCCTCAAGCGTCTCCTCTCGCGATCCGCGTCCGCCGGGTTGAGGGGGCGCCTGTCGTGGCCGTGCGCCTGTGGCTCAGGGCAGGAACCCGGGTCGAGCCCGTCCCGGGCCAGGCTCTCATCACCGGCCGCATGCTCACCGAGGGGACCCGCACGCGCGACTGGCACCGGATCGCCGACGAAGCCGAGAGCAAGGGGATGTCCCTGTCCTCCTCCGGCTCCTTCGAGTGCCTCAGCGTGTCGGTCGACGCCCTGGCCAAGGATTGGGAGCTGGCCCTCGACTGGGCGGCCGAGCTGCTGCTCGAGCCCGCCTTCCCGGAGGACCGCTGCACCTGGATGGCCCGGCAGGCCGCCGCCGAGCTCGAGAGCCTCATGGACCAGCCGGACGTGAAGACCGCCTGGGAGTTCCTGGACCAGCTCTACGCCCCGCACCCCCGGTGCCGGTCCCTCCACGGGAGCGTCGAGAGCCTCCTCGGGTTGACGCCCGCCGACTGCGCGGAATTTCACCATCACGCTCTCGGGCACGGCATCTTGGCGACGGTGGCGGGCGTGGTGGACGAGGACGCCGTGCGCGAACGCCTCCGCGGCCTCTTCTCGACCCTCCCGGAGGCCGCCGCCCCCTACCCCGAGCCGCCGGCCCCCGAGGGGCGCGCCCCCCGCCGGCAGGTCGGGACCGAGGCAGAGGACCAGGCCCACCTCTACATCGGCCACATCACCATCCCGAGGAAGCACCCGGACTACGCGGCCCTGGAGACGATCGCCGTGGTCCTGGGCTCGGGAGCGGGGTTGACCGGCCGCATCCCCGCCCGCATCCGCGAGCGCGAAGGGCTCGCCTACACCACCTACGCCCAGACCGTGGCCGGCTCCGGCCTCGACCCCGGCCGCCTCGTCGCCTACGTCGGCACCTCCCCGGCCACGGTCGAACAGGCCGAGCGCGGGGTGATCGAGGAGATCACCCGCGTGGTCGAGGAGGGCATCGAGGAGTCCGAGCTGGAAGAGGCCCGCGCCTACCTCCTCGGCCGCGAGCCCTTCCGCCGCGAGACCGCCCGCCAGTGGTCCGACCTCCTCACCGAAGCCGAGCTCTACGGCATCCCCCTCGACGACCCCGACTGGCGCACCGAGGAGCTCTCCTCCTTCGACGTCGAAACGGCGCGGGAGGTGGCGCGGCGGCACATCCATCCGGACCAGCTCAAGGTGACGGTGGGAGTGCCGGAGTAGAAGAGGCCGGCGCGCAAGATCGTCAGGGGCCGTGGATCGTCGACGACAATTCAAGGGCACACACGCCGTAACTGGCGGGGTTTGACAGCATTTGCCAGATCCAGACGCCCTTCTGAGCAGGACGCCCCGCTTCCGGCGAGCCTATGCCGGGGATCTGTCGAGGATTGAAGGATGCGGTCTTTTACGTCTTTGACGGTCGGGGTCATGCCATTAGCCTTCATCGATGCCTTCACGAGGGCGCATGCGCCGGAAACGAAGGCTGCAGCTGCCGAGGTG
>DATHUD010000507.1:0-2290 GCA_035462575.1 Thermoanaerobaculia bacterium | reverse complement strand
GGGATCGATCCGGGCCGGCGGGGCGCTCGGCTTCCTCTTGAAAGACCTCCTCGAGTCGCGGCTCTCCGTGGCCGGATCGGTCGTGGTGCTCTTCGCCGCCGTGGCCTGCGGCACGGCGCTCGTGGTGCAGTCGACCCTGGGCGACCTCCTCGTCTCCTGGCGGGACCGGCTGCGCCTCTTCTGGCAGAACTGGACGCTCGCCCGGGAGCGCCGGCGGGAGCGGCGGGAGAAGGAGCGCAACCGGCGGCGGGTGATCACCAAGCACCTCCAGCGCGTGGCCGAGGAGAAGCAGAAGAAGGCCGAGGCCGAGCAGGCTCGCGCGCCGATGGCCTCTCCGTCGGCCGCCGGGAAGGCTCCGCCGCCGCCCGCGCCCGGGCCCGCTCCGGACCGGATGGACCTGCCCCTGCGCCCCCTGCGGGTGACGGAGAAGAAGGGGGAGAGCGAGTTCGCGGTCCGAAAGGTGAGCGCGACCGAGCTTCAGGAAGACGAGGAGTTCGAGGCTGTCCGGGCCGCCATCCAGGCTCCGCCGCCGTCCTACCCGTCCCCGCTGCCGCCCGAGGCGGGCCCCTATGCCGCGCCCGCCCCGCGCCTGCGGACGCCCGCCGTGCCGCAGAAGCCGCTGCCGTTCGTGGCCGAGATCGAGCCGGGGACGCTGCCGCCGATCAACCTCCTCCAGATGGGGGACGGCAAGAGCGCCATGGACGAGGCGGAGCTGGTACGCCTGGGCGAGACGATCCGCAACCGGTGCGCGGAGTTCGGCGTGGAAGGCTCGATCGACGGGATCACCCCCGGGCCGGTCATCACCGTCTTCGAGCTCCAGCCCGCCCCGGGCGTCAAGGTGAGCCAGGTGGTCAACCTCCAGGACGACCTGGCGCTCGCGCTGCGGGCCGAGTCCGTGCGCATCGACCGCATGGCCGGCCGCTCGACGCTCGGCATCGAGGTGCCGAACAAGGAGCGCGGCATCATCCGCCTGGGCACGTTGCTCGCGGACGAGAGGTTCCGGAAGTCCCCCTCGCCGCTCCAGATGGCGCTCGGCACCACGATCAGCGGCGAGCCCTACTACGCGGACCTCGCCACCATGCCCCACCTGCTGGTCGCGGGCGCCACGGGCGCGGGCAAGAGCGTGGGGCTCCAGAGCATGATCACCTCCATCCTCTACAAGGCGACGCGGGAGGAGGTGCAGTTCATCTTCATCGACCCCAAGCGGATCGAGCTCGGGGTCTACGCCGACATCCCGCACTTGAAATGCGAGGTGGTGGTGGACCCCAAGAAGGCCGCCAATGCCCTGCGCTGGGCGGTCCTCGAGATGGAGCGGCGCTACAAGCTCCTGGCCGAGGTCCACGTCCGCTCGATCGCCTACTACAACCGGGCGATCTCGGACCCCGAGACGCAGAAGCGCCTGTCCCTCTCGGACGTGGGCGACGGGCTGTTCACGGCGGCTGATCTCAAGCCGATGCCCTACTACGTGGTGGTGATCGACGAGCTGGCCGACCTCATGATGGTCTCCTCCTCGGAGGTCGAGACCTCGATCGCCCGCCTGGCGCAGATGGCCCGCGCCGTGGGCATCCACCTGATCATCGCCACCCAGCGGCCGTCGGTGGACGTGCTGACCGGCACCATCAAGGCCAACTTCCCCTGCCGCATCTCCTTCGCCACGGCTTCCCGGCACGACTCGCGGACCATCCTGGACCAGGTGGGCTCCGAGAAGCTCCTCGGCAAGGGCGACATGCTGATGATGCCTCCCGGCTCCTCGCGGGTCATGCGCCTCCACGGCGCCTACATCTCCGAGCAGGAGACGGCGGCGCTCATCCGCTGGTTGAAGAAGCTCGGAAAGCCCGAGCTGGACCCGGACGTCCTCAAAGCCCCCGAGGGGGACGGCAGCTCCGGAACCGACGGTGGGGACAACGACGACGAGCTCTACGACGAGGCCGCGAAGCTCGTCGTGGCCGAGCGCCAGGCCTCCGCGAGCTTCCTCCAGCGCCGCATGCGCATCGGCTTCTCCCGCGCCGCCCGCCTGATCGACCTGATGGCCCGGGACGGCCTGCTCGGTCCCGCCCAGGGGAGCAAGCCCCGCGAGGTGCTGGTCAAGGCGGACTACTTCCAGGAGATCGACGTGGCCCGGGAGGATGTGGGGGAGTTCGAGGAGTAGGGGCGAAGCACCGCGGGGAGAAACACCGCGCCTCGACCTCCCCGCCCAGGGTTTCCACCCTGGGCTAACCGAACAACGCCCTGGGGGCGTAGGGCCGCGCCGGTTTACCCGGCGCTGTTCGGATAGCCCAGGGTGGAAACC
>DATHUD010000506.1:0-2146 GCA_035462575.1 Thermoanaerobaculia bacterium | reverse complement strand
CTGATGCTCCTGGCCATGTCTGCGCTCGCCACGGCGGCTCTGGCGCAAACGGGGAAGGTCTACCACTACGTTCAGAGCGAGGCGGACGGCTCCCGCGAGGTGGATCTCTGGGTGTATTTCGAGAAGGACCGGACCGAGCAGCTCCAACTGCCCCGGGGGAGCCGGAGGGCGATCCTGAGCGTGCAGACCCCGGATCGGCTCGACGTGTGGGAGGTCGACCCCGAGAGGAAGACGCTGTTCGCCCGGATCGAGCCGACCGGGACGGAGCAGGCCCGCGTGGAGGTTTTCCCCCTGGGTCGCCCGGCGGAGACGGTGGCACGGCCGAGGGGCCCCTGGACGCTCTACCTCTCCTTCCCGGCGCTCGCCCCCGCCTTCCAGCAGAAGGCCGGCTCCTTCGAGGTGAGCCTCGCGACGCCGGTCTTCGCGCCGGGCCAGCCGGCGATCCGCTTCGACGGCTTCACCGTCTCCTTCGTGGGAGAGGAGGAGAAGGGCGGCGTGCGCGCCCGCAAGTACAGGATGTCTCGAGGCCAGGAGGAGGCGGGCTTCGCGTGGGTGGCGCCGGAGGGCGACCTCAAGGCGGTGGAGCTCACCGTTCCGAATGAGGAGGGCGAAGGAGAGCCGCAGAAGGTCGTGCTCCGCCTGGAAGGCGTCGAGGCGTCGGACCGGGCCGGCTGGGAGAAGCTCCGCACGGCGCGGCTCGGTTCCGCTCCCCAGGAAGGGCCGGTCGAGGCGAAGACCGTGGCCCCCCATCCGTGCAAGGTCCCCGGCCTGGACGAAGAGGTCCGGTGCGCCACCTACGCCGTCTGGGAAGACCGCGAGGGGAAGAAGGGGCGCAAGATCGGATTGAACATCGTGGTCCTCCCCGCTGTGAGCAAGGAGCGGGTGGCCGATCCCATCTTCTTCTTCGGCGGCGGCCCGGGCGAGGGGATCACCGAGAACGCTCCCGGTTTTGACCGTGACGCCCCCCTGCGGCAGAAACGGGACATCGTGCTCATCGACCAGCGGGGCGCGGGCCGCTCGAACCGGCTCCAGTGCGCCTTCTACGGCGAGCCCGTGGACTACCGGAAGGCCGCCGGGGCTCTCTTCCCGGTAGACGCGGTCAAGAAGTGCCGCGAGCGGCTGGAGAAGGTCGCCGACCTGCGCTTCTACACGACCGCGCTTGCCGCCGACGACTTCGACGAGGTGCGCGCCTGGCTCGGCTACGACAAGATCAACCTCTGGGGCGGCTCCTACGGCACGCGGATGGCCCAGGTCTACCTGCGCCGGCATCCGGAGACGGTCCGGAGCGTCGTGATCGTGGCCGTGGCGCCGGCCACCAAGTTCATCCCGCTCCCGCACGCCTACGCCGGCAAGCGGGCGGTCGAGGCGCTCCTCGCCGAGTGCAAGGCCGACCCCGCCTGCAACGCCGCCTTCCCCAATGTCCGCAGTGAGCTCGACGCCGTGCTCGAGCGGGCCGAAAAGGGCGTCTCGGTGATGGTGACCGATACGCGGACGGGCGAGCGGGTCGAAGTGCGGCCGGACCGGGGCCTCCTGGCCGAGGGAATCCGCTTCTTGATGTATGGCCGGGGGGGCGGATCGCTCCCGCTCCAGATCCACCGTGCATACCAGGGCGATCTCACGCCCCTGGTCCAGATGGCGATCGAGCAGCGGCTGGGGATCAACGAGGCGCTCGCCATGGGCCTCAACTTCTCCGTGACCTGCGCCGAGGACCTGCCGTACATAACCGACGAGATGACGAAGCGCGAGACCGCCGGGACGCTCCTGCGCGACTACCGGGTCGCCGCGCAGAAGGCGGTCTGCGAGAACTGGCCCCGGGGCGCGGTGCCGGCGGACGTGCACGAGCCGGTCCGCTCGGACGTGCCCGTCCTCCTGATCTCGGGAGAGTGGGACCCGGTGACGCCCCCCGAGCTCGCCGAGAGCGTGGCGAAGACCCTGCCCAACAGCCTGCACGTGGTCGTGCCCAAAGGCTCCCACGGCGGCGCGGGAAAGTGCACGGAAGACCTGATCCAGAAGTTCTACGACAACGCTTCGGTCGAAGGGCTCGATCCCTCGTGCGTGAAGGAGTACCCGAAGCCGGTGTTCATGCTGAAGTAGGGTGGCGGCCTGCGACCTCACCCCAACCCCTCTCCTAAAGGAGAGGGGCTTT
>DATHUD010000505.1:0-7653 GCA_035462575.1 Thermoanaerobaculia bacterium | reverse complement strand
GGCCGCCCGGAGCTTCAGGCGCGCGGAGGCTTCCCAGGCCCCGGTCGCGAGAGCGACCCGGAAGCACGGATCGCTTCGGAGCCTCCGGAGCGCCTCGCCGGCTCCGGGGATCTCCGTGAAGAGGTTCTGTCCCTCGGCCAGGGCGGCTTCGAGGAGGGAGAGAAAGCGCCTCCGGATCCGCGCAATCTCTCCGTCGCGCGGCAGCCGGTTGCCGTGGCGGGCAAAGACCTCCAGGGCAATCGCCTCGTCCGTACAGCTCGGGTAGGCGGCCCAATCCGTGCTGATGCCGGTCCAGCCAAGCTCTTCCTCGAAGGCGCGGACATAGCAGACCTCGTCCACCTCGTCTGTCCGCGTGAGAGTGCCGTCGATGTCGAAGACGACCAGCTTCACTCCCGCACCTCTTGCCGAAGGGGCGGCCTTGTGGGAGCGTCGACGGGATATGATGGAATCGGTTTGGACAGACAAATGAGCTCTCTTTCCGAGGTTTTTCAGGTTCTCATCAATATGCGCGAAGCGCAGGTCATCGAAGACTATGCGGTTGGTGGCGCGATGGCTGTTCTCTTCTACGCGGAGCCGACCCGAACCTATGACCTTGATGTTTTCGTTCTCCTTCCAAAGTCCTCCAGCCCGCTCCTGAGCCTGTCTCCGATCTATGAATGGCTGAAGCCGCGAGGGTTTGAGCCCCATGCCGAGCACGTCCTGATCTATGGCGTCCCAGTCCAGTTCCTCCCCGCGTACAATGAGCTTGCGGAGGAGGCTGTGAAGGCTGCTCGCCTCCTCGATTACGAGGGAGTTCCTGTGCGAGTGGCGCCGCCGGAGCACTTGATCGCCCTGAGCCTGCAAGCCGGGGGGAGAAAGCGCCGGGAGCGGGCCATCCAGTTGCTCGAGGCGGGTGTCGTGGATCGCTCGAGCCTTGAGGCACTTCTCGACAGACATGGTATTTCTGCTGGGGATCTTCTCCATGAGTGAGCCCACCGATCCCGAAGAAATCACGGCCCTTTTCAAGGCTAAAGCGAAGTGGCACGCGGAACAGGCTCGGCTGCCTGTCAAGGAGAAGGTTCGAATCCTGCTGGAGCTCCAGCGGCAGGACTATCCACTTCTCCAGAGGCATCGCAGGCTGGATTGGTGGGAGCGCCCCTGGAACATCAAACCTTAGCTGTCCCGCACCTCCTCGATCACCGACTCACCCGTAGACCCGTCCCCACTCGTCCACCGCCACCGCTCGTGGAGGCGGACCCGACCGTCCGGGAGCACCTCCGGCGTCGAGCGGCAGACGCCGGTCATCAGCTCGCCCGCGGCGTTCACGTGGTGGTAGCGCATGTCGAGCACGCCGTCGTCGTCCACCTTGGCGATCAGGGTGCCGAAGCGGATGGCCCCTCCTTCGTAGGTCGCCCAGACGACGTCGCCTTTCTGGTGATAGGCGAAGACGGTCTCGGCCCCCACCTCGCCGGTGGGGGAGTTGGAGACGGAGCGGAAGCGCCGGCCGTCGTAGTCGATCATGGGGATTCCAGGATCACCAGCGCCCGCTGGACCCTTTCCCGGACGACTTCCCCCCGCCGGAGCTCGATCCGCTGGAGCCGGAGGACCGCCCTCCGCCGAAGCCCGACCCGCCGGAGCTGGAGGATCGTCCTCCGCCAAAGCCCGATCCGGAGCTGGACGAGGACGACGACGAGGAGGACCGGGACGACGAGAAGAAAGACGGCCTGGGGGAGGAGTACGAGCGGGTGGGGCGGGGCCTCGCGAGCACCGGCGTCACGTAGGTGTAGGACCTCCGGTGAGCGCAGTGGGCGCAGCTCTCGTCGACCTGGACCAGCCCGCCGTTGTCGTAGTCCGCGGCCTGAATCGTCCTGGAGACGGCCTGCAAGGTCCGGGCGGAGCAGCTCGGGCAGGGGGAGTACGAGGACCAGCCCCCTCGACGGCTCTTCTTCACCTCTCCGCAACTCGGGCAGAGCCAGATTTTGTAGTCGACGCTCCCGATCTTCTCCTCGGTCCGCTCCGAGGGCTGAAGGTGAGCGTCGTCCTCCGCCTCCGAGAGGAGGACCATCTTCGTCCGGCACCTGGGGCAACGCTTCGGGCGCACGATCAGCCAGACCACCCCGGCCAGCCCTCCGATGACCGAGAAGCCCATCACGAGGAGCAGGAAGCATCCCAGGACCATCTCGCCGAGGGACGGCCGGGGTTGCGGAGACGGAGCCGGAGAGACCACCGGCGGCTCGGCCTTCAAGGGCTTGGCAGGAGCCGGAGCCTCTGCAGAGAGCGGAGACGGTTTGGGGCCCCGCGGGTCGGCTGCGGCGGCGGGGGAGGCGTCCAGGATGCGCGCCGCGCAGGCGGTCGCCCCCTGGAGGATGGCCCCGGCCGGATCGCCTTCGCGGAAGCGCGGCACCATCACCCCCTGCATGATCTCTTCGCTCGCGCGGACCTGGGCGTCGCTGTCGATGCCGTCGCCCAGGATAATCTCGGCGGCCCGGTCGTCGAGCGCCGCGAAGACGAGCAGGCCGTTGTCCTTGTCCCGCTCGCCGATTCCCCAGTGGTTGAAGAGGCGGGTGGCGAACTCCCGGGGCTCGACGCGGCCGGTGGTGCCCACGACCACGACGGCCAGCTCGGCGCCGGTCTTCGCCTTGACGCCGTCCGCCAGGCGGTTCAGCTCCGCCACCGATCCAGGCGGCAGGGTGCCGGTCAGGTCGACGGTCCAGCCGGCGGGACGTGGGGAGGGGATCTCCTCGACGGTGACGGCACGGGCGGGGAGGCCGGCCAGGACGAGCCCGGCGAGGAGGACGCGATGGACGAAGGTGGCGGCTCGGAAAGGCAGTTTCATCGTCACCCTCCTGGGGGTCTGCGCAGAGACACCGATCCACTCGGAGCTCCGGCCTCTCCTCGATCCGAAGTGACGCCGGGCGGGGAAACGTTTCCCCCGGAGGATCTCACAACTCCCGGGGGGCGGGCACGTATAGACGGGCTGGGATAGAATTCCCGCCTTGCCAGGCGGTACCCGGCCCAGAGGAGGCTTCGAGACCTTGAGAGACATCACCTCGGCATTCGCGCCGAACCGCGCGATCTCGCCCATGACGCTGCGCATCATCGTGGCGTTCCAGGTGGCGATCTTCCTGCTCATCTGGATCAACTCGCCGTTCCCGGTCCTCCCGCAGCCGGACGAGGTGGCGCGGGCGTTCCAAACCCTCTGGTTCGAGCAGGGGCTCGGCCGGGAGCTGTGGACGAGCTTCACCCTGAACCTGAAGGCGCTCGCCCTGACCGTGCTGATCTCGCTCGCGCTCTCCTATCTGACCGTGATGCCGTTCTTCCGGCCCGTGGCCGCCGCGGTCTCCAAGGGGCGGTTCCTGGGGCTGATCGGCCTGACCTTCGTGTTCACGCTGATGGTCGGCGGCGGCCGGCCGCTGAAGCTCGCCCTCCTCGTCTTCGGCATGACCGTCTTCTTCATCACGTCGATGGCGGCCGAGGTGCTCTCGATCCCCAAGGAGAGGTTCGACCACGCCCGCACGCTGCGCATGAACGAGTGGGAGGTCGTCTGGGAGGTGGTCATCCTGGGGACCGCGGACAAGGCGTTCGAGGTGCTGCGCCAGAACGCAGCCATCGGCTGGATGATGCTCACCATGGTCGAGGGCATCTCCCGCTCCGAGGGGGGCGTGGGCGCCATGCTCCTGAACCAGAACAAACACTTCCACCTGGCCGAGGTGTTCGCCATCCAGATCACCATCCTCCTCGTAGGCATCCTCCAGGACTACGGCATCGGCGCGCTCCAGCGGATCGTCTGCCCCTACTCCCGCCTCACCCTGGAGAGGAGATAGGCCGTGGTGACGCACGCGTACGAGACGAAGAGCACGATCCTCAAGGCGGAGAACGTCAGCGTCGCCAAAGGGGGCTTCCAGATCCTCCGGGACTTGAACATGGAGATCAAGGACATCGTCCGGCCGGACAAGGTCGCCGGTCAGGTGGTGGGGCTCCTCGGGCCGTCCGGCATCGGCAAGACCACCCTCTTCCGGGTCATGGCCGGAGTCGACCGGCCGGACACGGGGCGGGTGCTGATCGGAGAGGAGGGGGTGCCGGTGCAGCGGGGGATGGTGGGGGTCGTGGCGCAGCACTACCCGCTCTTCGCCCACCGGACGGTGCTCGGCAACCTCATGGTGGCCGGTCGGCGGGCCGGGCTCTCCCGCGCCGCGGCGAAGGAGAAGGCCCTGGGGTTCCTGAAGCGCTTCAACATGGAGGACCGGGCGAACGTCTACCCGTCCCAGCTCTCCGGCGGCCAGCGGCAGAGGGCCGCCATCGCCCAGCAGTTCATGTGCAGTGAGCACTTCCTGCTCCTGGACGAGCCGTTCTCGGGGCTGGACCCCATGGCCATCGACCGCGTGTGCGAGCTCTTGGCCGAGGTGGCCTGCATGCACGAGATGAACACCATCGTGGTGGTCACCCACGACATCGCCGCGGCCCTGGAAGTGGCGGACACGATCTGGCTCATGGGGCGGGACCGGGACGAAAAAGGGGAGGTCATCCCCGGCGCGAAGATCCAGGAGAGCTACAATCTCATCGAGCGCGGCCTCGCCTGGCGGGACGGCATCGCCACGACTCCCGAGTTCATGCTGACGATGCGCGAGATCCGAGCCCGGTTCCCGTCGCTCTAGAGCTCTAGAAAGACCACCTATCTTGGACCCGAAATCGATCTGGAAGAAGAGCGTCGCCAGGGCGGTGCAGTCTCCCGGAAACCTGATCTCCGGCGCGGTCTCCCTCGCGGCGTCGGCGGCGCTGTGGAACCCCCTCCCGCTCATCCTCTGGGGCCTGGGCTCCACGGGTTGGGTGATGTTCGCCTCGACCAACCAGAAATTCGTCAAGGGGATTCTGGACGAGGAGCAGCGCGCCCGGGAGATCCGGATCGAGAAGGACCGCGAGATCCTGCGCCAGAGGGTCGATGCGATGCTGATGGAGAACCCCGTGGCCGGCTGGATGCGCGCGGGGTACCTGCCGGACTACATGGCGGTCTACCGCCGGCTGGTGGACATCAGGGAGCGGATCTCCAAGGTCATCCACGAGCGCCGCGAGATCGACGCCTCGGCCGAGGCGGGCATCCTCCACCAGTTGAGCTACATGCTGACCGCCTACCTGCAGTTCGTGCGGGAGCGGGTCATCTACCTGCAGATCATCGCCAACATCCGACCGGCCACGGGCAGCGGGGGAGCGGTCCCGCCGCCCCCACCGCCCGAGCGTTCGCGCAAGCGGGGCTACGAAGCCCTGCCCTCTCGCCCGGCGCCCCCGCTGCCCAACGTGGAGCAGCGGCTGGCGGAGGTGGACGCGAAGGTCAACCAGTTGAAGGAGTTGGCCCAGAAGGAGCCCGCCACGGCCAAGACCCGGCAGTGGCACATCGGCATCCTCGACAAGCAGAGGGAGCTCCTCCTCGAATGCCAGAAGCGGGACCAGATGGTGGTCGCGCAGCTCGGGGCCTTCTCGGACGTCTTCGAGGTCATCCTCGGCCGGGTGAGCGCTTCCCAGTTCAGCGCCACCGAGGTCGCGAGCTACATGGGGTCGGTCGTGGAGCAGATCGTCGAGACCGAGCGCTTCGTCGAATCGCTGCGCCCGGCCATGAACGAGCTCATGGGAGGGATGGCGCCGGTTTGAGGCCGTGCGGGCCGAAATGTTCTACCTGACAACGACATCTTTTCTTGACAGGCGGTAGGTGCCCTGCTTGAATTGATTCCCCAAGGACAACCAAGGAGACCCAAGCCATGAAACTCACCCCTCTCGGTAAAGGGGTCATCGTCGTGGCGCTGCTCGTCGCGGCGTTCTTCAGCATCCGCCAGTTCGCACCCGGCCTGCTGGACAAGGTCGTTCCGGCCGCCAAGGGGCGCGAAGCCGTTGTGCCGGAGAGCGCCGATCTGCCCGATCTGCCAGCCTCCCAGGCCGTGAACGCCTCCAACCAGCCCGTGACCATGCCGGGCGAGCAGCCGGGCTGCACGGACAAGCCGGAGGTGCGCCTGTACCACTGGGCGTGGAACGCCCACATGGGCGCCATGTTCGCCAACGGCGGCAAGCAGTCGACCGAAGGCAGCCTCATGTGCAAGAACGGGGTGAACCTGAAGTTCATCCGCGAGGACGACGTCAGCAAGATGCAGGAGGGGCTGATCGCCTTCGCGAGCGCCCTGAAGGACGGCGAGCGGAACCCCACCCGGGGAGTCCACTTCGTCACCATCATGGGCGACGGCGGCGCCGCGTTCTTGAAAGGCCTGAACGACACCCTGGACCGCCTGGGCCCCGAGTACCGGGCCAAGGTGGTCGGCTCGGCCGGCTACTCCCGGGGTGAGGACAAGTTCATGGGGCTGCCGGAGTGGAAGCAGAACCCCTCCACCTCCCGAGGCGGCCTCGTGGCCGGCGTGCTGCGCGACGGCGACTGGAACATCGCCATGAAGTGGCTGGGTGACAACGGCCTGTGCAACAACCCGGACGAGAGGACCTGGGACCCGAACTGCCTGAACTGGGTCGCGGCCTCGGACTATATCGACGCCTCCGAGAAGTACGTCGCCGGTTACTGCGAAGACCGGCCGATCGTCGAGAACGGCCGGCGCACGGGGGAGCGCAAGAAGGTCTGCGTCAACGGCGTGGTGACCTGGACGCCGGGCGACGTGATCGTGGCCGAGAAGAAGGGCGGCCTCGTCTCCGTCGTGTCGACCAAGGAGTACGCCTCGCAGATGCCGAACGTCGTCATCGGCATCGACAAGTGGATGAAGGAGAACCGCGGCACGGTCGAGGGGATGCTCCAGGGCTTCTTCGAGGGCGCGGACGCCGTCAAGTCGAGCCCGCAGGCGCTGCGCAAGGCGGCCCAGATCAGCGCCGAGGTCTACAACGAGTCCGGAGCCGACGCCGACTACTGGGAGAAGTACTTCGACGTGGTCACCGAGCGCGACAAGCAGGGCCTCCGGGTGGAGCTGGGCGGCTCGTCCGTCAACAACCTGGCGGACAACATGGTCCTCTTCGGCCTCACCCCCGGCTCGGCCAACCTGTTCGGCGCCACCTACTCGGTGTTCGGCGACATCGTGAAGCAGCAGTACCCGGACCTCGTGCCGACCTACTATCCGACCAGCGAGATCCTGGACACCTCCTACGTCCAGGCCCTGGCCTCGCGGGCGCCCCAGGGGACCACCCAGGTCGCCGCGGCGGAGACACCGACCTTCTCTTCCGCGGCGCCGGTGCGCAACGTGGTCAGCCGCCGGGCCTGGAACATCAACTTCGAGACGGGCAGCGCCAACTTCACCCCCGAGACCGAGCGGCAGTTGGACCAGCTTCTACGCGATCTGCTGGTGGCCTCCTCCGCGGCGGTCGAGATCCACGGCCATACGGACAGCGTGGGCAATCCGCAGGCCAACATGAACCTCTCGGAAGCCCGCGCCTTCGCGGTGAAGGAGTGGCTGGAGCGGCAGAACCCGGCCAACTTCCCGGAGGGCCGCCTCCGCGTCTTCGCGCACGGCCAGGAGAACCCGGTGGCCCCCAACTCCACCGACCAGGGCCGCGCCAGGAACCGCCGCGTGGAGATCGTGATCGGCACGACGGGCGGGTAGCGGTTTCCCACCCACGAAGGATGTTGTAGGGGCGGCCCTGTGTGGCCGCCCTTTTTATTGCGGCCCCCGCCCAGGGCGGCCACACAGGGCCGCCCCT
>DATHUD010000504.1:0-10092 GCA_035462575.1 Thermoanaerobaculia bacterium | reverse complement strand
GACGACGACGTACGAGCGTGGCGCCGCCACGAACCTGAAAATGGCCACCATCGATGCGCTCGGCCGGCGCACGGCGTACTCGTACGACGCCCGCGGCAATGTAACGGGCATGACCCGGCTCGCCGGCACGCCCAACGCGGTCACGGTGGCGCTCACCTATGACTCGACGTACAACCAGCTCACGTCGATCACCGACCCTCTCGAGAATGTGCTGCAGCTCCGCTACGACTTGTTGGGTCAGCTCACGGAGATCGAAGACGCCCTCGGCAACATCGCCCGGTTCTCCTATACCGCGACCGGAAGGATGGCGACGGCGACCGATGCGACGATGCGCATCACCCAACTCGCCTACGAGGGGGGGGACCTGGTCTCGACCACGGATCCCCTCGAGCGCACCGTGACGATGTTCACCGATTCCGTAGGACGGCTCCTGTCTCTCACCGATCCCTTGGGGAATCGGTATCGCTACGATTACGACCGCCTCGATCGCGTTACGAAAATCACAGACCCGCACGGCGCGTTCACGACCTTCACCTACGATGCGAATGGCAACCTGACGCAGCTCACGGACGCCAAAGGTGGCGTGACGAAGTTCGCTTATGACGCGAAGGACCGTGTGACGACGAAAACCGATCCGTTGCTCAAGACGGACAGCTACATCTATGACGGAATGGACAACCTGATCCAGGTCACCGAGCGCACCGGCAAGATCAGCACCTTCACCTACGATGCGCTCGATCGTCTCAAGACGGCCGAGTTCGGGCGTACGCAGCAGGGCGCATCGCTGACCGCACCGGATGCGACAGTGACCTACACCTGGGACGCGGGCAACCGCATGACTCAGGCCGCCGACACTCAGGACGGCACGATCACGCGCGGATATGATGCTCTCGATCGTCTCGTCTCCGAGACCAGCCCGCGGGGGAGCGTCGGCTACGCCTACGACGCCAATGGGAGACGGACGAGGCTCAGCATCCCCGGCCAGGCCGACGTCACCTACACGTACGACGACGCCGACCGGCTTACCGGCATTACGAAAGGCACCGACCAGATCGGCTTCGCCTACGATGCCGCGGGCCGTCGAACGACGCTGACTCTCCCGGGCGGCATCGCCGCCACCTACACCTACGACGCCGCGGGCCAACTCACGGGAATCGTCTATACCCGGGCCGGCATAACGATGGGCGACCTCGCGTATCAATACGACGCGGCCGGCCGGCGCATCCAGGAGAGCGGGAGCCTCGCGCGGCGCACCATGCCCGCCGCGGTGGCCAGCGCGACGTACGACGCCGCGAACCGTCTGACCTTGTGGGGCGGGGCAACGCCGACGTACGACGCCAACGGCAACCTCACGAGCGACGGCAGCCGGACTTACTCCTGGGATTCGCGCAACCGGCTGAAGACGATCTCGGGAGCCGCGACTGCGAGCTTCAACTATGACGTGAGCGGGCGCCGCAGCAGCGCCACGGTGTCGGGCTCGACGACGAGCTTTCTCTACGACGGACCGAATATCGTTCAGGAGCTCACCGGCGCCTCCGTAAAGGCCACGATCTTGGGCGGCCTCGGGCTCGACGAGATTTTCCGGCGCACCGACGCCTCGGGGCCACGGACCTTGCTGACGGACGCCCTGGGTAGCGTGCTGACGCTCGCCGACGATGCGGGCGTTGCGCGGACAGAGTACCGCTACGACCCCTACGGCGCAGCCAGTACAAGCGGCGATGCCAGCAGCAATCCGTTCCAGTACACGGGACGCGAGAACGACGGAACGGGGCTCTACTACTACCGGGCGCGGTATTACAGCCCGAGTTTTGACCGGTTTATCAGCGAAGATCCGATCGGGTTCGAGGGCGGCATGAATATCTATGCCTATGCCGACGGTGACCCTGCGATGAAAACCGATCCGCTCGGGCTGGCGACATTCATGTGCATGAAGCCACTGAGTTATTTTGGCGGCGATGGGCTGCGGAGTGGCTTCGAGACCTGGATCAATCCGCTGTACCACCAGTATCTGTGCGTTAGTGATGGCAAGGGTGGCTACATATGCGGCGGGCAAGACCAACGCGGCCAGGAGTGGTACGACTGGATCAGTGGTCCGGGAAGGCCAAGCAGCGACCACTACGACTCGCAGAACTGCGAGCAGAAAGAACCTGACAACTCCTGCCTCGAGGAGTGCCTGCTCAATAAATTTGCAGAACCACGTCCACACTACGGCATTCCCCTTGGCCCCTTCGGCACTGACTGCCAAGATTGGGCAGATCATGCACTGGATGACTGCCTGATGCAGTGCAAGGGGGCAGGAACCAATCCGTATACTTGCGCAAAGTTGGGCTTGGGCTGTTGAAGACCTCTGCAACAGAAAGATCTGGAAGGCGCCGGAGGCATCGGCGAGCCCGGCGAGCATTCCGTACCGCTCGACGATCTTCCGCCGGCGAGGTGCCAGGTGCTTCGCCAGGAGGTGTCAAATGCTTCACCGCCCCGGCCTGCAGGTGGCCGGGGCGGCGCGAGGCTGGGGACGCCACGTTTCCCGTCTGGGCCACTCAACAATTCGTGAGCTGACTCGGGCAGCAATGAGTCACGATCTGGCTCGGGCAGAAGCACGTAAAGCAATTCGACTGGTAAGAAGGCGCAGCTCCCGGTACGGCCGAAAGATCGACTTCCTCCAGCCGCTGCAGGGTTTCTTTCGATAAATACAGTTTCTTGGCTCTCTTTCGCATAATCTTCTCCTTGTTTGATCCGGCGTCCCGGCCTTATGCTACGTCAATTCTTGAAGCGCGTCAACGCTTTATAAAGCGATCGTGGACAGCTAGCGAGGGGCGGGTGTTTCGTCGGCGCTCTTGAGCTGGCGAGGTGCCGGCGAAGTGCCAGGTGTTTCGCCGGCACGGAGCCGCTCGAAGACTCGGGGTCGGGCTCGACCCTTCGGAGCCGCAACCGAAAGCTCTGGAAGGCGTTGGAGACCTCGGCGAGCCCCGCGAGCGTTCCACGCGGCCCGACAATCTTCTGCGAGCCGCCGCGGAGGATCTGCCCTAGGATAGAGCCGTGGACCCTCAGCTCGACCCCGCTTCCAGGACCGCGCGTCGCGTCGCCCTGACCGGCACCTGCGCGAGCGCCGTCCTGGCCGCTCTGAACATTACGGCCGGCGTGCTGACGGCCTCCACGTCTGTTTTCGCCACCGGCGTCGAGTTTGCCGGCGATGTGCTCGCCTCGGCGGTCGTCTTCTTCGGGATGATAGCCGCCACCCGGCCGGCCGACGAGGACCACCCCTACGGGCACGGACGGTTCGAGACCCTCGCCGCCTTCGTGGTCGGTCTCGTCCTCGCCGCCGGCGGCGCCGGAATCGGCTGGAATTCGTTGCAGAACGTGGGGGAGGTGCATCCGCCTCCCGGAGCCGCGGCGGTCGCCGTCCTGCTGGTCGCCATCGCGGTGCGCAGTGTGATGTCCGGCCTCAAGTTCCGGATCGGGCGGCGAATCCACAGCACCTCGCTGATCGCCGACGCGTGGAATGACACGGTCGACATCGTCGCGGCTGCAGTCGCGCTCACCGCGGTGGGGCTCGCAAGGCTCGACCCGCAGCGGTTCCTCGCCGCCGACCACTACGGCGGCTTCGCGGTCGGCATCATCGTGGTCCTGACGGGCGTGCGAGTGCTTCGAGACGCCTCGCTCGAGCTCGTCGACACCATGCCTCCCGCCGAGATGATCGATCGGGCCCGTGCCGCGGCGGTCGAAGTCCCCGGGGTGTACGCCGTCGAGAAGACGCGCGCTCGAAAGACCGGCTTCAAGTACCACGTGGATCTTCACATCCAGGTGGATCCCGAGCTCACCGTCGCCGCGTCGCACGTCATCGCGGGCCGGGTTCGATCCCACCTCCGTTCGCAGCTCGGCTGGGTGGCGGACGTCCTCGTGCACGTCGAGCCGGCCGCGGCCGGTCAGGGACGAGGGGGGACGGAATGAGGGCGCCGGAAGGGCTCAGCGCCGGGAGACGAAGAGAGGCGCATTCACCGGAACCATGAGCCGCCGGATCGCTTCGAGCGCCTGGCGATCAGTCTTCGTCGGAGGGATCTTCGGCTCCCTCGATCGAGTCGTAGTCCTGAGGAATGACGATCTCTCGCCGCCCGAACAACCGCGCATCGAGCGAGAAAGCTCCCGGGCCAAGGAGGAGAACGGCGGCAGCCATCACGATCAGGTAGATCGTCGCGGGTGCGCCGCCGAATCCGCTGGGGGTGAACGGCGGCAGAGCCATCCCGAGGCTGACGAGCCCCGCCAGGAGGGCCGTCAGCGGGGTCAGAAATCCGATCAGCAGCGCCGCTCCGGCCACCAGGGCCAGCAAGCCGGCCCCCAACGCCCATCTCCCGGGCTCCTCGCCAGCGAGGCAGGCTCCCCCGTAAACGGCCAGGGAGACGCCCACCGCCGCTCGCAACAGCAGCAGACCCAGACCCGGCCACCCGCGCGGGAACGATGAAAACAATCTCTGCAAGCTCGCATCTCCTCGGGTGTGGTCGAATCACACCTTCCGCAAGCTAGCAGATTGCCAGGCCGTGTGAATCCCCCGATCGAGGTATTTCCTGGCTCTTCAGAGCTGGATGATGCCGCGGCGCAGGGCGATGGAGACCGCGTCCGTGCGGTCCTTCGCGCCCAGCTTCTCCATGATGTGCTTCATGTGGACCTTGACCGTCTCTTCGGTGATGAACAGCCGGCCGGCGATGTCCCGGTTCCGGTTGCCGCCCGCGACCTGCTGGAGGACCTCGAGCTCGCGCGCGGTCAGAGATTCCTCTCCCAGGTGCTCCGCGAGATGGGCCGCCACCTCGGGAGGAATCCGTTTCTTTCCGGCATGCACCTCGCGGATCCCCGCCAGCAACTCGCTGGGCGGCATGCTCTTGAGCATGTAGCCGCGCGCGCCGGCCTGCAGGGCGCGCTGGATCTCGACGTCGCCTTCGAACGTCGTCAGCATGAGGATGCGGGCTGCGGGGAATTCCGAGCGGATGGCGATCACCGTATCGATGCCGCTCCGGTCGGGAAGCCGGATGTCCATGAGCGTCACGTCGGGCCGGTGCTCGCGAAACTTTTCGAGGGCCTCGGAGCTGTTGGCGGCCTCGGCCACCAGCTCCATGTCCGCCTGGCTCCTGATCATGGCGGCGGTCCCCTCCCGCATCAGCGGGTGGTCGTCGACCGTAAGGATCCGGATCCGGTCTTCTGCGCTCATTCCTCTCTCTCGCCTCCTCGCACCCGCCGGTGCACCCATCCCAGCCAACCGGCGGCCGGCTTGCCCTGGAAAGCGATCTCGCCGGGCACGGACAGCTCGATCTCCGTGCCGGCGCCAGCCCGGCTCCACACTTTCAATTGCGCCCCCATCCTCTCCGCCCGCTCGCGCATGCCGGAAAGGCCCCAGTGCCCGTCGCGTCCCGCGCGGAGCACCTCGGGATCGATGCCTTGGCCGTCATCGCGAACGAGGACCCGCAGCGCCCTGGCGGCAAACTCGATCTCGACTTCGATCTCGGCCGCGCCGGAGTGCCGGAAAGCGTTTACCAGCGCCTCTCTGCCGATACGATACACCTCGTCGCGGATCAACGGGTGCAAAGGCTGCGGCGAGCCTTCGACCAGGACGCGAAAATTGCCGGGCTCTTTGAGGCCGAGATCCTGGGGGATGCGCGACAGCGCCTGCCCGAGGTCGTCCGCGCCGGAGGGTTGCGGGGCCGGTGCGCGCAGGCCGCGCACGGCGTTGCGGCCTTCTTCGATGACCTGGGCCAGCAATTGGAGCCCGCGGGTGAGGAGTGGTTTCTCCGGCGCGTCTGCGGGGATCCCGTCGACGGCGACGTGGAGCTGCATGGAGGCGCTCAAGACCCCTTGCAGAAGCGTGTCGTGCAGATCCTGAGCGATGCGCGTCCGCTCGGCGAGCCGCTCCTCAAACTGCAGGTCCAGGCGCGCCGCGACCTGGCGGAAACGCCATCGATAAGCCGTCCACAGGAGGAACGCTGACGCTGCAAGGCACAGCAGAAGGAAGCCGCGGGTTTGGTGAAACGCGGGAAGGACGGCGAAGTCGAGCGTCGCACCTTCCTCGTTCCAGACGCCGTCGTTGTTGCAGGCGACGACCTTGAAGCGATATTGGCCGGGCCGCAGATTGGTGAAGAAAGCTTCGCGGCGCGTTCCGGTTCCCTGCCAACTGCCGCCGGCTCCTTCGAGCCGGTAACGAAATCTGACCTTTTCCGGGATGGTGAAGCTGAGGGCTGTATAGTCGATCTCGAGATCTCTCGTCAGTGGAGGCAAACGCAACCGGGCCTCCGGCTCGTAGGTCTTGCGGTCCGCGACGACCCGCAGAATCTGCACCGGCGGCGGGATGCGGCTCCCTGCGATCTTCCCTGGATCGACCACTTGCACCCCGCCCCCTTCGATCGCGAACCACAGACGGCCGTCCACCGATTGCGCGGAGCGCGGGGTGAAGGGGGAGAGAGCGGCTTGCACGCCGTCGAACGCGTCGAGAATCCGGACTCGCACTCGCCGATCGGGATGCTCGATCCAGGAGTCCAGCTCGCCCGGCGGGATCCTGATCAGACCACACGCGGCCTTCAGCCACAGAGAGCCATCCTTGCTCCGGATGGCGTCCTCCAAGTTGTCGCAGGGAAGGCCGTTCCGAGAACCGAGAGTGCTGAACCTGCCGTTCCGGAGGAGGCCGAGCCCGCGATTCGTCACTGCCCAGAGCCCACGGTCGTCCGGAAGCAGGCTGTAGATCCTCCTCCCCGGGTCTCCAAAGCGGCCATGCGACTCGAATCTTCCATGACGATACCGCGTGAGCTCCGAGCTCACGAATCCGATCCAGACACCACTTTCTGCGTCGGCTGCGATCGCACCGATCGGTGACCCTCCGAGTTGCTCTGCGGAAAGCACCTCGGCGACTCGTTGGTCCCGGATACGAACCAAGGCGCGACTCGGATGGACGATGACCACCCAGAGATTGCCCTCCCGATCCTCCGCCATCGAACGCACGACTCCCACGGCGTCTCCATCCGGCATCCTGAGTGGAAAGAAGCGGCCGCGTTCCCGCCAGGCGAGGCCATTGTCCACGCCGACCCAGAGCCGTCCCCGGGAGTCTTCGAGCAAGCTGGTCGTGCTGGACCCTGGCAAACCCCGGCTCGCATCGTAGAACGACATTCCGGCCTTCTCCAAGTGGATGAGCGCGCGGTCTTCGGCCATCCAGACGCTGCCATCCTTGGCGGCGGTCACCGCCCCGATGTGGCCTCCGAGCAAACCTTCCTGGGACGTCAGGGTTGCCACCTTCACATCGCGGAACCGATCCAGGCCAGAGGACGTCGTGACCCAGACGTTCCCCTCCCGGTCCTCGAAGAGGTAATTCACGATGTCGCCCGAAAGCCCATCGACGCGGGAAAAGCGCTCGGTTCGCCCTTGCGTCCGTCGAATGAGCCCGTCGCTGTCCGTACCGATCCACAGGCCACCCTCGCGGTCGGCGAGCATCATCCCGGAATCGATCTGAGGGGGCGGCGAGCTTGAATAACGCGCCCACCGGCCCGCCGCGAGCCTCCAGACACCGGTCGTTGCGGTGCCCGCCCACAGGCTGCCGTCGGCGTCTTGTGCGAGCGAGCCGATCATGGATTTGTCCCCCAACGGGACCAATTCACTGATCTCGAAGCAATCCAGGCTCTCCCGCTGCCAGCGACAGACGCCGGCCTGACCTCCGATCCAAAGATGGCCCTGCCGGTCCTCGGACAGCGCTCCAACGTAAGGGAGCCGGTATTCGTCCGCGAACCCGAAGCAGTGAAATTCACCCTGCCGAAAGCGACAGAGA
This sequence comes from Thermoanaerobaculia bacterium, assembly GCA_035462575.1. Taxonomy (GTDB): domain Bacteria; phylum Acidobacteriota; class Thermoanaerobaculia; order Multivoradales; family UBA5704; genus DATARR01. The sequence continues at coordinate 2,300 of DATHUD010000504.1, read as the reverse complement.
GGCGGCAGCTCCGTCAGTGCCCTGGTGTGGCCTGCCCAGATCGTGCCCTGACGATCTTCGACGAGAGCGCCGAAGCGCCCCACGCGGGCATGCACCGTGAGCTTGCCGTCATACCAGCGTGCCAGGCCGTTGGCAGTGCCGATCCAGAGGCTACCGTCGTTGGCTCCCAGAACGTTGATGATCCGATCGTCCGGAAGGGACGATCCAGCGGGCGGTCGCCACGGCTCGAGCTTCACGCCGTCGAAACGGATCAAACCCGCATCCGTGCCGATCCACAGAAATCCGTCCCTGGTCTGAGCAATCGCGCCGGGCGGTCCGGCGAAGTGTCCGTCCCGGACGCGCCACGCGGTGTGGCCGTATTGCGTGAGGGCGGTGTGGGGATCGAGGCCGGCGGCGGGCGTGGCGAGCAGCAGCACCATGAAGGATGCCCAGACAATCCCGTGATCCCCCGGCTCTCTCGCCCTCGGCATGACCCTCAATGCTACCACGATGGTGGTATGCCGGCCCCAACCTTACGGTGGTAGCACAAAACCACTCCAATTCGGGATGTGCAGGATCAGCGGGCTTCCGTAGCCTTAAGCACGTTCGGACGACGCTCCGCCATGACCGAGATTGAACAAGGAGGCACCGTATGAGACGAAATGTTTTCGTGCTGATTGCAGGCGTAGCCCTGGCCGCCCCGGCCCTCGGAGTCGAAATGACCCCCGGAGAAACAACCAAAGGAAAGGAGACCCAGATGACGATCGCGACCGCCCAACCCGATACGGAGCAGAGCACTGCTTCGGACGCCATCCGCCCCTTCCGCGTCCAGGTTCCGGACGAGGCGCTCACCGACCTCCGCCGGCGCCTTGCGGCCACGCGCTGGCCCACCCAGGAGCTCGTCGAGGATCGGTCGCAGGGCGTGCAGCTCGCGACGCTCAAAGAGCTCGTCCGCTACTGGGCCACGGACTATGACTGGCGGAAGGCCGAGGCCAGGCTGAACGCCCTCCCGCAGTTCGTGACGAAGATCGACGGCGTGGACATCCACTTCATCCACGTCAAGTCGCGTCACCCTGACGCAATGCCGCTGATCATGACGCATGGCTGGCCCGGCTCGGTCCTCGAGCTCCTCGAGACCGTCGGTCCCCTGACCGATCCGACCCAGTACGGCGGCACCCCCGGCGATGCATTCCACCTGGTGCTGCCGTCCCTGCCCGGCTACGGCTTCTCGGGCGAGCCGGCCAAGCTCGGCTGGGATTCCAACCGCATCGCCCAGGCGTGGGCGAAGCTGATGGAGCGCCTCGGCTACACGCGCTACGTCGCCCAGGGAGGCGACATTGGCGCCTCCGTCACGGACGCGATGGGGCGCCAGGCGCCCAAGGGGCTGGCCGGCATCCACCTCAGCCTGCTCGCGGGGGCGTTGGGCATCGCCGATCAACTGCCGGCGAAATCCGAGCAGGAGCTCGCGGCGCACAAAGCGCTCGCGACGTTCAGGACGAGTGGCTTCGGCTACTTCCTGGAGCAGTCCACGCGGCCACAGACGATCGGCTATTCCCTGCTGGATTCACCCGCCGGGCTCGCGGCCTGGCTGCTCGACCATGACACGGACAGCTACTACAAGATCTCCCGCGCGTTCGTCGACGGCCAGCCCGTGGGCAATCTCACCCGGGAGAGCATCGTCGACAACATCACGCTGTACTGGTTGACGGGCACCGGCGCTTCGGCGGCCCGGTGGTACTGGGAGTTCGGACAGTTTCTGGCCGCAGCCGGTGCGTCCGGCGAGGCTCCTCCGCCGGTCAAGGTTCCCGTCGGCTTCACGACGTTCCCCGGCGAGATCTGGGCTGCTCCGCGCAGTTGGGTCGAGACGGTCTACCCCGGCCTCGCCTACTTCAACACGGTCGACCGTGGCGGACACTTCGCGGCCTGGGAAGAACCGGCGCTCTTCGCGTCGGAGCTGCGCGCGGCGTTCAAATCGTTACGGTAACGCAAAAGGGGAGTCCCATGAAAACGAAGCGAACCCTGGCGGTCGCGGTGCTGATTCTCGCAAGCGGTCTGGCGCTCTACGTGGCGCGGGCACAACAGCCGGGAGTCCGGCGCACCGAGCTCCAGCGGCACGATCTCGGCGTCCCCGGACGCGAAGTCGTCCAGGTGCGCGTCGAGCTCGACCCGGGAGTGGCGTTCGGCAAGCACACGCATCCGGGCGAAGAGATCGTCTATGTCCTCGAAGGCTCGCTCGAGTATCAGGTCGAGGGCAGGCCGCCGATGACGCTCGGGGCCGGCGACGTCCTGTTCATCCCGGCCGGAACGATCCACGCGGCGAA
>DATHUD010000503.1:0-8827 GCA_035462575.1 Thermoanaerobaculia bacterium | reverse complement strand
GAAAACGCGAAACCCGCTGATCCCTTGACGCACCCCTACAGCGACTTCAGACACTCCACCAGATCGTTCTTCTGCTGCTCGCTTAAAGCCAGCGCGAAATGCGCGTTGTAGTGGTCGATCACGTCCGGCTGGGTGGCGTAGCGGCCGTCGTGGTAGAAGCCGCCTTTGGTGTGGGTCCACAGGCCCTTGAGCGGGGTCGTGCGGTAGACGCCGTCCGGGGAGCGGTCGGCCTGGAAGGAGTCGATTCCGCTCTCCTCGGGGGTGTGCCGGTTCCAGCCGGGCTCGGTGTAGAGGGGCGGCACGTGGCAGTTGGTGCAGCCGGCGGTGGAGAAGACCACCTTGCCGCGGGCGGCCGCGGCGGCGTCGAAGCTGCCGGGCGGCGGCGTTGGGGCCGGGATGGCGAGCTGGTAGAACTGGAGGGCCGCGAGCTTGGGCGTGATCAGGTCCTGAGCGCTCTTGATATCCCCGAATCCGTTCCGGGCCGCCACGGGGAATTTCTCCGCGTCGTTCAGCCGGGGATCCCAGAACCGCCCCTGGCCGTGCATCTCGAGGTTCGCCACGAAGGCGTTCCAGTAGGTCACCCCGCCCCAACCCGTGAAGGTGTGGCCGTCGACGCCGGCGAGGCCGAAGGCGGGCGGGATCAGCGTGGCCGCGGTCTTGCCGTCCGGCCGGAAGGCCTTGCCGTCTAAGAAGAGCTCGGCATCGAACCGGCCCGGCCCCCAGCTCCGGAGGACCGTGCGCACCGTGGCCTCGTCCACTTCCAGCAGATCGGCTACCGGCTGAAGATTGGGGGCGAGATTGATGATCGCGCCGACGTTCAGGTCCCGGTTGGCCCAGCCGTCGAGCCGCTTGCCGATGCCGGGGGCTGTCGAGTCGTCCACCGTCGAGTGGCACAGGGCACAGGTGATGCCCGCCGCCCGGAGGGTCCCGTTCGGGTTGAAGTACCCGCGCAGTCCGACTACGGCGTTCCTCCGGAGCAGGGCCGCGGTCGTCGCCGGGTCGTCCAGGTCGGCGGTGGCGAGGAGCCCCGGGGGCAGGGCGTCGGCGTCGACCTTGAGCCCCACGGCGAGGGCCGTCCGCGGGGTCACCGTCTTCAGCGCCTGATGGATCTTGAGCGTCCGGCTCCAGAACACCTGGTCGCCGAAGGTGTCGTAGCGGAAGGTCTGGCGCCCTTCGTCGAGCATCTGTTCCGCATGGGCGGCGATGGGGTCCGGCGCGGGACGGCGCGCCTCCGCCGTCTCGCCGGCCGGGGCCAGCGGCGAGAGAGCGAGGAGCAGCAGGGCCCCGGCCCCTGCGGTCCCCAAGAGAGCGAGGGTTCTTTTCCTGTGTCGCAGCATTTCTCCGTCCTCCTTTCCTTAGAAGAGAGTCGGGAGGGCGGGAAACGTTACGAGTCTTCCTGCTGGGAGCGCTGCCTCCGAGCATCCCTAGGCGATGCGGACCTCGAGCAGGTCTTCGAGCCCCTCAAAGTCATGAGGGTTCCGGGTATACAACGGAATCCGGTGAGTCACGGCGGTCGCTGCAATCCAGAGGTCCATGACACGGGACTTCCTGAGGGAGAGGCAACCCGTTTTCAACCTCCTCGCGAGCGATCAGCACGGAGATGTCCAAGAGGTTCCGGTCTATCTCTCCCATGGATCATCCAACTCACCCAGAATGCCGCCCATTTCCCGGATGTCTTCAAAGAAGCCGGGGTCTGGGGACGGGGACCACAGGATCTTGAGAACCTCTTCTCTCGACACCCACTGCCGCCTCTGAACGGGGCCGAGCACCGCTACGGGACGTCCCTCGACGGTGATCGTAAACTGCTCGCCTGTTTCGGCTTGCCGCAGGATCTCGCCGCTGCGGTTCCTCAGCTCGCGTTGCGGAATCGTTCTCATGACTCTGAGTGTAGTAGATCTGCTACGCCACTCAGCCGGAGGCGCAACGACAGAGTTTTGCCCCGGATTCCAGGGAGCCGCACCACCAGCCTCCTTGGCGGCCCCCGCCGGATCGCCACGATCAACCCCCGGCGCTCCCGAATTCTCCCCGCGTCCGCCTTGCGGTTCCGCGTCCAGCGGAGCTTCAGGGCGAGTAGGTCGTCCTGGGCGGCGCTCCAAAGCGAGCGGTCTTCGCGGGCGGTCGCCTCGGCCAGCTCCCAGGCGTCGTCCACGTGGTGGAGGAGCCCAGCGGGGGTGTAGCGGGTGGCGTGGGCGTGGAAGCAGTCTTCCCAGCGGTCGCCCAGGGCGGCGTGGAGGCGGGGGAGGAGGTGGCGGGCGGCGCGGCGGCGCTTGGATTCGAGGGCCCGGCGGGCGCGGCCGAGAGCGGAGGCGTCAAGGCCCTCGGGGGCGTGCCGGGCTCCGGCGGCGAGGCTCGCGGCCAGCTCACGTTGCAGGTCGGCCAGCGGCATGGCGGATGCCTCTCAGAAAGGACTGCAGGGACAGCAGGGACTGCAAGGACTGCAGGGACGCCAAGGACATCAAAGCTTTTGTCCTTGATGTCCTTGCAGTCCTTTGTGTCCTTGGTTTTCCAGGATCTTCCCGGCCCTCCGGACCTCGGCGAGGAGGTCGCCGAAGGGGGGCAGGTTGTCGTCCCTCTCGATGATCACGGCGCGGATCTCCGCCCGGGGGGCGAGCCATTCCAGGAGGTTCCAGGACTCCTCGGGCACGGGGCGCGTGTGGGTGTCGGCGTATTCGCCTTCGCGGACGACGCCACCGGCCAAGTGGACCTCGACGACGCGCTCCAGGGGGAGGGTTTCGAGATAGGCGATCGGGTCGAAGCCATGGTTTTTCGAGTTGGCGTGGACGTTTTCCAGGTCCAGGAGGAGACCGCAGTCCGCCTCTTCGAGCACGGCGCGGACGAAGGCGGCCTCGGTCATCTCGGCTCCCGGCAGGATGAAGGTGTAGGCGATGTTCTCCAGGGCGATCGGGATGCCCGGGATCGCGCGCTTCAAGGCCGCGACGTTGCCCGCCACCGTCTCCACGGCCTCGCGGGTGAAGGGGAGGGGCATCAGGTGGCCGATCTCGACGCCGTCCGCCCGGGTGAAGGCGATGTGCTCGGAAAACCAGGGCGGCTCGACCGCTTCGGCCACCCGGGCGATATGGGCGAGCCGGGCCGGGTCGAGCCCTTCGGCGCTGCCGAGCGAGAGGCCGATGCCGTGGAGGAGCACGGGGACGGCGGCGCGCAGCAGCCGGAGCTCGCGGAGCCCGGCCGGGCCGGCCACGTGGTCCGGAATGCACTCGATCGCTCCCAGCTCTGCCCGGTGGCGTACCACGTCCCAGCGCCAGGCCGGGCGGAAGCTGAGTCCAGCGCCGAGGAAGGGGAGGTCAGTCGCCACCGCCGCACCCTCCGCAGCCGCCGCCGCCATCGCCTCCGCCGTCGCCGCCTCCTCCGTCATCGCCTCCTCCGTCCTCACCGCTGCTGGGCTTGTTCCCGGAATCGCCCGCACCCCAGAATGCGTATTCGTCTCCTATCTTCTGGCGCCGTGGACCGAAGGCGTCAGCCAGGGCGGGGACGGCGGCGAGACCGAAGATGCCCGCGGCCATGGCGATGTCGACTTCCTGCTCCCCTTTTTTGTTTGCGATCTGCCGCATGAGCTCCGCGTGGGACTCCTGGAGCCATTCGAGGTAGCCCCGCCCGGCGGGGGTGAGGCGAGGCGGTTTCAGGACCAGCAGGGCGGCCACGGTATAGATCCCGAGCAGGATCAGGAGGAATCCGATGTTCGGCCTTTCCCGGCCGACGGCCACGGCCAGCTTCGCGAGCCCGAGCCCGCAAACCGCGAGGAGCGCCAGCCCCTGGAGGATCCGGAAGCTCCGCCGCCCGGAGGCGGAGGGGACGAGGCCCTGCCGTTCGAGATCGAGCTCCAGGGCCTCGAGCTCAGGCTCCACGGCGCTCTCGATCTCGGCCTCCGCCGTGCTCGCCGGCCCGCCGTGGCTCACGGCGTGAAGCGCCGTGCTTTCGATGGAGAGCAGGCGGCGTTCCTTCTCCCGGTTCGGAATCCGCCGGAGCTTGTTTCGGTGCACGGCCACAAGCCCGAGGGACGCCAGCCGGCCCATCAGGATGCGAACCGCCTCTTTCCGGCCGCCGCGCAGGAGGGCGATGGCGTAAGCCTCGGAGTCCTCGGGATAGTAGCCCGGGTTCCACCGCCGGGCGTCCGCCGGGCTTTCGATCTTGTTCAGCCAGAAGGTCCGGAGCCCCCAGGCGAGCAGCAGCCCGCCGAGGCCCCAGGCGAGGTAGAACCGGAGGAACTCCGGTCCCGTCATGTCGAGCGGGTTCATGAGACACCTCCTCCAAGAGAGGGTCCTCTCGGGAACCGTTTTCGGATTGTATCCATGATACCTCTCCTACGTACCGGCCGCCCGGGAGTTGTGGCGGCCCGGTGAGATCCGGATGACAGACGTGTGACGGCCGGGCGGCTCGCTCCGGCGGGGCTGGCGCACCCTCTTTAGTGAAACCACTCTACATAGGAGGAGGAGCACTGATGAGGGTTCGGAGTCTTACGTTTGCGGTTCTCTTGACCTTGGCGTTTCTCGCGGTCGCCGAGAGCGCTTCCGCGCAGCCGTGTCTGATTTTCGTCCATGGGAAGCAGACCAACACCAACACGTACACCAACTACAGCTCGGCGCGGAATTACTGGGTCAACGGCTCGGCCGACTTCGTCCGCACCGCCACCAAGGGCTTTGCCACGTCCTTCTACGTGGTCGGCTACAACGGCACGCGGCCCTATTGGGAGCCGCAGTCGGCCGGCGAGGTGGCGAACGAGATCGTCAATGCTACGAATGGCGGCGCGGACGGCGGGGGGAACCGCTGCCGGCTGACCTATGCCCAGGGCGGCACGTTCTGGGTGATCGCCCATAGCATGGGCGGCACCTTGATGGACTGGATCCTCGGCAACAACGACGCCTCCGATCCCAATTTCAACTACAACGGCCCCTACGACCAGGTGGCGCAGCGCGTCAGCATGGTGATCGCCACGGGCGGCGCGCACCGGGGCTCCCAGGGGGCCGACGCGGTCTGCCTGCAGTCGAACCCGCTGTGCAGCTTCATCGCCATCTTCATCCAGAGCTGCGACGACGCGACCTACTGGCTGCGCACTTCGGACGACGTCCAGGTGAGGAACTACGCGAACGCGCCGGCCAAAACGGTCTATCTGACCGGCGGCTATGAGGCGATCTTCGGGGCGAGCGCCTGCCTGACCGGCGAGGACGACGGCGTGGTGCAATACGCCTCGATTTTCGCGTGCAACGGCAGCGCCACGGCGTCCTACGACAACTCGAACGTCTGCAACAACTCGAACAAGCAGGAGGCCTCGGGCTTCCGGAACCTGGACGCCGCGCACGAGAACCACAGCGACGAGCGCGACGACAGCGATTCCGACGTGCGCAAGCAGGTCCCCGGAGGGATCTGGACCTGCAGCGGCGTGCCCTGCGCGCCGAACACCACCGTGCAGAGCTCGATGACCACCGCCCGCTTCGTGAGCATTCTCTACTAGCGCGAGGAGACCCGGAACATGAACAGGAAAAATCTTCTAGTTGTGATGATCGTTCTGGCCGCGCCCGCCCTGCCGGTCCTCGCCCAGATCGAGCCCGGCCGGCTCGCGAGCGAGACGGCCAAGGAGTACCGCGAGCGGGCCCGTTTCCCGGAGAGCTCCCGCGCGTTGAAGAGCGGAGAGGTGGACCCGATCCGCGAGAAGCGCACGGCCACCCGGCAGACGATGCGCGGTCCGGGCGGCGCCGAGCCGGTCCTCTCCGTGTGGGCCGGGAAGGTGAGCTTCGAGCGGCCGCAGCCGGTCGACCTCTACGCCTCGCTCGAAGCCAAGGGCAAGGCGGTCGGGCTGGTCACCGAGATCGCGGGCGAGATCGCGGACGCCTCGGGCTCGATCGTGGCCCAGATCCTTTACAAGGACGACGGCCAGGGTGCTGACCGCCGCGCGGGCGACGGCGTCTTCTCGGCCCGCCTGGAGCTGCCCGAGGGCCTCGACTCGGCTCCCGCCGCGAGCTACATGGTGCGCGTCAAGGCGCGGATGCTCGACGGCGACCTCCGCGAGGCGGCGGGCGGCTTCCTCTACAGCTCGCCCTCCTCCCATCTCACAGGCCGCTACCGCGACTTCGTGAAGGACGGAAACCTCGTCATCGCCGCCGAGCTCGACGTGGCCGAGGCCGGCCGCTTCCATCTCGCGGCCACGCTCTATTCGATGGCGGGCGAGCCGATCGGCTGGGCCCAGGCCGCGGCCAACCTCGAGGCCGGCCGGCAGTGGATCGAGCTCTCCTACTACGGGCTCCTGTTCCATGACCGCAAAGTCGCCGGTCCCTTCCGCCTGGGAACGCTCGCGCTCTCGACGACGAGCACCATGCCGAACGCGCTGAACGATCTCGTGGAGAACGCCCACGTCACCCGCGCGTACCGCCTGGGACAGATGCGGCGCGAGCCCTTCGGCAGTCCGGGGTTGATCGAATCGGCGAAGCGTTTGGAGATCGAGGCTGAGCGGGTGGAGCGGGAGAGGGCGGGGGTAGAGCGGCAGTAGGGGCAGTCGAAAGGTTTCATCCCGGTGCAGGGCGGCGTTGCTGCCCTGCACTTCGAAACCTCACCCTCTCATCTTCCACCCTTGCATTCCATTCGGGTCCCAGGCCGGCACCCATCCTGCGAGCTGAAGCGCCAGCACGATCCCCGCCGTCACCAGGCTCAAAAGGAACCGCCACGCCGTCCATTCCCGGCTCCGGGGCAGCTCCGGGTCCTTGAGCTCCAGCGCGGCGTTCGTGAGGGAGACCGCCATCACGGCCCCGAGGATCGCGAGGAGCGGCTCCAGCCGGACGGGACCGAGGATCAGCCATGGCGGGACCGCGGTGAAGGCCCAGGCGAGAACGCCGAGCCCCAGGGCGCCCAGGATCCAGGTGCGGCCCCGCAGGCAGTCGAGGCGGAAGACGCCGGTGTCCAGGCTGAAGGCGAGGACGGCGGCGGTCGCGGCGAGGAAGGGAGCGAACCAGGTGGCCGAGTCCTTCAGGCTGTTCGCGAGCACCAGCATCAGGAACGGCGGGAGGAGCGCCCGGGCGAGGGTGCGCACCTTGATGCCGATGGCATGGCCCTTGGGCGCGAAGCGAAGCCAGCAGGCGAGGTAGCAGGCGAAGCCCGTGAACACCGGGAGGGCCCAGCGCCACGAGCCGAGCGACCAGGTGCCGTAGGCGAAGAGGATGAAGGTGATCGCGCCGCCCACGTTGAACGAGCGCGAGCGCCAGACCACGAGCCCTACGCCCAGGCAGATCGCGAGAAGAGAAAGGTTTTGGAACACCACCTCGGAGAGCGGCTTGGTGGTGATCTTCCCCAGGATGACGACGACCGCGAGCGGAACGAAGAGGTTGTCCGCCCCTTCGAGGGAGATCGCCTCGAAGCCGGTGACGAGCGCGGCCACGAGCACGGCGGCGAGCACGGTGACCGGGCGGGGGAGGTCGGTCAGCAGCAGGGTGGGGAGGTGGATCGCGAGGAAGGCGATCACCAGGAAAACGAGCGAGCCCTCGAGGCTCTTCATCCCGTCCTCCACCTCATAGCGGATCACGCCGTAGCGGCTGCCGATGAGCGCCGCGAAAGCGTCTCCCACGGCGAGCACGAGCACGGCCGCGAGGTAGAGCCACGGCCGCCCCGGGGTCATCAGGAAGACGAGGAACACGGAGAGCGGGTAGTACTCCGCCCCCCGGCTCTTCCGGCCAATGCCGTGAAGGCTTTTCAAGAACCCGAAGCGCGAGCCCGCCACGAAGAGAAGGGTGAGCGGGAGCGACATCGCCAGCACCACCCAGGGGGACTGCACGAGGAAGGGGAAGAACAGGCAGGCGATGCCGCCGCCTAAGTGGACGAGCTTGCGCGTCCATTCCGGCTTAGGTGCCCCGAGCCGGCGCCAGAGCTCCGCGGCGACGAGGAGCGCGACGAAGATCGCGGACAGGACCGCCGCGCCCTTCAGGTCGTTCGAGGTGATCAAACCGCTGGTGGTGATCAGACCGCTTCCTCCAGCACGAAGGCGCTGTAGAAGAAGGCGAGGTCCCTGGCGAAGAGCTCGCGGGCCTCGGAATCCAGAGGGCGGACGCGGCCGGGGTATTGCCCGGCCAGGCGCCGGGGCACGAGCATGTTCCAGTAGGCGAACCGCGCGCCGGGGCGGGCCGCGTCCAGAAGCCGGCCGTAGACGGCGGCGCTCGCCTCCGGGTCCAGATACTCGAAGATGTCCGACAGGTTGTAGCCGTCGAACCCCGGCCCCCGGTGGGCGGCGGCCGCCTCGTCGACCGGTCCCTCGAAAAGAGTCAGGCGGTCGAGGTGCTTCTTGACCCCGGCGTAGACCTCCGGCCAGAGGTAGTAGGGGAGGGCCTTCCGGAAGTTGCCGGTGAGGATGAACTCCACATACGGGTTCTGGTGGACGGGCAGCACGGTCAAGGCATATTCCGTGCGCGAGAGGATGCGCTCGGAGACGGAGCCTTCCACATAGCGGAAGAACTCGGGGTCCCGCCCCAGGCGCCCCATCACGAAGCGGCTGAAGAAGACCCGGAAGAGGAGGCGCCAGCGCAGGTTGTTCCACCGGCGCCGGTAGAAGTCCTTCCGTCCGGCCTCGTCCTTCTCGTCCAGCAGGGCGAGGACGGTCTTCCTGCGGTGGACGAGGGGGAGGACGCGCTCCCGGAAGAGCTCGAAATAACCCTCGAACTTGCCGTGGTGGACGACGCCGGTCTCGATCTCGTCCAACCGCTCCCGCCAGAAGTCCCGCGTGCGGGGCGGGAGGTCGTGCTCCAGCCGCTCGTAGACCGCGCGCCGGTTTTCTCCTCCTTCGCGAAGGCCGAGGAACGCCAGCAGCCCTTCGTATCCGAGCCGGGCGATCGCC
>DATHUD010000502.1:0-4315 GCA_035462575.1 Thermoanaerobaculia bacterium | reverse complement strand
GGCCCGGAAAGCCTCCGCCCGGCCGGGCTCCGTCTTGGCGGCGGGCGGCACCCGGCTGTTTCTGCGTTGCGGGACTACGCGCCGGCAGCGCCCTGTACCGGCACGCTTGCCGGACAGATATACTCTCCCTGCGAAATCCTGTTGACAGCCGGTACCTCAGGAGTTACCATATGGATCTGGTCCGCTTGGGAGTGGGGCGATGGGATGTGCTGGTGACGGAGCAGGTGATCGAGGTGCTGGCCGACTTCAGCTCGGCGAAAGGGCCGAAGAAGGCCATGCTCTCGTTCCTGGCGGAGAGCTTGCCCATGAACGGCCCTCAGGAAGGGAACCGGACGGTTTGCAAGCAGCTCAAGCCAGGGTCGCTCAGACTGTCGGAGTTCAGGAAAGGGGAGTACCCCGGTACGAAGATCCGGGTGATCTGGTTTTACGGCGACGAAGCGACGAAGCTTCAGGTCGTTTGTGTCCGCGCTTTTGCGAAGAACGATCAGGAAACACCGTCTTCGGAGATTCGTGTTGCGGTGGCGTTGCGCGATCAGTACCTCGACGCCAGGAGCCACGGGTCCCTGAATATTGAGGAGCTCTCATGAAACTCGCAGAAAAGCTCGGGAAGGCCCTGCAGGAGGCTCAGAGTGGGGTCGAGTACTGGCAGGACATTGCGGAGACTGACTTCACTCACGATCTGCACGAGCGAATGGCCAAGCTCGGGATTTCCCAGGGGGAGCTCGCCCGGCGTATGGGAACTTCCCGCCCTTACGTCACCAAGCTGCTCGATGGAAGCAACTTCACTTTGCAGACCATGGTGAAGCTCGCCATGGCGCTCGATGCGGTGGTGCGCGTCCGGCTCGAAGGAAAAGAAGAGAGGGCGGCCGAGCGCCGGATGGTGGCCATGTCTTCCTCCAGCGCGGGAGTGGTCGTTGATCTGACTCATCGCCGTGCGAATCGTCCGCGGGCTGCCGTAGCTGTCAGCGAGAGCGGCTTTGAGACGGTGACGGCCAGTTGGAGACGCTGAATGGAACACGTGTGGACGGTTTTTTGCCGGCGAGCCATCATGGATCAGGAGACCCACCAGGTCACCCTGGTCGACGCGATCGAAGGGATCGCCGTGCTGGATACCGAATCGGGGAACGTCGATCAGCCCTCCGAGGCCAGCTTCGAGTGCGAGGTGACTCTTCTGAGCTTCTGGGTTCGCTCGAATCCGGCAGAGCCGGAACGCGGGGAGGCTCGCATCTCCCTTTGGGGACCGGACGGAAAGCCGATCGAGTCCGACACCGAGATCCGGCTGGAGATCGATCTTCGGGAGAAGCCGCAGCTCCGGACACAACTCAAAATGAACAGCTTGCCCTTGCACGGTCCGGGCCGGTACACGTTCAAGGTGGAACGGAGCCTGGACTCCGGATGGGAGACCGTGGCGCGGATTCCCTATGAGCTGGTAATCCATTCGCCGGAGGCGGAGCTGTCCGCCGAATCCTCTGGACCCCTTACCCCATCCCCACCGCCGGCAGCTCGAACGTAAAGGTCGTCCCCGCGCCCATCGCCGTCTCGAACGTGATCGAGCCGCCCATGCGCTCGACGAGCGCTTTGGTGATGTTCAAGCCCAGGCCGGTGCCGCCCTGGGGGCGGGTGCTTGAGGAGTCGGCCTGGGCGAAGCGGTCAAAGACGCGGGCGTGGAACTCTTCGGGGATGCCGGGGCCGTGGTCGCGCACGGAGATGCGGAGCCGGCCATTTTTGCGGGCCACCGTGATCTCCACGTCGCCCTCGGGAGGCGAGAATTTGGCGGCGTTCGAGAGGAGATTCGCCATCACCTGGAGGAAGCGGTTGGCGTCGAGCCGGGCGCAGACCCCCGGAGCCGTCCCCGCGAGGAGGAAGCGGACGCCGAACTGCGAGCCGAAGACGCGGTTGTCCTCCAGCGCCTGCTGGACGAGGGGCATCACCTCCATCTCCTGCAGCTTCATCTCCAGCCTGCCGGACTCGATCTGCTGGGTGTCGAGCAGGTCGTTGATGAGGGCGAGCAGGCGCTCGCTGTTGCGTTTGGCGATGTCCACTATATGCCGCGCGGTCTCGCTGATCGGGCCGGCGGCCCCTCCGGCCAGGAGGTAGAGGGCGCCCTTGATCGAGGTGAGCGGCGTGCGCAGCTCGTGGCTCACGGTGGAGATGAAGTCGGTCTGGATCCTGGCCAGCCGCACCTGCTCGGCCATGCTCTCGCGCAGCGCCGCCTCGGTCCGCTTGAAGTCCGACACCTCGATGAAGTGGACCGCGAAGCCGTCGCCCGCCTTGGCGGCGGAGACCTGCCACCAGCGCAGCGACTCGGGGTGCTGGAGCACGTCGGTGAAGGCGGGAATGCGCTCCTCCACGACGTCGCAGTAGCGGCGGAACAGGTCGTGATATTTCCAGTTTTCGGGGTAGACCTCCGACATGCGCCGGCCCAGGAAGTCCGATGCGGGACGGCTGAGCATGCGCAGCGCGGCGGGGTTGACGATCAGGAACTCGAAATCGACGATCTCGCCCTGGTCATCCCGGATCGACCGGTAGACCATGACGCCCGCGAGAGATCCCTCGACCACGCTCGCGAGGAGCGGTTCGGGGATCTCCGCGGGCCTTGGGGGACCAGGGGCGGCGGACATGACCGACCGTTTCTCTATCTCCGTTTCTCACAGCGCTCGAAGGCCCGGAGGTGATTCTTTCCCGAGGCCCGCCCGAGGCCCTGGTAGATCCGGAGGATGTCTTTCCGGGCCGTGGTCGTCTTGAGCTTCTCGTACAGGTCGCGGTTGGCGATCTCCCACTTTGCGCCCGCGGCGCACGCTTCCCGCAGGCTCGCGGACCCGGGGACCTTGCCGACCCAGGGGTTCTCGGGGATGCGGACCTTGTACTCCCGGAGCAGACGCTCCAGGGCCGCGATGTGCTGCGCTTCGGCCAGTTGGATGTTGACGAAGGGGTTGACGGCGCCGAAGTCCTCGATGACCCGGCCGTAGGTGACCCAGGCGTAGTACTCGTCGTTCAAGGCGGTGAGAAGCCCCACCACCTCTTCCTCTTTCAAGGGGCCTTCATACCGGCTCATGTCCACAGTGCAGATGGCGCACTCGAGCGGCTGCGAGGCCGCTGCCGGGCCGAAGGCCAGAAGTAGGGTGGAACAGGACAGCACCGCGACGGGGAGGAAACGCGGGATTCTCATGGGTGCTCCTTTCCCACGGGAGAGACCCGTGGCAAGGATCACTTTCCCGCCTCTCGGAGGAAGGCAGAACACCCCCCGGGGTGGCCCGGGGAATCCCGGAAGGGTGGTGAAAGCCTTGGTTCTCCCCCTAGGCTGCCCGCCGCCCCTGCGCCCTGACGAACGCGGCGCCCAGGGCCACGGCGGCTCCGGCGGCGAGAAGGAACGGCAGCGCGTCCGGAGTCCTGGGCGGCATGGAGATGACGCCGCGCTCGTCCGCGAGGGCGGGGTGGTCCACGTAGCGGCCGTGGTCGGGGACGTACTGGTCGAAGTTGCGCGCGAGGCTCTCGAGCTGGCGGCGCATGGGCTCGCCGAACATGGGGATGCCGTGCCCCGTGGCGGCGACCGAGGGGTGGAGACCGGCGAGCGCGCGGACGGAGCGGCCGGCCGCGTACCAGTCCGGAGTGAAGTAGGCCGGCGGACGCCAGACCTCCTGCCGCCGGGTCATCACGGCGATCGCGGATTCCTGACGCAGGGTCACGAAGGCGTCGCCCGCGATGAGGACGCGGTCCGCGTCCCGGAAGAGCGAGATGTGCCCGGGCGTGTGGCCCGGCGTGTGGATCCACCGCCAGCCGGGCATCCCCGGCACGCCGCCTTCCGAAGGCAGGGGCAACACCCGGGGGCGCAGGTCGATGGCCTTCTTGGGGAAGAAGCGCGAGGCGAAGGTGGCCATGGCGCCGCCTCCCACGGTGGGGTCCGGCGGCGGATAGTCGGACCGGCCGGTCAGGTACGGCATCTCCAGCCGGTGGGCGTAGATGGGGACGTCCCACTGCTCGGCCAGCGCTTGAACGGTGCCCACGTGGTCGAAGTGGCCGTGCGTGAGCACGATCGCCGAGGGCCGCGCCCCTGGGCCGAAGCGCGCGGAGGCCGTCCTGAGGATCGCCTCCTTCGAGGTGGGCATGCCGGTGTCCACCAGCACCCACGACCGGTCGCCCGCGCGCGGCGCGCCGACCAGGAAGACGTTGACCAGGGAAAGCTGCAGGCACGCGACGTCGGGCGCTACCGCGAGCACCGAGCCGTGGCTCTTTTTTTCGTTTCTGATCGCCAGATTTGCCATGATTGACCTCCTGCAAGACGCCAAGGGTCCATCCCTCCCCGCCAAAGGGTAGG
>DATHUD010000501.1:0-4759 GCA_035462575.1 Thermoanaerobaculia bacterium | reverse complement strand
GCGAGAGGGGTGGAAGCTCCGCGAGCGCCAGCGGCCCGTGGCCCGCGAAGCGGGCGAGCGCCGCCGCTTGCGCCTCGCGGAGACGGTGGTGGCGCTCGGCCAGGAACCGCTTGACCCGGGAGTGATCGACGACCTGCGCGGGGCGGCCCGATACGGTGCTGCGGCCGGTGTCCCGGAGGGCGGGAGCCACGGGGACCGGCGGTGCCTCCCACCAGCTCATCCCGGGCCGGACCAGGTCCGGGTCCTCGTCGAGCCCGCCCAGGTGCCGGGCTCCGAAGAGGCAGAAGATCGCCTGGAAGAGCCGATGGGCTCGCTCCTCGCCGCCCGCCTCCCCGTCCAGACGGTCGAACCCGGCGGCCAGGCGGAGAAGGTCGGCGGTGCGGCTCACCCGGCGGAAGCGCTTCTCGTGCAGCCGCTCGAGCACGAGGAGAATGCGGTTGATCGCCCCGCGCGCGGCGGTCCGCAGGCGCTCCACGGTGGCGGGCTCCCGGCCGTCGCCGACGAACCAGGCCGCGATCCCGTTCCACTTGCGGCGCAGCCCCTCCGTGGGGTCCTGCACCCCGAGCGGCGCGGGAGCCGCGTCCGCCCGGGCGGCCAGTGCGATCAGGCGGTCGCTGCCCGCGGCTTCGATCCCCTGGATCTCCCGGGTGATCTGGGGCGCGGTCTCCGCGAGCTCCCCCAGGAACTGCTCCAGATACTCGAGGACCGCCTGCTTGTAGAGGATGAACGCCTCGGCGTGGACCTCCCCCTGGTCGATCGCCTCATGGAGCCTCGCGAGGAACGTGCTCGCGTTCTCGGTCAGCGCCTTGAACTGCTCGGTCACGTTGAACAGAGACTCGAAGAGGCGTTCCGGCTCCGGCTCCTCGCTTTCGAGCTCCTGGCGGATCCCGCCGAGGTTGCGCAGGATCGTCCCCAGCATCACCCGCTGCAGGGACCCGCTCTTCTCCAGCGCCTCGAGCACCTCGCCCACGGCCCGCTCCGCCGCCTCCCCGGCGGCCGTGAGCTGGTAGACGAAGTGGCGGCGCCGGAAATCCTCCAGCGTGGCCACCCGGCCGGCATCGTGCGCCCTTCTCAGGTTTCCCCACTCGACGAGCTGGTCCAGGGCGCGGTCGACGCCGCCCTCGGGGATCTCCCCCCGGAAGGTCCGCAGCTCGGCCGCGACCTCGTCCGGCCGGAACTGGATCCGGTACCGCGCCTTGGCTTCGAAGAACAGGCGCATGACGGCCCGGTAGAGCGGCGCCAGAGACTCCACGGTGTAAGAAAACAGCGTAAGGCGGCCACCGGGATCGAATTGCGTCACTTCTTCTTCCCCTCCGAGGGCATTTGTACCTTCCGGGGGAATCCTATCATCCGATCGATTCACCGGCTCGGTTCTTGCTGGTCCAGGGGTAGCGAGGGAGGTGGGTCATGTTCCAACCAGCCAAGAGGATCGCGTTCCAGCTCGTTTTCATCGCCGCCGCCGCAAGCTTCGCGGGATGCGCCTCCTCGGCGCGGCTCCCCGTCTCCGCCGGGACCGGCCCCACCCCCACCCTGCCGCCCCCCGAGCGGGCGCTGATCCCGGTGGTGCACGTCGTCACTGCGAAGGGCTGGCCGGAGGGAGCGAAGCCGGTGGCGGCCGAAGGGACGGCCGTGGCCGCGTTTGCCGAGGGACTCGACCACCCCCGGTGGGTCTATGTGCTTCCGAACGGCGACGTGCTCGTGGCCGAGACCAACGCGCCACCGCGGCCGAAGGACAACAAGGGGATCAAGGGCTTCTTCTTCAAGCTTTTCCAGAAGAAGGCCGGCGGCGCCGTGCCCAGCGCCAACCGCATCACGCTGCTCCGCGACGCGGATGGGGACGGTTCCGCGGAGACGCGCTCGGTGTTCCTGTCCGGTCTCAATTCGCCGTTTGGTATGGAGCTCGTGGGAGACACCCTCTACGTGGCCAACAGCGACGCCGTCGTGAAGTTCCCCTACACGGAGGGCGAGACGCGGATCGCGGCCTCCGGCACCAAGGTCGTCGACCTGCCGGCGGGTCCGCGCAACCATCACTGGACCAAGAACGTCATCGCCTCGAAGGATGGCTCGAAGCTCTACGTGGCCATCGGCTCCAACAGCAACGTGGCGGAGCACGGAATGGAAGAGGAAGAGGGCCGCGCCGCGATCTGGGAGGTGGATGCCGCGACCGGCAGCCACCGCGTCTTCGCCTCCGGGCTGCGCAATCCGGTCGGGATGGCCTGGGAGCCCGAGAGCGGCGCCCTGTGGACGGCCGTCAACGAGCGCGACGAGCTCGGCAGCGACCTCGTGCCCGACTACATGACCTCGGTCCGCGACGGCGGCTTCTACGGCTGGCCCTACAGCTATTTCGGCCAGCACGTCGACACCCGGGTCAAGCCGCCAAGGCCTGATCTCGTGGCCAAGGCCCTCGTGCCCGACTACGCCTTGGGACCGCACACCGCCTCCCTGGGCCTCACCCACTCGGAAGGAACCTCGCTCCCCGACCGGTTCCGCCGCGGCATGTTCGTGGGCCAGCACGGCTCCTGGAACCGCAAGCCGAGAAGCGGCTACAAGGTCGTCTTCATCCCCTTCACCGGCGGCAAGCCCTCCGGCGAGCCGATCGACGTGCTGACCGGCTTCGTCAAGGAAAACGGAGACGCGATGGGGCGGCCCGTGGGCGTCGTCGTCGACAAGCGAGGCGCTCTGCTGGTGGCGGATGACGTGGGCAACGTCATCTGGCGGGTGACGGCGGCGGGCGGGCCGGGCTGAGGACCAATTCCAGCCTTGACTAGACATCATGCCATCATCTCGCCATGGCTCAGCTCCTGGTCCGACACCTTGACGACGATGTGAAGGCCAAGCTTCAGCGCCGCGCATGCCGTCACGGCCGCAGCACGGAAGAAGAGGTTCGTGAGATCCTCCGCAACGCGGTCCGAGATGAGGACGTCACCCAGGCACCGCTCGGCTCCCGGCTCGCCGATCGCTTCGCCGGCTTGGGCTTCACAGAGGATATTCCTGAGTTGCGCGGCCAACCGGTCCCAGCCGATTTCGAATCGTGAGTCTACGTAATCCCATCGCCCTATCCTGTATATGAGCCTTGGGCGGCAGCCACCGACAGTCGCGCGCAGACCGGCACCCTCGTCCTCGCCGGAAGAGCCGCCCCTCCTTCAAGCCGCTCCAAGCTCCTGGACCCCCGAGCCCGGCGTAGCGGTTTCCGCTCCCGCGGAACGTTCGACCGGAGAGGATGAACGTTCCGCGAGAGGGGATGAACGTTCCGCGGAAGGGGATGAACGCTCTACGAGGGAGAATGAACGCTCCGCGGGGAAGGATGACCATTCCGGAGGGAAGGACGAATGCTCCCCGAGAGAGGATGAACGTTCCGGGAGAGAAGATGAACGCTCCGGCGGAGAGGACGAATGCTCCCTGAGAGAGGACGAGCGTTCCGCATCCATGTGCAGGCCAGGCTTCCGCGGGAGATCGGAGCGTGCCATTATGGCGCCGTGGTGACTTCATGCTGAATCCGACCCCACCCGAGAGACTCGTCGATGCGGAGGGACACCCTTACTTCCTCTGGGACACCTCGATGACCCTCGAAGAGTTCCAAGAGGGGCTCAGGAGCCCGGACCCGGATGTCCGCGCCTACCTCATCGGCAAACTGATGCGCCAGGCCAAACCGGACGACGTTTTCACCTTCGTCTCCGCCCGCCAGATCCGGGAGCTCTGGCCGCGCCTGGAGCGCTATCTGGGCAAGACCCGGGAGTTCTGGACCTGGCTGTTCGAGGCGTGGGAAGCGCGGGGGCATGTCTGGCGGTAGGTTGACTCCCCTGCAAGGGCGCATCCTGCGTCTGCTCTCCGCTCTGGAGCCTCCCTGGACTCTGACGGGAGGTGCTGCGCTGGTGGGCTTCCACCTGAAGCACCGCACCACGAAAGACCTGGATCTCTTCTGGCACGAGCGCCAGCAACTCGGCTCTCTTCCCCAGGAGACCCAGGCACGGCTGACGGCCGAAGGTCTCGAAGTGACGGCCGTGCAGACAAGCCCGACGTTCCATCGACTGCGCGTGAAGGATGGGCCTGAGGTCTGCATCGTGGATCTGGTTGCCGAACCCGTCTCTGCCGTCCACCGCCCTCAGACCGTTGAAATCCAAGGCGTTTCGATCACCGTCGACTCGCCTCAGGAGATCCTCGTCAACAAGCTCTGCACGCTGTTAAGCCGTTCGGAGGTTCGCGATCTCGTCGACGTGCGCGCCTTACTTGAATCCGGCGCAGATCTCAAGGGAGCGCTCGCCGACGCTCCTCGGAAAGATGCCGGCTTTTCTCCTCTTGTATTGGCCTGGGTCCTGCGGGACCTTCGCCCCAGGCCTTTGGCCGAGGCCGCCGGCTTGAGCGAGGCGGAAGCGGAGGATCTGGATCGCTTCCGAGAGAAGCTGATCTCCGTACTCCTCGAAGCCGGTGCCCCCGAATAAAGGGCGACTCAGATCGCTTGGCGGCGAAATCCGCAAGCGGCGGCCGGACTCGGACGAAAGCCCAACGAGCCAGCCTGCGAAGATGGATTAACCAAGTGACTGTCCTTGTATCGTGCGTCAATCCCGATGCTGAGACAGGTGTCATTTAATTTTGGAGTAAGATCCAGAGGAAACTCCTCTTGGAGGTAGCGGGCATCACCATGTATCAGTTGCACACTCTTGGCTGGCACAGTTTCCAGCAACTGTGCTTGACGATTGCGAGAGAAGTTCTTGGCCAAACGGTCGAATCATTCCTCGACTCGAATGATGCCGGAATGGAC
>DATHUD010000500.1:0-3055 GCA_035462575.1 Thermoanaerobaculia bacterium | reverse complement strand
GGGGCGTCTCCGGATCGGAAAGGGCGGTCCCCAAAGGTAGAAAGTGCCTCGGCACACCGGACCACGAAGACGACGATCCTGGTCAGCCTGAGCTCGCGCCCGGCCGTCCCCCAGAGCGGCAACGGACGCTCCTTGCTGGCGTTCAAAGCCTTGAGGCTTTCCTTGAACACCGCAAGGTGTTCTAATAACGAAGTTCCTGAAAGCCACCACTATGTCTGGAGGAATCTTCCTGCTCGACCCCACCGGGGAGCTCACGGAGATGGCGGAGACCGCCTTTGCCGCCGAGGTCGATCTCCAGAAGCTCCTGGCCGACCATCCTGGCCTGCTCCCCGGAGACCAGATCGATCCGGGCTCTCCGCGCCGCTGGCTCCTCGTCTCCCGGGAAATCGGCATCCCGGACCAGGAGCAGGGAGGGGCCCGCTGGGCCCTGGACCACCTTTTCCTGGACCAGGACGGCGTCCCCACCCTCGTCGAGGTCAAGCGCGGCACCGATCCACGTACGAGGCGCGAGGTCGTCGGCCAGATGCTCGACTACGCCGCGAATTCCGTCCTCCATTGGACGGCAGAGGCCATCCAGGCTTCGCTCGCGAAGCGCTGCCAGGAAGAGGGAGGCCTCGACCCGGACGAGCAGATCGCCCATCTGCTGGGGGAGCCCGCCGCGACCGGCGACTTCTGGCAGAGGGTCAAGACCAACCTGAAAGCCGGCAAAATCCGCCTCCTCTTCGTCTCCGACGCCATCCCCCCCGAGCTGCGCCGCATCGTGGAGTTCCTGAACGAGCAGATGGACCCGGCCGAGGTGCTGGCCGTCGAGATCCGGCAATACGCCGGCAAGGGCCTGAAGACCCTCGTTCCTCGCGTTCTAGGGCAGACCACCGAAGCCCTCGTCAGGAAGGGCGAAAAGAGATGGGACGAACCCACCTTCTTCGCCGAGCTGACCCGGCGCACCGGAGAAGAGGAAGCCCGGGTTGCGAGGCGCATTCTGGACTGGGCCAAGGACCGGGGCTGCTGGATCTGGTGGGGAAGCGGAGCCCAGGACGGCTCCTTCTTCCCCATGGTGCACCACGGAGACGAAGACTACTGGACCCTCGCCGTCTGGACGTATGGGCGGATCGAAATCCAGTTCCAATGGATGCGGAAGCGGCCGCCCTTCGATTCACGGGAGAAGCGGCTGGAGCTTCTTCAGAGGCTCAATGAGGTCCTCGGGATGGTGATCCCCGAGGATGGGATTGAGCGGCGGCCGAGCATCCCTCTGCGGTTGTTGGCGGAAGGGGGACGGGTGGAGGGGCTTCTGGGGGTGATGGATTGGGTGGTGGGGGAGGTGCGGGGGGCGTGAGGAAGAAATCATTTCTCATTGGATGCCGTAAAGTCGACCAACTATGACCACATCGACCGTTCCACAACCCGCCGGCTTCTTCCATCCGATTCTGCGTATATTGGCCGGGAAACCGGAGGGGCTCCGCCGTCGGGATATCTATGAGCCCGTCGCTGATCTGGCGCAGCTCACGCCTGCGCAGCGGGCAGAGCGGCTTCCCAGTGGTGCGCATCTTCGATACCGTCACCGCATCGGCTGGAGCCTCAATATGCTGAAGCTCGCGGGATATGTGGAGTCCCCCTCTTCGGGGCTTTGGCGTATCACTGCCAAAGGAAAAGAGCTTCTGGCTTCGAATCCCGGACAACTCAGCGAAGGGATGATGCGGAATATTTCTCGGGAGGCCCGGAGCGCAATTCCAGGTGATCTATCTGACCCAGAGCCTCCCATCTCAGGGATACAACAGAGTCCGGAAGAGCGCATTGACTTGGCTGTGAAGGAAATTGAAAAGGCGGTTGCCCGCGAGCTTCTGGATCGTATCCTACAAGCTCCGCCTGAGTTCTTTGAGGAGTTGGTCCTCGAGTTGCTTCACGCGCTCGGATATGGAACCAGCGAGACCGATCTCCAACGCGTCGGCGGGTCCGGAGACGCCGGAATCGATGGAGTCATTTCTCTCGACAAACTGGGCTTCGAAAAGGTCTACGTCCAAGCCAAGCGTTGGCAGGGATCGGTTGGGCGGCCGGAGGTGCAGGGCTTTTTCGGTGCGCTCGCCGGGCGAAGAGCCAAGAAAGGCGTTTTTATCACGACCTCTTCCTTTACTCGCGAAGCCCTGGATTACGGAGCCCAGGTTTCGGAGAATGTCGTGCTCATTGCCGGAGCTAGGCTGACTTCGCTCATGATCGAATATGGCGTGGGCGTCACACACCACCGGGTGATTCGCCTTCCCCGGGTCGACGGAGATTACTTCGAGTAGCGCCGGAGGCTTTGTCTGTGAAGAGCTGACTCCGGTCATGGATCTCCTCGCGCGAAGGCAGGGGAGCATCCCCGGTCCGGAGAGGGCGCGGTTCGACCTCGAAGAATTGCCGGCGCGCCTCCTCGTAGTAGTTCCCGACCTGCATCAACTTGCCTCAGCCTTCTGCCAGAACCTCGTCCACGGAAGAAGTTAAGGCAACCCGGCTCAACCATAGATCCAAGCGATCCAGATCACGGCAGCTCAAGATCTCCTCCCGCTGGGCTGGGCTCACAGCAACACCCCGAGCCTCAAGGAATTTGAGAATGGATTTGGCTGCCCCTCGAGCTTCGCCTTCAGTTGTTCCTTCGGCTCGGCCTCTGGCCTCCGCTTCGGCTTCCCGCCTCCGGATCTCCGGGTTGCCCTTGGCGGCCAGAGCCTGAACCACCGCGTTATCGGCCACCGCGGCATCGAGGAGAGCCGCCACAGCCAGCGGCGTCACGAGGCACGGATCCTCGATCTGTGCGATTGCCTCCAAGGGACGCCAAGTCTGGTTCTCGGGAGACCACTCACAGACGCGGTGACTTTTGACCCAGATCGTGAAGATCCGCCGCACGCCCCGGCGGTGCATCCGTAAAGCTTTCTCCTTCACGAGCCGCTCGCTCTGCTCCGAGATCACTTCAAAGGCGATCTCCTCCAGGTAACGATGGCCCGTCACCGGGTCGAGGCCGTCCTTGAACACACAGACGTCCGTGGCGAAGTCCGAATCCTGGTCGTGGCGGGTGAGCAACTCCACT
>DATHUD010000499.1:0-14736 GCA_035462575.1 Thermoanaerobaculia bacterium | reverse complement strand
CGACCGGCGGCACCGGCCGTGGGCCCGGCGGAGGCGCGGGCTGGGGCGGCTGCACCTCCGGGAGAGAGTTGATCAGCAGGTCCTCGACCGAGATCGGCTGGAAGCCCTCTTCATAGGAGACTTCGTCGCCGCTGTAGAACTTGAAGTCCCCCTCGCTCCAGCGCAGGAGCTGCTGGAGGAGGCGGTAGGTCTGGAGGCGCAGAGCGTGGAGGAGCTGCGGCCGCTCCACGAAGCGGCGCTCCACGAGCACGTCGAGCAGCCGCGCGCCCGAGGACTGGTGCTCGGCGGACGCGCGGGCGAACTCCGGGGCGGAGAGCAGCCCCTCGCGGACGAGCACGTCCGCGAGCCCCTGCTCCAGGGTCTGGTTCAAGGCGTCGGCCGCGACGATGCGGCCGTTCAGGAACGAGATCGCAACGATGTCCTGCTGCCCCTGGACCGTCAGGATGCCGGTCTTCTGCTGCTGGGAGATCAACTGCAGGATCTCCGGCAGCTTGAACAGGTCTAGGGTGCCTTCAACAGCCATGAACGCGGGCCCTCGGCCGTCCGTCGCGGCACGGACGGCTCAGACTTCGTCGCGCAGCTCCCGGCGGAGCCGCACTCCGAGGTAGAGCAACAAACCCAGGATCATCAGGATCCAGGACGCGAGGTTTCCCGGATCATAACTCCAAGGGATGGGATATCCGAGGGTTCCGAAGAGGGGAAGCATCAAAAGGGCCGCCGGCACGAGGAGAGCGGCGAAGGCCTGTCCCCCCTCCCCCACCTCGGAAGAGGCGAAACCGGGCACCAGGACCCGCCTCCAGCGCTCGAACCCTCCGGACCGGGCGTCGAGCCGCCTCTCCGGGTAGCCGAAGGGGCGGCGGGCCAGATGGAGCGCCGCGGAGGCCAGGAACAGGCCCAGCGCCACCAGGAGCGGCAGGAAGCGCTGGAACAGGTCCGGACGCGAGGACGCCTTCTCCCCGTTGCGCCAGTCCGCGAGCAGCTCGCGCCGGATCTCGGAGGTGCGCTCGAGGCCGCCGGAGACCGTGACCACCCGCTGCTGCTCGCTGACCCAGCCGGACACCCGGGCGTCGTCGATCTCCCGGGCCTGGGCGAGGGAGCTCCGCGACTCGTCGAAGAGGTAAGACTCGGAGTAGGCCTGGCTCAGGTTGAACTGCGCCGCGGCGTTCCTGGGATCGGCCGCCGTCACCTTCTGGAAGCTCTGGATGGCGCTGCCGAAATCCCCTTTGAGGAAGAAGTAGGTTCCCAGGTTGAGCAGCGCCGACGTGTTCTCGGGCTCCGCTTCGAGCACCTGCCTGTAGAGCGACCGGGCGAGCTCCCACTGTCCCAGCGAGCGGTGGACGTCCGCCAGGAAGTGCTTGACCGCCACGCTTTCCGGGAGCAGCGAGCGGAGCACCCCGAGGTCCGCGAACAGCCCGCCGTAGAGCCGGTGCTGCTCCAGGCTCTCCATGGCCCGGACCGGCGGCGAGAGCGTGAGCGCCACCCGCCGCCGCTGCTCCGTGATGAGGAGGGGCGTCACTCCCACGAGGAGCCAGACGGCGACGAGCACCACCCGCTCGCTGGAAGATCCGTAGCCCCAGAGCAGGACCGACCAGTAGAGGGGGAGCCATAGCAGGCCGTAGGGGAGGAAGACCGGCCAGAGCAGGCACAGGGCCGCGAGCCCCAGCGCCACCGGCCGGGGGAGCCGCCGCGCGAAAGCGTCCGCGATGTCATGGAAGAGCCCTCCCCCCTTGGTCGCCATCTGCACGGCGACGAAGAGCCCGCCGGTCAGCAGGAGGAGACATAGCCCCCACAGCCCGAGATCCTGGAGCCACAGATAGCGCTCCAGGGGGCGGCTGAAGAGCCGCGGGCCGCTGGAGAGGAAGGAGGCGACCGCACCCGGGTAGTTTCCCTCCAGCCGGTTCACCCGGGACTCGGCGAAAGCCGTTTCCGGGCGCCCCGGATCGAACCGCTCGGCCGCCTTCAAGGCCCAGCGGGCGCGGGGGAAGTCCTTCTCGCGGGCGGCCTGCACGGCGCGGGCGGCGGCGCCGGCGGAGAGGTCCGGCAGGCGCGTCATGCCGAGCTGGCGGGCGGTGGTCATCAGGCCTTCCACCGCGCTGTTTGCCTGCGCCTCGTTGTTCTGGACGATCCACTGCAGCCACTGCTCCTCGAGCTGCTTCAACGTCCGCCGCACGGTGGGGGTCATCTCGACCCCCGTCACCTGCGGCGATGAAACGGTCTGGGCCCCGGCCCCGGCCGGCGCCAGAAGCGCGAGGAGCACGCCGAGCGCGAGCCCGGCAAGCCACGTGCGATCAGCCCTGTTTCTGTACATAGCGGACCCGCAACCGGTAGAGCAGATCCTCCAGGAAGGCCGACTCCTGCGCCGTCAGATTGCCGTCGGTCTTCTGCCTCAGGATGTCGAGCATGTCGATGTGGAGGCGGGCCATCTCCAGGTTCTCCGCCGACTGCCCGTCCGGCAGCGGCATGTCTCCCAGGTAGATGACGGCGGGCTCCATCAGCATCTGGACCAGGTCGAAGAACGTCGGCCCCAGGCCGGGGGGCGTTTCGGGGAAGTCGACCCGCGCCCGCTCCTCCCGGGGCGGCGCGGACTGCTGCCGGCGGGGGGACTCTCCCACGAGGGCCGGCGGCTCGGGCTCGGGACGGCGCTCCTCCGGAGGCTCCGGGCTGATGGCCGTCGCGGTCGATTTTTCGTCTAGGAAACGGTACTCTTCCCGCAACTCGCCCTCGGGCGTGAACATCCGCTTGTCGGTAACCTTGATCTCTTTATTTTCGTTCGCCACTTCGGACCTCGACTCCTTTCTCGCCCGCTTGCCGAGAGCTGTTGAAAAATCGTAGCAAGCGCAATTCTCTCACGGCAAGCCGGAGCCTCATCATGCCCGAAGCCCCCGATCTCCAGAAGCTTCTCGATCTGGTCGCCCGCCTCCGCGCTAAAGACGGCTGTCCCTGGGACAAGGAGCAGACGCTGCCGGACGTGCGCGCCTACCTCCTGGAGGAGGCGCACGAGCTCGCGGGAGCCATCGACGGTGGCGACTGGGATGAGCTCGCCGAGGAGCTCGGAGACATGCTCTTCCAGGTCGCCTTCATCGGACGTCTGGCCGAGGAGGCCGGTGCCTTCAGACTCTCACAGGTCATCGACCGCGTCCACAGGAAAATGGTGGAACGCCACCCCCATGTCTTCGGCGACGAGGTCCTGGCCGACGCCGAGGCGGTCCGCCAGGCCTGGGAACGGAGGAAGCTCGCCAAGGAGCCCAAGCGGGAGTCCCTCTTCTCCGGCGTCCCCTCCTCCCTCCCCGCCCTTCTGGCCGCCTACCGGCTGACCCAGAAGGCCGCCGGCGTCGGCTTCGACTGGCCCAACCCGGACGCCGTGCTCGACAAGATGGAAGAGGAGATCGGAGAGCTGCGGGAGGCTCTCGCCGCCGGCCGCCGCGAAGAGGTCAAGGAAGAGGTGGGGGATCTCCTCTTCACCATCGCCAACCTCGCCCGCAAGGTGGAGGTGGACCCCGAGGCCGCGCTCGCCGGCACCAACTTGAAGTTCCGCAAGCGCTTCGCGAAGATCGAGGAGGGGCTGGCCGCCCAAGGGAAGACGGCCGCGGAGGCGACGCTCGAGGAGATGGACGCGATGTGGGAGGCGGCGATGGAAAAATAACCGCCCCCGCCCGGCGAAGCCGGGTCGAAGAACGGCTGGTTACGGCCCCACCGCCGCCGCCACCGGCTCTTCGACCAGCTCCTCCAGATACGGCAGCACGTTCTCCGCCAGGATCTCCTGCCCCTGGGCGTTGGGGTGCATGCCGTCCTCCAGGTTCAGCTCGCGGACACCTCCGACCTTGTTCAGGAGGAAGGGGACGAGGGGTACGTCCAGCTCCTCGGCGATCCGGGGATACATGCCGGCGAAAGCCGTCGTGTACTCCGGGCCGTAGTTGGGCGGGATCTGCATGCCGAGGAGGAGAACCCTGGCGCCGGCCGCCTTCGCGCGGCGGACGATCTCGCGCAGGTTCTTCTCGGACTCTTCGACGGGCAGGGCGCGCAGGCCGTCGTTGGCGCCCAGTCCCACCACCAGCACGTCCGGCTTCTGGGAGAGGAGCCAGTCCAGGCGGGAGAGGCCGCCCGCGGTCGTATCGCCGGAGACGCCGGCGTTCAGCACGCGGACCGGATTGCCCGCCTCGTCCAGCTTCCGGTCGAGGAGCGCGGGATAGGCCTGGTTCTCGGCGAGGCCGAGGCCCGCCGTGAGGCTGTCGCCCAGGAAGATCACCAGGGGCTCTCCGGAGACCGGAGCGGGACGGGCGTCCGCCGCGGCCCGGGGAGGAGCGGGGGCCGTCGTGGTCCGGGCCGGCACGGCCTGCCGGACGGGAGCCTCCCCGGAAACCTGCCGGTCGCAGGCGGAAACCACGGGAATAAGGAGCGTCAGGGCCAGAGTTGGGATTTTTCGCCACGTCATGCCGATTTCATCCTACAGATCAGGGTCCGGAAAACGCTGTCGGCGTCCTCCAGTCTAAAGACCCGGACCTCCTCTTCTTATTCCGTGGACCGCTCATGACCACACCCCGCCTCGAAATGCGCCGCCTGACCCGCCGCCTCCCCTCCGGGGACCGCGAGCTGACCATTCTGGACACCGTCGACGTCACGATCGACCCCGGCGAGTTCGTCGCCGTGCTGGGCCCGTCCGGGAGCGGCAAGTCGACCCTCCTCGCCCTGATGGCGGGGCTCGACCGGCCCTCCTCGGGAGAGATCCTGATCGACGGCCAGCCCATCCAGGCCATGACCGAGGACCAGCTCGCCCTGCTGCGGCGCGAAAAGGTCGGCTTCGTCTTCCAGAGCTTCCAATTGCTGGGGAACCTGACCGCCCGGGAGAACGTCCTCCTTCCGATCGAGCTGCGGGGATTGCCCAAGGCCCTCGCCCGCGCGGACGAGCTCCTGGCCGCCGTAGGCCTGGGAGACCGTGGCCACCACTACCCGAGCCAGCTCTCGGGCGGCGAGCAGCAGCGGGTGGCGCTCGCGCGCGCCTTCGCCGCCAAGCCGTCCATCCTCCTCGCCGACGAGCCCACCGGGAACCTGGACGGCGCGACGGGCAGAAAGATCCTGGAGCTTCTGACGGACCTCCGCGGGCGCGAGGGGACCACCCTCGTGCTCGTCACCCACGACCCGGCGGTGGCGGCGCTCGCCGACCGCCTGATCCACCTGCGCGACGGCCGGGTCGAGCGGCAGGAGCCGGCGCTCGTTCCGGCTCCGGCCGAGGCGCTGCCGTGAGCCTCTCCTTCTACCTGAAGACCCTGCTGCGCGAATCCCGCGGCTCGCGCGGGCGGCTCGTCTTCTTCATCGCCTGCCTCGCCGTGGGCGTCTCGGCCGTGGTGGCCGTGGCCGGGCTCTCGGCGAGCCTGGACGACGGCATCCGCCTGGAGGCCCGCCAGCTTCTGGCCGCCGACCTCGTGGTGGACGGCAACCTCCCGATCCCGGAAGAGGTCCGCCGGGCCGTGGACGCGATCCCCGGGGCCGAGCGGACGGACGTGCGCGAGACGGTCACCGTGGCCGCGGCGGCGCCTCCGAAGAACGGCCGGCCCGGCCCGAGCCAACTGGTCGAGCTCAAGATCGTGGACGGCACCTTTCCCTTCTACGGGAAGCTGGAGATGCAACCCCGGCAGCCGCTCCGGAGCCTGCTCTCCCCCGACACCGTCGTGGTCGCCTCCGAGCTCCTCGCCCGCCTGAATCTCCGGGTGGGGGACACGCTGCGGATCGGTGGTGTGCCCTTCCGGATCGCCGGAGTCGTCCTTTCCGAGCCCGACCGGATCAGCGTCTCGCTCACCCTGGGGCCGCGGGTCTTCCTCTCCGGGCCGGGCTTCGCCCGCACTCCGCTCGCGGGCCAGGGGAGCCGGATCGACTACCGGCTCCTCGTGAAGCTCCCCGAAGGGACCTCGGCCGGGCGCCTGGACGCCGTGGTCGAGCGGTTGAAGCAGTCCTTCCCGCACCCCGACTTCTTCCGGGTCGAGACCTACAGCCAAGCCCAGCCGGCGCTGCGCCGGAACTTGAACCGGGTCGAGCGCTTCCTCGGGCTCGTGGCGCTCCTCTCCCTCTTCGTGGGAGGCATCGGCGTGGCCCAGAGCGTCCGTGCCTGGCTCGCGAGTCGCCTGGACGCGATCGCGGTCCTGAAGTGCCTCGGGCTGCGCCCCCGGGAGATCTTTCCTCTCTACCTGGGGCAGACGGCTCTCCTCGGCCTTGCCGGCAGCCTCGTGGGGATCGTGGCCGGGGCCGCGGTCCAGCTCGTGCTCCCCTCGCTCTTTCCGGACCTGATCCCCGCGGAGCTGATCCGCCCCTGGCAGCCGGTGGCGCTGCTCCGGGGCCTCGCGCTGGGAGTCGGCGTGGCGCTCCTGTTCAGCCTGCCGCCGCTCTCGGCCGTGCTGCGCGTCCCCCCCGCCCGGGTGCTCCGGCGCGACGCCGAGCCTCTCCCCCGCCATCGCTGGGTCACCGGCGCGACCTTCCTCGCCCTGGCTCTGGGTGTCTGGGGCATGGCGACCCTCCAGGCCCGCTCCGCCCTTCTGGGCGCCCAGTTCACCGGCGGCGTCGCGGCGGTCACCGCGGCTCTGGCCGCCGCAGCGTGGCTCGTCACCCGGATCGCCGGCCGTCTCCCCCGGAATTTCGCGAGCCTCTCGGTGCGCAACGGCCTTGCGGCGCTCGCCCGCCCGGGGGCCGCGGCCAGCGGCGCCATCGTGGCCCTGGGGCTCGGAGTGCTCGTCGTCCTCGCCATGTCGCTCGTCGAAGGGCGCCTCTCCCGGCAGCTCACCGCGGAGCTCCCCAAAGACGCCCCGAGCGCCTTCCTGGTGGACATCCAGCCGGCCCAATGGCCCGGCGTCCTCCGGATCCTCGAGGCCGGAGGGGCGGACGAGATCAAATCCGTTCCGGTCGTCATGGCGCGCCTCGCGGCCATTGACGGCGTCTCGACCGAAGAGCTCCTCGAGCGCGCCAAGACGTCGGGGCGCGAGGGCGGGCGGCGATGGGCGCTCACCCGCGAGCAGCGCCTCACCTATCTCCAGGAGCTTCCGGAGGACAACAAGATCATCCAGGGTGGGCTCTGGACCGACCCGGCCAAAGCCGAGGTGAGCGTCGAGGAGGAGTTCGCGGGCGACATGGGCCTGAAGCTCGGCTCCGTCCTCCGCTTCGACGTCCAGGGCATTCCGGTCGACGTCACCGTGACCAGCGTGCGCACCGTGGACTGGCAGACCTTCGGGATCAACTTCTTCCTCGTGGTCGAGCCCGGCGTCCTCGACCAGGCGCCCCAGCAGCGCATCGCGGCCATGCGGCTCCCGAGAGGCAGCGAGCAGAGGATCCAGGACACCTTGGCCGCTCAATACCCGAACATCACGGTGCTGCGCATCCGGGAGATCCTGGAGAAGATCTTCAAGGTCCTCGGCCGGATCGGTCTGGGCATCCGCTTCCTGGGCGGCTTTACCGTCCTCGCCGGAATCGCCATCCTGGCCGGAGCGATCAGCGCCGGCACGGCCCGCCGGGGCCGCGAGGTGGCGCTCTTGAAAACGCTCGGCATGACCCGGCGCGGGGTCGCCGCCACCTTCGCCGTGGAGTACGCCCTGATCGGGCTCGTCGCCGGGGTGATCGGCGCCGCGGGCGGCACCGCCCTCGCCTGGGGGGTCGTCACCCGGGGATTCGTCATCCCCTGGGAGACCGAGCCCCTGACCGTGGCCGCCGCCGTCGCCGGGAGCGTGGTCCTCACCGTGATCGCCGGCCTGGCCGCGAGCCTCCGGGCGCTGGAACGGCGGCCGGTCGAGGTGCTCCGGAGCGAGTAGACGACACGGACACACGGACGAACACGGACCCACACGGACGAACACCGCTCTTTTTCTGTCCGTCCGTGCCTGTCCTTGCCAGTCCGTGTTCGTCCGTGTTCTCCTTCCCCATGGCCACCCACACCGTCTTCAACCAGCCCCCTCCTTTCGAGGGGGTGAACCTCTTCACGGCCGACCGGGCGCTCGGCGAGGCCCTCCGCCGCGAGGGGGCCGCCTGGGCGGAAGACCGGGCGCGGGCCTTCGGGGAGATCGCGGGGAGGCCCGAGACGATCGCGTGGGGATTTCAGGCGAACGAGCACCCGCCGCGGCTCCGCACCCACGACCGCGCCGGCCACCGGATCGACGAGGTCGAGTTCCACCCCGCCTGGCACGAGCTGATGCGCCTGGGTGTCGAGCACGGCCTTCACGCCCTCCCCTGGCGGGACCCTCGGCCCGGCGCCCACGTGGCCCGGGCGGCGCTCTTCCGTCTGCTCGCCGAGGTCGAGGCCGGCGTGGGCTGTCCGCTCTCCATGACCTATTCGGCTCTCCCGGCCCTGCGTCACCAGCCCGGGCTGGCCGCGGAATGGGAGCCCCGGATCACCTCGCTCGCCTACGATCCCCGGCTCGTCCCCTCCGGGGAGAAGACCGGAGCCCTCTGCGGCATGGCCATGACCGAAAAGCAGGGCGGCTCGGACGTGCGGGCGAACACCACGGTGGCGCGTCCCCTGGGAGCGGAGGGCGAATACGAGCTTACCGGCCACAAGTGGTTCTGCTCGGCCCCGATGTGCGACGCCTTCCTCGTCCTCGCCCAGGCGCCGGGCGGCCTCTCCTGCTTCCTCCTCCCCCGCTTCACCCCGGACGGCGAGCGCAACCGCATCCACCTCCAGCGTCTGAAGGACAAGCTCGGCAACCGCTCGAACGCGTCGAGCGAGATCGAGCTCCACGCCGCCTGGGCCCGCCTCGTGGGCGAGGAGGGGCGAGGCGTGCCCACCATTCTCGAGATGGTGAACCACACCCGCCTCGACTGCGTGATCGGCTCCGCCGCGAGCCTGCGGACGGGCACAACCCGGGCGATCCATCACGCGGCCCACCGCAGCGCTTTCGGGAGGCTCCTCGCGGACCAGCCGCTCATGAGGAACGTCCTCGCGGATCTCGCAATCGAGTCCGAGGCCGCCACGGTCGCGATGATGCGCCTCGCCCGCGCCTACGACACCGAGGCGGACGCCCCCTTCCGCCGGCTCGCCACGGCCGTCCTCAAGTACTGGATCTGCAAGCGCGCCCCGGTCCACGCCGCCGAGGCCCTGGAGTGCCTCGGGGGGAACGGCTACGTCGAAGAGTGGGGGATGGCCCGCCTCTACCGCGAGGCCCCCTTGAACTCCATCTGGGAAGGATCGGGGAACGTCCAGTGCCTGGACGTCCTGCGCGCTCTCCAGAAGAGCCCCGAATCCCTCGCCGCCCTCTTCGCCGAGATCGAAGAGGCCCGGGGCGCCGACGCCCGTCTCGACGCCGCGGTCGACGCTCTGAAGCACGACCTCGGAGCGCCGGGAGACCTCGAAACCCAGGCCCGCCGCTTCGTCGAGCGCCTCGCCCTCACCCTCCAGGGCTCGCTCCTCGTCCGCCACGCCCCCGCTTCTGTGGCGGACGCGTTCTGCGCCAGCCGCCTGGGGGGTGACGGTGGCAGGGCGTTCGGGACGCTGCCGGCGGGGACGGATTTCGGGGGGATTCTGGAGCGGGCGCTCACCGTCTAAGACGCCTTCTGTAATCTCTTTGTAAAACACGATCTCCCCCGGCAACTCCCCGCCTCCCATGCCGTACCCTCTTTCCGGAGGTTTTCCATGATCCGGACAGCCCCTCTCGCCCTCGCCCTCCTTCTCTCCCTCCCGGCGGCACTGGCCTGCCAGGCACGAGACACGGACGCCGGGTCTCCCACGCTCCTCGCCAGAGCAAGGCAGGCCCTCGAATCCGGCAAGGCCGAAGTCTCCGCCGTACTTTCCGATCCGGTCTACATGCCGCTCCACGGGCACGGTCCCTTCCGCCAACTCATCCGCGACCACGCGAAAGGCTCGCGCGTGAAGATCGTGACCCCGGACGAGCCCGGGCAGCGCATGACCGTAACCGGCAAAGTGCTGCGGGCGGACGGCAAGCCCGCGGGTGGGACCCTCGTCTACGTCTATCAGACGAACAACGAAGGCGTGTATGAGGGCGGCAGCGAGAACCCCCGGCTGTTCGGATACCTCACCACCGACCCCCAGGGCCGCTTCGAGGTCGAGACGGTCCGGCCGGCGGGCTATCCCCAGAGCACCGCGGCCCAGCACATCCACCTCGAGGTCTTCCTCGGAGACGGCCGGCGAACGACCGAGATCCTCTTCAAAGACGATCCGCGGATGACCCCCGAGATACGCCGCTGGGCCGAGGGGGCGGGCTTCCCGATCGTCCCCGTGACTCGCGGGAAAGACGG
The DNA here is from genome assembly GCA_035462575.1 of Thermoanaerobaculia bacterium. Lineage (GTDB taxonomy): Bacteria > Acidobacteriota > Thermoanaerobaculia > Multivoradales > UBA5704 > DATARR01. The sequence goes on along the minus strand of DATHUD010000499.1, from coordinate 4,512 downwards.
CGTGGAGCGCTGCTCGGCGGAGATCCGTCTCCGGTAGCCTCTCCGCCCCCGTTTCTTGCATGAGGAATCGCGCCCTCGGTGTTCTCCTCCTGTTGCTCCTCTGCGCCTGCGGTGGACAGGAAGACTCCGTCCCCACCCTCACCGTCTCCGGCAGCGCCGTGGGTGCCGAGGGGGAGGTGCTCGCCCGGCAGATCCGCCGGTTCGCGGCCGGGAACCCCGGCCTCCGCGTCACCGTCCAGCAGACGCCGGACGACGCCACCCAGCGCCACCAGCTCTACGTTCAGTGGCTGAACGCCCACGTGGGCACGCCGGACGTCCTCCAGCTCGACGTGGTATGGACCCCCGAATTCGCCGCCGCCGGGTGGATCCTCCCCCTGGACCGCTTCTCTCCCGATTCCGGCGACTTCTTCCCTGCCTCTCTGGCCGCCAACACCTGGCAGGGGAAGCTCTACGCCCTCCCCTGGTTCATGGACGTGGGGATGCTCTACTGGCGGACCGACCTCCTCTCCGCTGCGCCTTCGAGCCTCGCCGAGCTCACCGCGCTCGCCCGGCGGGGGAAGGCGGCGGGGCCGCGCTACGGCATCGTCTGGCAGGGCGCGCGGTACGAGGGGCTGGTCACGGTCTTCCTGGAGATCCTGGGGGGATTCGGGGGGAGCATTCTCACGCCCGAGGGCCGCGTGGCCGTCGACTCCCCCCAGGGGATCGCCGCCCTGGCCTACCTGAAAGGCCAGATCGCCGCCGGGCTCGCCCCTCCCGAGGTCCTGACCTGGCATGAGGAGGAAACCCGCTTCGCCTTCCAGAACGGCAACGCCGTCTTCCTCCGCAACTGGCCCTACGCCTGGGCGCTCCTGGGCAAGCCTGGCGAATCGCGGGTGGCGGGCCGGTTCGCCATCGCGCCCATGCCGGCCGCCCCGGGCGGGAAGTCCACGGCGGCGCTCGGCGGCGCCCAGCTCGCCGTCAACGCCCACAGCCGGCACCCCGAGGCCGCCTTCCGCCTGATCTCCTACCTCACCGCCCCCGAGCGGATGCTCGAGCGCGCCCGGGTCGTGGGTCAGTACCCGGCCCGGCGGTCGGTCTATCGCGATCCCCGCCTCGCCGAAGCCCTGGGCGCGGACCCCGCCGCCGTGCTCGCCATCGTCGAGCGGGCGCGGCCCCGGCCGGTGACCCCGGTCTGGACCGAGCTCTCCGAGATTCTCCAGATCCACCTCCACCGGTCTCTCGCCGGGCAGACGGAGACCGCGGCCGCCTTGCACGACGCGGCGCGAGAGATGGAGGCGGTCCTCGAACGCTCGGGCCTCGGAGGCCCCTCGTGACGGACCGCCGATTCGCCTGGCTGCTCGTCACCCCGGCCCTCGCCACCGTCGCCGCCGTGGCCATCTTCCCGCTGGGATGGACCGTCTGGGAGTCCCTCCACCGCCACGACCTGCGCATGCCCTGGCTCGGCCGTCCCTTCGTGGGACTCGCGAACTACGCGGAGATCCTCGCGGACGGCCGCTTCTGGCGGGCCCTCGGGCACACCGCGTTCTTCGCCGCCGCGACCGTTACCCTGGAGCTGGTCCTCGGGCTCTTCCTGGCGCTCGCCATGAACCGCGCCTTCCGGGGCCGGGGGCTCGTGCGGGCGGCGATCCTCGTCCCCTGGGCCATTCCCACGGTCGTGGCGGCTCTCCTCTGGCGCTTCCTCTTCGACTCCCAGGCGGGAATCGTCAACGCCTTCCTCACCCGGATCGGGATTCTGGATGAGCCGCTCGTCTGGTTCGTCCACGCGGGGACGGCCTGGGTGCCGGTCCTCCTCGCGGACGTGTGGAAGACCACGCCCTTCGTGGCCCTCCTGCTCCTCGCCGGCCTCCAGGGCATCGACCCCGCGCTCTACGAGGCGGCGGCGGTGGACGGCGCGGGCGCGTGGCGGCAGTTCCGGCGCATCACCCTGCCGCTCCTGAAACCCGCCCTCCTCGTGGCCCTGATCTTCCGGACGCTCGATGCCTTCCGCGTCTTCGACCTGATCTACGTGCTGACCGGCGGCGGGCCGGGGACGTCGACCGAGCCGATCGCCCTCTACACCTTCAACGCCCTCTTCTCGAACCTCCGCTTCGGCTACGGCGCGGCGCTCTCGGTGATCGTCTTCCTGGTGACCTTCCTGCTCGCGATGCTCTACATCCGGGGCCTCGGGGCGGGGCTCACGGAGGAGAGCCGATGAAGGGACGCTGGCTCGCCGGAGCGGTCCTCGCCCTTCTCGTGGCACTCTCGGCCTTTCCTTTCTATTGGGCGCTCGTCGCCTCCGTCACCCCCGAGGCCCGGCTCTTCGCCGAGCCCACCCTCTGGCCCGCCGAGCCGGTGCTCGACCACTACCGCGCCCTCTGGGACGAGCGGGACTTCTGGATCCCCCTGCGCAACTCCCTCGTGGTGGCGGGCACGACGACCCTCTTCTGCGTGGCCGTGGGCTCGCTCGCCGCCTACGCGCTCGCCCGCCTGCGCTTCCGGGGAAAGACCGCGATCCTGGGCTTCATCCTCGCCGTCACCCTGTTCCCGCAGATCTCGATCGTCTCCCCCCTCTTCCTTCTCTTGAGAACCCTCGGTCTCATCAACACCTATCCGGGGCTGATCCTCCCCTACCTCACCTTCGCCATGCCGCTGACCGTCTGGCTCCTCGTGGGCTTCTTCCGCCAGCTCCCGGCGGACCTCGAAGAGGCGGCGCTCGTGGACGGCGCCACCCGCTGGCAGACCTTCGTCCGGGTGATCCTCCCGCTCGCCGCCCCCGGGCTCGCCACCACGGGCATCCTCACCTTCATCTACTGCTGGAACGAGTTCCTCTTTGCCCTCTCCTTCACCCTCGGTCCCGAGCGGCAGACCGTCCCGGTCGCCATCGCCCTCTTCCGCGGCCAATATCAGGTCCCCTGGGGACAGATCCTTGCCGCCGCCGTCATTGCGACGGCCCCGGTCGCCGCGCTGGTCCTCGCCTTCCAGCGAAGGATCGTTCAGGGATTGACCGCGGGCGCGGTCAAGGGGTGATCCGGGCCGCGGGGAACCGCATCCGGAAATCCCGCACCTGGATTCCCCGGACGAGCGTCCCCTCCCCGACGTCCGGAAAGAGGTGGGGCAAGGTGCGGAAATCGAGCAGACGGGCGCGCTGGACGGTGCCCCGGCCGGAGAGGCGCGTCGTGTAGGTCCTCCCCTGCCAGGGCTGAACGATCGTCCGCCACGAGGGAGGAAGGAGCAGAGCGGTCCCGGGCAGCGCGAGGCCGGGCTCGGGAGCGACCGTCAGGTCCACCTCGGCGAGGCCGTTCTTCAAGACGATCACCCGCTCGGCGCCGTCCTTCCCCGGGACCCCCTGGAACTGCGCCGCCTGCTTGGGGAGACCCCAATTCTCCCGGCCGTTCACCGCGCTCGCCTCGGTCGAGACGTAGATGCGGGAGACCGAGAACAGGTGATTTCTCCACCGAAGGTTCCGTCCCACCAGGAACAGAAGCTCGCGATAGGGACCGACGTTCGACTCCCGGTAGTCCACGAGCATCAGCGCGCCGAGAGTGGCCTCGAACCCCTCTCCCAACTCCGGAGGCACGAACCCTCCCTTGCGCAGGAAACCCGGCTCGAAGGTGAAGAGGAAGATGAAGCCGCTCCCCGCGAGGCTCCAGGGCGCGGAGACCCGGGGGACGGAGAGGCTGTCGTTCGAGAGGATGGCGGGCTCGGCGATCACGGGGGCAACTCTATGCCAGATGCCAGCTTCCCCTCGAACACCCGCTCCAGCTCCGCGAAGTACGCCCGGTTTCCCCAGAGGTCGGCGGCGACGCGGTCGACGAGGCCTCCCAGAAGCTCGTCCTGCCTCCGGAAGGCCTCTTCGCCTCCGGGGATCTCCTCGGCCTTGGCCGCCTTCGAACGGCGGCGGGGGATGAGGCGGCCCAGGAGGGCGGCCCCCGGAAGGAGGAGGGAGAGGCTCTGGCGGAAGTCCCGGGTGAGCGTGCGGTGGATCGCCCGGGTGTTCATCTCCTGGAGCGTCGCCAGGATCGCGGCGCGGACGACCCGGGCCCGCGTCTCCCCCAGGCGGGCCGCGCAGAGGACGAGGTAGCCCAGATGGAGGGTCTCGGCCGAGCGGCGGACGCTCCGGCGGATGGTCAGGAAGTAGAAGACCGTCCGGAAGAGCTTGCCGAGGATGGCGCCGGTGACCTCGCGCAGCGCCCAGGCCACCGTCCCCACACAGCCCGCCCAGCGCGGGTCCTCGCCTCCCGCCAGGATCTTCATGTCCTCGGCGGTGAGCCCCATCTTCTCCTCCCGGTCGATCTCCTGGATCATCCGCCGCTGGACCCGCTCGAGCGCCCAGTCGTCCATGAACGGTACGGGGATGAGCGGGCAGAGACCGCCCAGGACGCTCCAGAACGTCAAACGCCGGAACGCCTGCTTCTCCAGTGTGATCGGTCTCATGGTGCCGGAGAGTCTATCTCGCGGCGGGAGAGGAGCGGATAGGGGTTCTTCGCCTCGCCGGAGTCGTAGAGGCCGTAGTGGAGATGGGGCGGAGTCCCC
>DATHUD010000498.1:0-4428 GCA_035462575.1 Thermoanaerobaculia bacterium | reverse complement strand
TCTTCGTCTACCAGCGCACCTCCGGGACCCTCTCCCTGGTCAGCCGCAGGATCGGAACCGGGACGGGCCTCGGCCACTCCTGGGACCCTCACCTCAGCGCGGACGGCCGCTTCATCGCCTTCGCGAGCCTCGCCAACAACCTCGTCCCCGGCCAGGTGGATACCCCGAACACCCCCGATGCGTTCCTCTTCGACCGGGTCACCGGCGATATGCGCCTCGCGAGCCACACCAGCGCCTCGCCGGTGAGGGCGGCCGGCATTCTCCAATATCTCGGCCTGGTGCTCTCCGCGGACGGCCGCGCCCTGGCCTTCGTCAGCGAGGCGAGCAATCTCGTGCCCGGGCAGGTGGACACCAACGGCGAGAGCGACGTGTTCGTCTACGACCGGCTCTCCGGAGCGGTCGAGCTCGTGAGCCATGCTCCGGGCTCACCGGCCACCGCGGCCGGAGAGCCGGCCCAGGCCGCCTGGCCCAGCCTCTCCGCGGACGGCCGCTTCGTCGCCTTCACGAGCGACGCTCAGGACCTCGTCTCCGGCGAGCCCGGCGTCCCGGGAACGGAAGACGTCTTCCTCTACGACCGGAGCGACAGGAGCGTCGTCCTCCTCAGCCACGGGAGCGTCTCCAACGCCAGGGACGGGAGCGGCATCTCGACCGTCCCCACCATCAGCCTGGATGGGAGCGCCATCGCCTTCAGCAGCACCCTGGCCGGCCTCGGGGGAGCTTCCGACCCCAACGGATTCCTCGACGTCTTCGTCTACAGCCGGAGCTCGGCCGAAATCGCGGTCCTCTCGCGCCGCGATCCGGCGAACCCTGCCGCCGTCACCCCCCACGGCCCGAGCACCCTGGGCGAAATCTCGGCGGACGGGCAGACGATCCTCTTCCAGAGCCTGGCCGCCGGCCTGGTGCCCGGGCAGGTCGATGAGCCCTATGGGTTCTACAGCGACGGCTTCGGACTTCCGGATGGCACCTCGGACGCTTTCCTGTACGACCGCACGGCCGGCAGGACGATCCTGCTCAGCCGCTCGCCCTCCTCGCCGCTCGAGGCCGTGGGCCTCGGCAACCAGCCCGTGCTCAGCGCCGACGGCCGCTTCGCCGCCTTCACGACCTACGTCTCGCCTGCGCCTCCCTTCAGGCAGGGGTTCGCCCTCCAGATCTACGACAAGACCACGGACACGGCGATCCTCGTCAACCACCCCCCCGGAGCGCCGGCCGAGCTCGCGCCCGGGTTCCCCGGCCAGATGGCAATCAGCGCCGACGGCCGCTATCTCGCCTACTCCTGCAACGGGTGCCGCGTGATCCCGGGGTATCAGAGCGGAAACCCCGCCAACCCCCAGACCGACATCTTCCTCTACGACCGCGTCACCGACACCCACACCCTGGTCAGCCACGCGAGCGGCTCGCCCGTGACCGGAGGCAACCAATCCTCCTCCGTGCCGGTGATCAGCGCCGACGGCCGTTTCGTCGTCTTCGCGAGCAACGCGACCGACCTCGTCGCCGGGCAGAGCGACTTCCCCGACGTCCAGGACATCTTCTTGTTCGACCGCACGACCGGCGGCCTCACGCTCGTGAGCCGCTCCGCGTCCTCGGCGGCCATGACCGGCAACCAGCCGTCTCTTGTGCCCGTGATCAGCGCGGACGGCCGCTTCGTCGCCTTCCTGAGCGCCGCGACCAACCTTGTCCCGGGCCAGGCCGACACCAACAACGCGCTCGACATCTTCCTCTGGGACCGGCTCGACGGGACCATGGCTCTGGTCAACCACGCGAGCTCTTCTCCCACCACGGTGGGCAACGTGGAATCGACGATCGCCTCCTACTTCTCCCCGGCGGGCTCGCTCTCGGCCGACGGCCGCTTCCTGGTCTACGAAAGCGCCGCGATCGATCTCGTCTCCGGAGGAATCGACACGAACGGCGGCCTGGACGTCTTCCTCTACGACCGCGTCACGGCGAGCAACACGCTCGTCAGCCACGCCCTCGGCACGCCGGGCACCGCCGGCAACCAAGGGGCTGCAAAGGCCCGGATCAGCGCCGACGGCCGCCGGATCGGCTTCTTGAGCTCGGCGACCGACCTCGTGGCGGGGCAGGCCCCGAACGGGCCGGCGAACCTGATCCTCCAGGACCGGATCACCGGCGCGAGGACGCTCGTCGGCCCGGTGTCCTCGTTCCCTAGCGACTCTTTTCTCTTCCCGCGGATGTCGGCCGACGGCCGCTCCGTCGCCTTCACGAGCGACAGCCCGAGCTTCGTGGCGGGGGACTTGAACGCCAACTGGGACGTCTTCCTCTACAGAGAGGGCTCGAACGGCCCTGTGACCGTGCCCCCCTGCACCCTCTTCGACACCCGCCGCCCGGCGGACGGCCCGGCGCTGCGCTCGGGGACCCGCAAGATCCTCACCGTCCACGGCGCCTGCGGCGTGGCGGCCGGCGCGACCGCCGTCGCCGTCAAAGTCACCGTGCCCCAGCCCCGGCGGCGCGGCAACCTCCGCCTCACCCCGGGAGACGCCACCACGCCGGCCTCCACGCTCCGGTTCCCGCGACGCCAGACCCGCACCGGCACCTTTACCGTGCCGCTCGCGGACGACGGCACATTGGCTCTCCGGCCGACCGTCGCCGGCAACGGAGCGGTGCACGTGGTGGTGGAGGTGGTTGGCTACGTGGAGTAGAAATGGAGGCTACGGGTAAGCTCGGCGTTCTCCTGATAGGATTGGAGCTCATTCGCTCAGACTCGGGAGAACCGCTGCATGCATCGGAAGGTGTTCCTGTGTTACAGCCGCAAGGACCGAGAGCTCTTCGATGCCTTCCGGACTCATCTGGCGCCTTTCGCCCAAGAAGGCTTACTCCAGGTGTGGAGCGACGAAGAGATCCGGGCGACGGAAGACTGGGATACAAGAATTCGCGAGACGATCGCGACAGCGGATGCCGCCGTCCTCCTGGTCTCCCCAGATCTGCTGGCTTCAAGCTATGTCACCGGGACGGAGATCCCTCTCCTGATCCAGGCCGCGGAGAGCGGAAAGCTGCACCTGGCTCCTCTGTTTCTCCGCCAAAGTAACCCGACGATCCCCCAGTTCGATGTCGTGGATGCCGCAACCGGCCAGCGCGGCATTCGGATCACCAAGTATCAAGGGCTGAACTCGCCAGTCAACCCTGTCGCAGAGCAAGAGCAAGCTGAGCAGGACAAGATCCTGGCCGCCGCCGCCGCGAAGCTCTGGAGTGCGCTCGAGCAGCTTCCTGATGCTCGCGAACGCCGCCGTGCCCTCAAAGGGCGTGAGCTGACCATCGAGCTTCGGCCCCGCGAAGGAGACAAGCTCGACCGGCGCTATTCGAAACCTCGTTACGGCGATCTGTACCAGGGCGGGGGAACCCTGCGCCTGCCGCAACTCTCCGGGCTCGAGGATCACGAGTTGGGAAGGCGACTCTTCGGAGCTCTCTTCGGGGGAGATTCCGAATGGCCGACGATTTTGCGAATGGCGCTCGGAGAAACGGTGACCAGCCCGGTCCTGCACTCCTTGCGAGTGCGCATCGTCACCAACGATCCGGAGCTCCGGAGCTTGCCCTGGACCCTTTCTCAATGGCAGCACTATCCTCTCGCAGACGCCCAGCAGGGATGGACCTTCGAGCTGAGCGCCAACACCCAGCCAACGCCTGTGGCGCGGCTCCACATGCCCTGCTCGGCCGCCATGATCACCGCCGAGCCTGCGGGTACGGCATCTCTCTCCTGTGAGGCTCACCATGCGGGGATCGAGCGCCTCCTCGGAAGAGTCTGGAATCATCCTCCCCGCACGCCCTACATGCGAAAGGTCCGCACGGTGCTCGAAGCGGAGGCGCTGCTGAAGGAGCCTCCCCGGCTTCTTTATATCTACTGCCATGCCTGCACAAACACGGAGGGGCTCAGGCTGATCCTGGAAGACGAAAATGGTCAACCGGCAGGCGTGCCCTTTAAAAACCTCGCAGCCCTGCTCGGATCTCCTCCGCCCCAGGTGATCTTCCTCCACACCTTTGGCGCCTGCTCCATTGCGCCTCCGATTCCTGGCGTGTCCTTGCTGCTCCACCTGCGGCGCCAGAGGACGTCATGGCAGGCTCGGCAAGAGGCCCAGGGCTGGTGGGAAGACGTGTTCGGTAACGGTTGGGACCCCGTGCGCGCCTTTCATGAGATCGGTCCCGAAGCCCGCCGCCACGGGGCCGTGCAGACGGACTACGAAGCCTGGGAGACGAATGTCTCCGATTACACGCCCAAGATCGATCGGCCGCGATCGCGTCTCGACCGCACGGGCCAACGCGAGGCTGTGCTCCACGCTGTCCGTGACCTGGTGAACAACACGCGGCGCCGCGTCACCTGCATCATCGCCTACGGAGCGCCAAGTAACCTGGTCCATCACTTCTCCATGCAGTCGATCCACACCCTCAAGGACTGGGCCAAGGACCTCGCGCGCATCCACC
>DATHUD010000497.1:0-5263 GCA_035462575.1 Thermoanaerobaculia bacterium | reverse complement strand
TTCGCCCCGATCCGGTGCTCCGTGCCCGGGTTCCCCTGCGTGTCGAACGTCCGGGCCGCTGCGAGGGAAGCCGAGAGGTCGGTCCACACCGCCGTAATCGTGCCGGGCGCTCCCCCCGCCACCTCGGCGGGGCTCTGCCGGCATCCGGCGCAGCCGCTCAGGGGGAAGACCGGGCCTTCCGGAGTCAGGCCCGCGGGCGGCTTGGCGGGCGCGGCCAGGAGCGAGAGGGCGAGAAGGGCGGTTCCGATCATGAAACAAAGGATAGCCGAGATGGCCGGGAGCGCGGCTCATCCCCGGTGGGGCGCGGTTCGTCCCAGGCGGGCGCGCGGGTGAGCGTCTTGCCCTGCGACCTCACCCTCCGGCTCCCTCTCCTAAAGGAGAGGGAGAGAAAAGCAAATCCAGACAAACCTGAACCCCTCTCCTTTAGGAGAGGGGTTGGGGTGAGGTCGCAGGCTGATGCCGCTCTGGTGAGGGCCCCCCCTCACGACTTGAAGAGCGTGTGCGCCTGAATCTGCCCCGAAGTATTGAAGATCGCCGGCGCGGTCACGCGCGTCAGGCCCATGAAGGCCTTGGGGCCCCAGGTGATCAGCGCGATGCTCGGGTTGAACGCCCTCCCCCGGAGGGTGATGGTGGCCGTCTTCCACGTCACGTTCAGGGCCGGTGAATAGCCCTTCATCGCCTGCAGGTACCTGGGGAAGGTCCCGGCCGCCGCGGCGGCGTTCGGCGGCGGCCCGAGGCCCGCCTGCGCGAGCTTCGAGACGCCGAAGGCGGCGACGCCCGCCACGATTCCCGTGGCGCCCTGGAGGAGCGCCGCCTCCCAGGTGTTGTCGTTGGTGAAGGCGTCTTTCCAGCTCTGGCCCGCCGCGACGTTTTTCAAGCCCTGCCCCACGTAGCCGGCGGAGGCTCCGCCGGCGGCTCCGAAGGCCGCCTGGACCCCCGCTTTCGCGAGGTTGGTGGCCGCCGCCGCGCTCAGCCGGCCGATCCCGGCGACCGCCACGTTGGCGGCGGCCGCCGATCCCAGCTCTCCGAAGCCGCCGGTGAGGAGCCCGGTCGCGGCGCCGATGCCCATGGTGATCCCGTAGCTCTTCCAGTCGAAATTCTGCGTGTTGGAGGCCGTGTAGACGTAGCTGCTGACCCCGGCGCCGATGAAGGTGGCCCCCAGGGCGGCGGCGCCGGGGAATTCGCCGAAGGCCGCGAGGCCGACGCCGATGCCGATCTCGGCCGTGGAGATGGCCGCGGCCCCCTCGACCTCGGCCCACTGGCTCCAACTGAAGCTCGCGTCGTCAGTCTGGGACGAGTAGACGATGCCCGTGATCCCGGCTCCGGTGAGGAGGAGGGAGGCCCCGCCCGTGAACGGGACGAGCGCGATGCCGGCCACCACCTCGCCGAGCCCCGCGAAGAAGCCGCCGATGCTGAATTCGCCCGTGGGGTCGACCGCCGCCAGGGGGTTGTTGCCGGCGTAGAGGTAGGGGCTCCAATCCTCGGAAGCCGGGTCGGGCGAGAGGAAGCGCTGGATCCCCGGGTCGTAGAGCCGCGCCTTGAAGTTGTAGAGGCTGACTTTCCCGTCCCACTCCTGGCCGGTGAAGCGGTAGGCGAGCAGGTCCGGCCGGCCTCCCGCGGGCGTGCCCAGCTCCCGGCCGTACGGCCCGTAGTCGTAGCTCCCGAGAAGGTTCCCGGCCGCGTCCACCAGGACCCGGGAGGAGCCCAGGTGATCCCGCACGAGGAAGCCCCGGGTCTCGCTGCCGGAGGCCGCGTCGCGCGCCACGAGAGCCACGAGCCCGGTCGGGCCGTAGACGTAGGCGAGCGCCTGGGCGGCGCCCCCCGGGTCGCGCACCTCGCCCAGCGGCCCGGTCTCCTGCCCGCCGTGGAAGTAGCGCCGCTCGGCCGTGATGCCCCCGGCCCCGGCGCGCAGCCGGACCCGCGCCCGCTGGTCGGAGAGGCCGTAGGCGATCTCCTCGGTCTCTGCCGTGCGGCCGTTTTCGATCGTCTGCGCGAGGCCGGTGACGAAGTCGAAGGAGAGCTTCCGGTGATCCTCCTCCGGAGTCTCGACGATGTTGCCGTTGCCGTCGTAGACATAGGCGTCGGTGCCGGGCGCGTCGGCGTTCCTCAGGCGGTCGGTCCCCGGGTAGTACTGGTAGGTCCGCAGCCCGGTGCCGTCCGCCCCGAGGCCGAGGCTCAGGATGTTGCCGTTGGCGTCCATCCGGATCGGGTTGGCGCCCGTGCCCAGGCTCTCGGCCGGCGTCAGCAGGTTCTGGGCGGTGGTGAGCCGGGCGAGGCCGTCGTAGCCGTAGAGCCAGGTGGAGACCGGGCCGGAGGCGCCGAGGCGGGTGTCCGTCCGCGCCACGACGCCGTTGTAGTAGGTCGTCCCCTGGTAGCCCGGCTGCTCTTCGTAGGCGAGGGTCTGCTCGAAGCCGGAGCTTTGGATGCGCCGGAGCCTCTCGGGCGAGTCGTACTCGTAGCGGGTCGCGACGGCCGTGCCCCCGGGGTTCAGGGTCTCGGTCTCGACGTCGCCCAGCGGGTTGTAGGTGTAGGCGGCGAAGGCGTCCTCGTCGCCCGGCTGCCCCAGGGCGCGCAACTGGCCGAGCCGGTTGTAGGCGCGGGTGACGGTGAGGCGCGGCGCCCCGGGCGCGAGCTCGGGGTAGCGGGTCTCGATCACCTGGCTGCTCGGGTTGTAGACGTACTCGGTCGTCCCCGTGAAGCCGTCCGCGCCCTCGATGCGCTCGGTCACCCGGATGCCGTTGCCGGCGATGTCGTACGCGGCCTCCTGCACGAAGGGGCCTCCCTCGGCGAGCCGCACTTCGGTCCTCGTGATCTGCCCCAGAGCCCATGGCAGGGTGCCGTCGCCGTCGTAGACGCTCCGGACGTGCCACTCGGCGCCGGGAGGCAGCCACCCGGGGTTGCGCGCGGCGAGCTGCAGGGCCTCGTTCCACAGCGCCTCGACCCGACCGGTTTCGAGCAGCCGGCCCAGGGCGTCGTAGCGCTGGTACTGGATGCGGTTCGGCTGCTTCGCGGGATCGGCGCTCCGGCCGTCCGCCGGCAGGGTGAAGCGCAGCCGGCCGGCGTCGTCGTAGATGTACTCGGTCTCGCCGGTGTCGCTCGTCCCCTGGGCGATCTGGCGGCCGAGGCCGTCGTAGCGCATCGTGACCACGAAGCTCTCGGCCGTTCCCGCCTGGGGCGGCTGGTAGTAGTTCGGGGGATAGACCCGGGTGAGGAGGCCGCGCTCGTCGTAGCTGTAGGAGATCCGGGAGAGCGGATCGCCGCCGCCCGCTCCGAGCCTGCGGACGGCCACGCTGCGGCCGGTCTGGTCCGTGGTCTCCTCCAGGCGGTTCCCCTGCGGGTCGGTGGTGATCCGGACCCCGTAGCGGCCCGCCGGCAGGCCGCCGGGGAAGGCGTCCTTCCCGTTCGTCGCGTAGGCGAGCCGGGTGGTGTGGGGATTGGCTCCGCCGCCGCTCCCGGTAATCGCGAGGGTCTTGCCGGCCTGCCCGCTCTCGAGCAGCCGCTGGAACCGGCTGGAGGCGTAGAGCCTGCGGGTGTAGGGATACCCCTGGTCGTCGGATCGCCCGTCCTGGCCGTTGTAGTAGGACGCGAGCTCGCCCGTCATCTTCCCCGTGGCCGGGTCGAACCCGGTGACGAGGCCGGGCCGGTACTGGAACACGGCTCCGGGATAGGGGCGCCCCTTGGTGTCGATGGTCTTGCGGTTCGCCGCGTCGTAGAGGGTGCCGGAGACGACCGTGTGGTCGTCCCCGAGCGTCTGCTGCTGGAAGACGCCGCCGATCCCGTTGCGGTAGACCGTGGCCGCCTGGGGCTTCCAGAAGACGAGGACGTCCCGGAAGAGGACCCCGGCGCTCGTGGCGAAGAGCCGGAGCTCTCCCGAGATCTCGCCCGCGAAGACGTGGGAGAGGATGAGCTGCCCGCGGTGGTAGAACATCACGCCCTGGCGGCCGGCCACGAACAGCCAGCTCCCGGCCTCGAATTTCGGCGCCGCGAAGGTGGCGACCTTGGCGCCGCTTCCGTCCAGCATCTGCCACTCCCCCGCCGGCACCCACTGCACGGTGAGGGCGGAGCCCACCTGGAGCCCCAGGGGCTGGTTGACCACGACGCCGGGGCGTTCCGGCACCGTGAGCCGGATGCCGAAATCGGCGGCGCCTTGAGAGTCCCGGAGGGTCAGCGCGTCGCGGGTGGTGCCCAGGTGCTCGATGCCGCCGTCCTTCCCCGCCCAGCGGCCGGGATCGGGCGAGCTCCAGCGCTCCTGCCACTGCCCGCCGCGCAGGTTCTCGTGGAAGCCGCCCTCGGCCGGCACGAGGGTGAGACGGCTGTTGGGATCCTTGGGGTTGTAGACGCCGCCGTTGCCCTGGCGGGAGAAGTAGCGGGATTCGACCTGCGTCACCTGCCCGCTCGCCCCGATCACGGCGATGGGCTGGATGAGCTCGTCGTAGACCTGCGCGGTGGCCGCGGTGTTCTGGTCGAGGAGCGCGAGCGGCATGAACGTCGCCGGGTCGTAAACCCGCCCGGCGAAGTCGCCGGCCACGGGCGCCACGCGCACGTCGTCGAGCCACACGGAAAACCCCGTGGCCCCGTTCGTGAAGCGGCAGACGACATTGGCGGTGCCGGTTGCGGGGAGGTCCGCGTAGAGGAAAAGGTACTGCCACTCTCCCTTGGTGTCGGGCACCGGCAGACTGCGGGAGGTAGCGCCGGTCTCGACCGTCCAGGCCGCCTTTCCCGCGGGGAAGCCGGGGAGCGTCCGCGCCCAGCAGGAGAGGACGATCCGTCCCTTGGCCGCCGGGATCGTGAAGCGCGCCTCGATCCCGTTCTTCCCCGGATCGGCCGGCACCGCGAGGCTCGTGAGCCCGGCGTGGGAGACGGTGGCGTCGAAGAAGCCCGCGGGGATCGCCCCGCCGCCGACAAGGGTCCACCCCCCCGGGGACTCGTAACTCTCGAAGCCGTAGTAGCCCGCCTGGCCCGCCCCGGCGTCGGCGTTCTTGAACATTGCCACCTGGTAGCTGCCGGAGCGGTCGTAGAGGAGCGAGGACTGGACACCGTCCACGTCGGTCAGAAGCAGCGGCTTGCCGTTTTCGCCACGGGCGTCGATCCGGTTGTCGAGCAGCCAGCCGGAGCGGTCGCCCGTGCCCGCGAAATCGAAGGTCCCGGGCGTCTTCGCCTCCCCGCGCCAGACCCAGGACTCGAACTTGCCCCACACCTTCTGGGCCCCGCCCGGCCCCTGGCTCCAGTAGGTCGTGGCGGTCGAGGAGATCGCGGTCGCGGC
>DATHUD010000496.1:0-10808 GCA_035462575.1 Thermoanaerobaculia bacterium | reverse complement strand
CCCTGAAAAAAGAAAACCCCCCTCCCCGGCAGAGCCGGAGAGGGGGGCGTGTACGCGTGTACGGTACCGGCCCGGTTACGGGCGGGCGATGGTGATCACCGGCGAGGTCCAGGTCTCAGTGTGAGCCGGGTTGGCCGAATCGCCCAGGGCCTTGCGGACGGTCATCTTGATGATGTACTGCCCGTTCGGCACGGTGTAGGCCTTGTTGCCGCTGGTCGTGACGCCGTCCCAGGACAGGGTGAAGAAGCTCGCGGCTCCGCTGTTGCGGCCCACATAGCTCTGCGAGAAGGCCCGGTGCCACGACTTGCCCGTGTTGGCGTCGAAGACCTCCAGACGGAGCTCGCGGACCTGGTGGTCGAGGTGCAGCAGGATGTAGGGGAGGTCGTCCCCCACGAGGGAGTAGCTCGCACCCGCGGGCTGGTTCACGAGGTTGGCGCCCGAGAGCTTCGCGAGCCACGGGAAGCCGTTCACGGTGGGCACCAGCACCTGGATCGACTGGTAGTCGCCCTTGAACCCGGCGAAGGGAACGCGCGTCACCGCGCCGCCGCCCTGCGGGGTGAAGACCACCCAGCCGCCGTACTGGCTGCGGTCCGCCAGGCCGGCATTGGGGGTGATGCTCACGTTGACGGTCGCCGTGCCGCCGGCGGGCACCGTGACGCTCGGGGCGCTGAAGGTGACCGTGGCGGGGGTGGAGAAGAAGCTCGGCGTGAAGGTGCTGCCGCCGGTGGCTACGCCCGCGGTGCTCGACAGGTCGTAGGTCACCGCCGCCGGGCCGTTGTTCTCGATCGTGAGAGTGCGGACGATGGGAGCGGAGCCGGCCTCGAACTCACCGAGCGAGAGCTTGCCGGGCTCGACCTTGGTGGCCGAGCGGACGGCGTCGGCGATCTGAAGGATGCCGGCGCCCTGCCGGTGGACGCTCTCGAGGAGGCCGAGCGCCGGGTTGCCGAACCAGAAGCGCGGCGAAGCGCTGTTCTGGAGGATCGAGCGCACCGCCTGGGACGGAGTGTTGGGCCGCGCCTCGAGGAGGAGCGCCACCGCGCCGGCCACGTGCGGCGAGGCCATCGACGTGCCGGAGAGGTTGGCGTAGCCGCCGTTCTCGAGCGGCCAGGTCGAGCGGATGGAAGCGCCGGGAGCGGCGATGTCCGGCTTCAGGGTGAGGTCGGGCGACATGCCGATGGAGCTCGACGTCGCGACGGTGTTGGCCGCGGCGATCGGGGCGCCGATCGTCAGGGCCGTCCAGGTGAGGTCGACCGGGCCGGAGGCCAGCCGGGTGTCGAGGAGATTGCCGTCTGCGGCGGTGACGGCCACGACCGGGATGGTGATCTGCGGGACGCCGGCCACGTTGGGGGTCAAGGCGCCGGCCGCGTTGTTGTAGATCACCACGCCGGCCGCGCCCGCGTTCTGGGCATTGAAGGCCTTCTCATAGAAGCCGCAGGTGCCGCGGCGGATGAGCGCGATCTTGCCGGTCAGGCTCCCGGCAGCCGGGGCCGTCGCCCCGTTGCAGCCGTCGGCGACGCTCGCCTGGGTGCCCGTGCGGGCCAGGGGGAACGTGCCCGAAACAGGAGGCGGCGCGGTCGAGCCGTTGGCCGGGGTGTAGCCGAACTGCCGGTCGTCCGGAGAGACGGTGAAGACCGGGCTCTTGAGCGTCAGGTTGTTGATGGAGGCCGTCGCGATCACCTTCTGGCCGACGCCGGGGGCGCTGACCGCGTAGGTGCCGGCGGCGCCGCTGTTGCCGGCGGAGGTGACGACCACGATGCCCAGGTTGACGAGGCGGTCGGCCGCCTGGGCCGTCGGGTACTGCGGCCACTGGAAAGCCGAGCCGATGCTGATGTTGACCACGTCGGCGCCGTCCTTGGCGATCTGCTCCATCGCGGCCGTCATGATGTCGGACGAGGTCGAGCCCTCGCAGCCGAACACCCGGTAGGCGCCGTAGGTCACGCCGGGGGCCACGCCCTTGACGCCGCCGTTGGCACCGACGATGCCCGCCACGTGCGTGCCGTGGCCGTTGCAGTCGTCCGGCAGCGGGTCGGGGCTCGGGATCGGGTTGTAGGCGGGGGAGGTGCCGTCGTTGTTGTAGGCGTTGCCCACGTAGTCATAGCCGACCTCGACGCGGCAGCCCGGCCCGAAGCAGCCGCCCAGGTCCGGGTGGTCGTAGTCGACGCCGGTGTCCAGGATCGCCACGCGGACGCCGTGCCCGGTCAGGCCCAGGTCGTTCTGGGCGATGTCGGCCTGCGTCATCGTGATGGCGGTCGACAGCTCCGGAGTCGGATCGGGCGCGGTCTCCGGACGAGCGATGGCAACCACGGGATAGAGGTTCTTCACCTCCGCCATGCGGGAGAGCTTCGCGAGGCCGGCCGAGTCCACCGCGACCGAGAGGCCGTTCCAGAGCCGGTCGTAGCTGAACCGCTCCTTGAGCTTGACGCCCGCCTTCTTGGCGGCCGCGCGGAAGGCCTGCTTCTCCTGGGCAAGGGCGGCCGCGGAGCCGCCGTCCGCCACCGGAGCGCCCTGGAGCTCGACGAACCAGGCGGACGGGGTCTCGTCCGTCGCGGCATCGTTGTCGGCTTGCGGAACGGGATTCAGGGGCTGGAGGGGGGCCGTCTGGGCCGGGGCCGCCACCGGGAACACGGTCAGGGCGAGCAGGGCGAGGATCGCAAGGGATCGTCTCATCGAATCTCCTCTTGTGGATTCAACCGAATCCAGGTGTATGTGAAGACGGACAAGCAACACTTCTCGGGGAGAGGCCCCGGAGGACATTGCATCGGACAAACGAAGACTTTTGGTCCAACGACGCGGTATCTGCTAGGAGTTACTTCTCAGGAAACTCAAAAGATCGACTCGTCCCACCCGCCTCACTCTGCACCCGATCACTAACGAGCACAACATGTTCGCACAGATCCGTATTCCAAAGCCAGAGAGGAAATCGAAAAATTAAAGGGTGGAATGCACTCCCTCGCAGGCGCGTTGGGAGAGATGTGGGCGAGCCGGCCCCGCGGAGGGGCGGATCTCCTCCTTACTCCTGCGGAATCAAAGACTTCCTTCAGCTTGTGACCGTCAGTCACAAGTGGTATGCTGAGCCTCCCTCAGAGGGCTTGATCATGAACACGACACTGACCGGAGAGAGCTGGATCACGACGACCTTCGAAGGCCTCGAGGACTGGGCGCAGCGCAACTCGTTCTGGCCCTTCCCCTTCGGCACGGCCTGCTGCGCGATCGAGTTCATGTCGACCGTGTCCAGCCATTACGACGTTTCCCGCTTCGGCTCCGAGGTGGTGCGCTTCTCGCCCCGCCAGAGCGACGTGCTGCTGGTCGCCGGGACCATCAACGACAAGATGGCCCCCGTGCTCAAGAAGATCTACGACCAGATGGCCGACCCGAAGTGGGTCATCTCGATGGGAGCCTGCGCCTGCTCGGGCGGCTTCTATCGCGCCTACCACGTGATGCAGGGGATCGACGAGATCATCCCTGTCGACATCTACGTCCCGGGGTGCCCCCCGACGCCGGAGGGGCTGATCTACGGCATCCTCCAGCTCAAGGAGAAGGTCATCCGCGACCGCAAGAAGCACCGCGTGGCCGCCCGGGCTGACCAGGACGTCAAGGACAAGGAAAAAAACAAGGAGGTTGGCGAGAGTGCCCACACTGGCGCCGTCTGAACCCGCCGTCGCCCCGGGAGTGGGGATCGACTCCGTCCGGGCCAGGTTCCCGGAGGGGAGCATCACGCCTCAGGAGGGGCTCGACCAGCCGACCTGGATCGTGAAGCGGGAGGTCCTTCCCGCCCTCGCCCGGGAGCTCTGCGACGACAAGGAGACGCAGTTCGACCTCATGCTCGACCTGTGCGGGGTCGACTTCCCCGACCGGGAGGAGCGCTTCGAGGCGGTCTACCACCTCTATTCCATTCCGCGCGCCTCGCGCCTGCGCCTCAAGGTGCCGCTGGCGGAAAACGACGCGGTCCTCCCCTCCCTGATCTCCGTCTGGAAGGGCGCGGACTGGTTCGAGCGGGAGATCTACGACATGTTCGGTGTCACGGTCGAGGGCCACCCGAATCTGCGCCGCATCCTCTGCCACGAGGGCTTCGAGGGCCATCCGTTGCGCAAGGACTACGATCCGGCGCGGCGCTGGATCCTGACCGAGGACAAGATCTACAAGCCGCATTTCAATCTGCCCGAGAGGGACGACGACCTCTTCGAGCGGATGACGATCAACATCGGCCCCTCGCACCCGGCCATGCACGGCACCTTCCGCCTGATGGCGGTGCTGGACGGCGAGACGATCATGGCCTCGGACGTCGAGATCGGGTACCTGCACCGGTGCTTCGAGAAGATGTCCGAGACCCACACCTGGCAGCACGTCATCCCCTACACCGACCGCCTGAACTACTGCTCGGCGTTCATCAACAACGTCGGCTACTGCCGGACGGTGGAGCAGCTCCTGGGGATCGAGGCGCCGCCCAGGGCGGTGTGGGCGCGGACGATCCTCTCCGAGTTCTCCCGCATCATGGACCACTGCGTCTGCAACGGCGCGACGCTCGTCGACGTCGGGGCGCTCACCAACTTCTGGTACCTCTTCCAGCCCCGGGAGGAGATCTACGGGCTCCTCGAGGCGTGCTGCGGCGCCCGGCTCACCGTCTCCTACGGCCGGATCGGCGGCCTCTCCCAGGATCTGCCTCCCGACTTCATGGAGCGCTCGCGGCGCCTGGTCGACATGATCCCGCAGTATGTCGAGGACGTGGAGAAGCTGATCAACAGGAACCGGATCTGGCTCGACCGCTCGGTCGGCATCGCCGCCATCACCGGCGAGGAGGCGGTCAACTGGGGCTGGACCGGGCCGTGCCTGCGGGCGAGCGGCGTGCCCTACGACGTGCGCCGGGCCCACCCCTACGACCTCTATGACACGGTCGACTGGGAGGTGCCGGTCCTCTTCGGCGGCGACGTCTACGACCGCTTCCGCATCCGCATGATGGAGATCCGGGAGTCGTTGAAGATCATTCGCCAGCTCCTGGACCGCGGCATGCCGGAAGGTCCGTACATCGTCGACGACCCGCACGTGGCCCTGCCTCCCAAAGAGGCCTGCTACAACCAGATGGAGGCCATGATCTACCACTTCAAGCTGATCATGGACGGCATCCAGGTGCCGGCGGGCGAGGTTTACTCCATGGTCGAGGGCGCCAACGGCGAGCTCGGCTTCTACACGGTGAGCGACGGGACGAGCAAGCCGTACCGCAACCACTGCCGGGCGCCCTGCTTCCCGATCTTTTCGACCTTCCCCCGCCTGATCAACGGTGGCTCGCTGTCCGACGCCATCGCCACGCTGGGCGGTCTGAACATCATTGCGGGAGAGCTCGAACGATGAGCCAGCCTTTGACACAGAGCGCTCCGTCCGCGGGCCGCCCGGTCTTGAGGGCCGGCGCTCCCCCTCCCAACCAGGTCACGCCCTACAAGCCGGGCCTGGCCGAGCGTCTCTACCTGCCGCTCCTGGGCGGCATGATGGTGACCCTGAGGCACTTCCTGGGCAACCTCTTCGGGCGGCGGAAGATGTACACCATCGAGTATCCCGAGAAGCGGCGCGCCTACAGCCACCGCTTCCGGGGGCACCACATCCTGACCACCCGTCCCGACGGGTCGGTGCGGTGCGTGGCCTGCTTCCTGTGCGCCCAGAACTGCCCGGCCGAGTGCATCCGCATCGAAGCGGCGGAGCACCCGGACGTCAACATCGAAAAGTACCCGGTCGTCTACGAGATCGACATGCTGCGCTGCATTTTCTGCGGCTACTGCGTGGACGCCTGCCCGGAAGAGGCCGTCATCATGTCCAACAACTACGACATGGCCTACTTCACCCGCGAGCAGTCGATCGTCGGCAAGAACGACCTGATGAAGCCGTTCACCTTCGACGAGAGCCAGTTGGGCTACCGGCCGCTCTTCCCGGAGGAGGACGTCCAGCGCGACAAGATGCGGCGCGACGCGTTCAACCTCGTCGAGGCCGCCCGCCAGGCCAAGGAACGGGAGCAGGCGGGGCGCGTCTCGGCTTGACAGCCCCACCGGGCGGCCGTAGCCTATTTCCATGCGGACGAACCTGCAAATCGACGACGATGTCTACAAGGCAGCCGAGCGGCGGGCCGCAGCCGAGAATCGGAGTGTCGGCGAGGTTCTCTCTGATCTCGCGCGCAAGGCCCTCAAGGCGGAACGCGGCCCTGGTGTTGAGAGCCGGTTTCTTGTGTTTTCCGTCCCCGAGGGATCCCCGCCGATCACCCTCGAGATGGTGAAGGCGGCGGAAGCTGACCTGTAGTGGTCTCGCTCCTCGACGTCAACGTCCTCGTAGCTCTCGCTTGGCCGAACCATGAACATCACGATCTGGCCAGCCGCTGGTTTCAGCGCAACCAGCGGCTGGGGTGGGCGACCTGTCCCGTGACCCAGAGTGGATTCATCCGGATCTCCTCGAACCCCCGGGTGATTTCCGGCGCGAAGTCACCGCGCGAGGTCGCCTCACTTCTGCGCCGGATTCTCTCGTTGCCGCACCATGTCTTCTTTGCTGACGACATCTCCCTGGTGGGATCGAAGTTCGTCGAGCCCGAGAAGCTCACCGGCTATCGGCAGGTGACCGATGCGCACCTCCTGGGGATCGCGCTCCGCCACCAAGGAAGGCTCGCGACGCTCGACCGTGCAATTCTGGATCTCGTGCCCGCCGGTTTCTCGGCCGTTGAGGCGGTCTGTCTGCTGACAGCCGATCTCTGACGGTCTTTCCCGGAGATCCCGCCCCGAGCCACCCCCCGGGGCGGGGCCGCCCAGGGCCGACCTCTGTTAAGATCCCGGCACGATGCGGTTCTCCAGGAAGTTGCAGGTCCACCGTCTCCCGAGAGACGTCGGGCGAGACGGGCGTCCGCCGCAGGCGCCGGCCCTGGCAGATTTGCCGGGTCTTTTTTGTTCTCATCCTTGAAAAGAGAGGACCATGAGTACGACGGTTGCAGAAAAAGAACGACGTGAGATCGTCTCCGAGAAGATCGACGAGGTGGTGATCCGCTTCGCCGGCGACTCGGGCGACGGCATGCAGCTCACCGGGACCCAGTTCACCAACACCTCGGCGCTCCTCGGCAACGATCTGTCGACCCTTCCGGACTTTCCCGCCGAGATCCGCGCGCCCGCCGGAACCCTTCCCGGAGTTTCCGCCTTCCAGGTGCGCATTGCCGACTACGACATCCACACGCCGGGCGACGCCCCGGACGTGCTCGTGGCGATGAATCCCGCGGCTCTCAAAAAAGAGCTCAAGGACTTGAAGCCCAACGGCATCATCATCGTCAACACCGACGAGTTCAACACGCGCAACTTCGCCAAGGCCGGCATCGCCTCGAACCCGCTCGAGGACCGGAGCCTGGAGAGCTACCGCGTGTTCCAGGCGGCCCTGACGACGATGACCCGCCGCACGTTAGAGGGGAGCGGGCTCGACAACAAGTCGATGGACCGCTGCAAGAACATGTTCGCCCTGGGCATGTGCTACTGGCTCTTCTCCCGGCCGCTCGAGAACACGACCGAGTGGCTGAAGAAGCAGTTCGCGAAGAAGCCCCACCTGGCCGAGGCCAACATCGCGGTGCTCAAGGCGGGCTGGAACTTCTGCGACATCACCGAGCTCTTCCACCACCGCTACGAGGTGCCGGCGGCCGCCATGGAGCCGGGGCTCTACCGGAACATCATGGGCAACTCGGCCCTTGCCATGGGGCTCGTCGCCGCGAGCCGGAGGAGCGGCCTGCCGCTCTTCCTGGGCGCCTACCCGATCACGCCGGCCTCGGACGTGCTCCACGAGCTCTCCCGGTACAAGAACTTCGGCGTGACCACCTTCCAGGCCGAGGACGAGATCGCCGCCGTCTGCTCGGCGATCGGCGCCTCCTTCGGTGGCGCGCTCGGCGTGACCGTCTCCTCGGGCCCGGGGATCGCGCTCAAGACCGAGGCCATGAACCTCGCGGTGATGACCGAGCTGCCGCTCATCATCTGCAACATCCAGCGCGGCGGCCCCTCGACGGGCCTGCCGACCAAGACCGAGCAGGCCGACCTCCTGCAGGTGATGTTCGGCAGGAACGGCGAGTCGCCCATGCCGGTCCTCGCCGCCTCCTCGCCCAAGGACTGCTTCGAGATGGCGCTCGAGGCCGTGCGGATCGCGACCCGCCACATGGTGCCGGTCGTGCTCCTGTCGGACGGCTACATCGCCAACGGCTCCGAGCCCTGGAAGCTGCCCCGGGTGGAGGACCTCCCCGATCTCCGGGTGGAGTTCCACACCGAGGCCGAGGGCTTCAAGCCCTATGCGCGGAACCCCGAGACCCTGTCCCGCCCGTGGGCCATCCCCGGGACCCCGGGCCTGGAGCACCGGATCGGCGGCATCGAGAAGGAAGAGGTCACCGGCAACGTCTCCTACGACGCGGAAAACCACGAGCGCATGGTCCATCTGCGGGCCGAGAAGGTGGAGCGCATCGCCAACGAGATCCCGGACCTCGAGGTCCACGGCGACCGCGAAGGCGGCGAGCTCCTCGTCCTCGGCTGGGGCTCGACGGCCGGCGCCATCACCGGCGCGGTCAACAGCGCCCGGCGGCTGGGCCTGCCGGTCAGCCGTGCCCATCTGCGGTACCTGAACCCCTTCCCCAGGAACCTGGGAGAGGTCCTCGCGCGGTTCGACAAGGTGCTCCTGCCCGAGATGAACCTGGGGCAGCTCGCCCTGCTGCTGCGCGCCCGCTACCTGAAGGACGTCATCACCTACAGCAAGGTCCAGGGCAAGCCTTTCACCCGGCAGGAAATCCTCGACAAGATCCAGCAGCTTATGGAGCATCACGATGTCCACTGAGACTCCGACCCTGACCAAGAAGGACTTCCAGACCGACCAGGAGGTGCGCTGGTGCCCCGGGTGCGGGGACTACGCCATCCTGTCGGCCGTGCAGCAGGTCTTCCCCGAGCTGGGGATTCCCAAGGAGAAGTTCGTGGTGGTGTCCGGGATCGGCTGCTCCAGCCGTTTCCCGTACTACATGAACACCTTCGGCTTTCACTCGATCCACGGCCGCGCCCCGGCGGTCGCGACCGGCCTGAAGCTCGCCCGGCCCGACCTCGACGTCTGGATCGCGACCGGCGACGGCGATGCCATGTCGATCGGCGGCAATCACCTGATCCACACCCTGCGGAGGAACGTCGGGGTCAAGATCCTGATGTTCAACAACCGGATCTACGGCCTGACCAAGGGGCAGTACTCGCCAACCTCCGAGCTCGGCAAGAAGACCAAGTCCACCCCCATGGGCTCGGTCGACTACCCGTTCAACCCGCTGTCGCTCGCGATCGGCGCCGGAGCCACCTTCGTCGCCCGGAGCGTGGATATCTTCCAGCAGCACCTGCGCGACACCCTGCGCCGCGCCGCCCAGCACAAGGGCACCGCCTACGTCGAGATCTATCAGAACTGCAACATCTTCAACGACAAGGCGTTCACCTACATGACCGAGAAGGACACCAAGGAAGACAACACGCTCCTCCTGGAGCACGGCAAGCCCCTGGTGTTCGGCAAGGACAAGAACCGCGGCATCCGCATGCGGGGCACCGAGATGGAGGTGATCGAGCTGGGCGGAGAGCTCGGCCCGGACGACTGCCTCGTCTGGGATGAGAGCCTCGACAACCCGGCGACCGCCTTCCTCGCGGCACAGCTCCTCCCCCCGCACTTCCCGACGGCGCTGGGCGTCTTCCGGAACGTCGAGGTGCCGAGCTACGAGCAACGGGTGGTCGAGCAGATCCAGTACGAGACCGACCGCATGGGCGTCGGCAAGCTCGAGGACCTTCTGAAGTCCGGTGACACCTGGACGGTCGACGAGGCCGTTCCCGCCGCGAACTGATCCGATGAGGAGAGGCCGGTCCTTCCCGGGCCGGCCTCCTCCAATCCTCTCCGTGCTCTCTCCCTCCTACACCGGCCAACTGGCGGCCCTGGGCGCCGCCACCTGCTGGGCCTTCTCCGCCCTGGCCTTCGAGACGGCCGGCAAGCGGATCGGCGCCCTGACGCTCAACCTCGTCCGCCTGGTCATCGCCTTCTGCTTCCTCTGCGTAGGCGCCTGGATCGCCCGCGGCGTTCCCCTGCCGGTCGACGCTTCGGCCCACGCCTGGCTCTGGCTCACGGTCTCCGGGCTCGTGGGCTTCGTCTTCGGAGACCTCTGCCTGTTCCGCGCCTTCCTCCTCATCGGATCGCGGCTCTCCATGCTCCTGATGTCGCTCGCGCCGGTGCTCACGGCCGTGATCGGCTGGCTGGTGCTGGGGGAGACGCTCAACGGAAGGGACCTCGTGGGGATGACCCTCACCGTCACCGGCATCGCCTGGGCCGTCCTGGAGCGCAAGAAGCCGTCCTCCTCCGAAGGAGGGGCTCTCCCGCATCGCCACCGTCCCCCCTGGGCCGGGATCGCCCTGGGGTTCGGCGGCGCCCTCGGGCAGGCCGGCGGGCTCGTGCTCTCGAAGCTCGGAATGGGGAGCTATCACGCGTTCGCGGCCACCCAGATCCGGGTGATCGCCGGCATGGCGGGTTACGTCGTCCTCTACTTCGCTCTGCGCTGGTGGCGCCGGGTGTGGCCCGCCCTGCGCGACACGCCCGCCCTGGGCTTCGCCTCGATCGGAGCTTTTTTCGGCCCCTTCCTCGGCGTCACCCTCTCCCTGGTCGCCGTCCGCCACACCGTGGCCGGGGTCGCCGCGAGCATCATGGCGTTGACGCCCGTGCTCATCATCCCCCTGACCGTTCTCCTGGGCCGCGAGCGGGTCGGCATTGGCGGCGTGCTCGGGGCGCTCGTCGCGGTCGCGGGCGTCGCGATCCTGTTT
>DATHUD010000495.1:0-6820 GCA_035462575.1 Thermoanaerobaculia bacterium | reverse complement strand
ACCGCCGCCTGAAGGAGGCCGTCGTCTGCTACAAGTGCGACACCGTCTACCGGGACGCCCGCCCCGGCCCCCGCCAAGGGGAGTTCGACCTCCTCAAGCACGACGTCCTCAAGTACGGAAAGGCGTGGGAGCCGAACGAGTAGGACGTCATAGAAGAGAGAACGCGGGGCGGAGGGGGATGCCCTCATAAACAAAAACGGCCGGCAAACGCCGGCCGTTCGTTCCTACAGCGGGACCGATTCAGACCGTCACGGCCGCCTCGAGCCCGGCCGCCGCGCGCAGCTCGGGGGCCCGGTGGGTGTGCTCCCAGGTGAGCTCCGGCTCGTTGCGCCCGAAGTGGCCGTAGGCCGCGGTCTGGCGGTAGATCGGCCGGCGCAGGTCGAGGTACTCGATGATCCCCTTGGGGGACAGCGGGAAGTGCTCGCGCACCAGCCGCTCGATCTCGCGGTCGGAGATCACGCCGGTGCCGAAGGAGTCGACCCGCACGGACACGGGCTCGGCCACGCCGATCGCGTAGGCCACCTGCACCTCGGCCCGGTCGGCGATGCCCGCGGCCACCAGGTTCTTGGCCACGTGGCGCGCCATGTAGCAGGCCGAGCGGTCCACCTTCGTCGGATCCTTGCCCGAAAAGGCGCCGCCGCCGTGCCGGCCGTAGCCGCCGTAGGTGTCGACGATGATCTTGCGGCCGGTCAGGCCGCAGTCCCCCTGCGGGCCGCCGATGACGAAGCGTCCGGTGGGGTTGACGTGGAAGACCGTGCGCTCGTCCAGGAGCTCCGCCGGGATCACGACCTTGATGACCTGCTCGATGACGCCTTCGCGGATCTGATCCTGGGTCACGTCGGGCTCGTGCTGGGTCGAGACCACCACGGTGTGGACCCGCGACGGGCGGCCGGCGCCGTCGTACTCGACGGTGACCTGGCTCTTGCCGTCCGGCCGCAGCCAGGGGAGCTCGCCCGAGCGCCGCGCCGTGGCCAGCCGGCGGGCCAGTTGGTGGGCCAGCATGATGGGCAGAGGCATCAGCTCCGCGGTCTCGCGGCAGGCGAAGCCGAACATCAGCCCCTGGTCGCCGGCGCCGCCGGTGTCCACGCCCTGGGCGATGTCCGGCGACTGCGGGTCGATGGCGGACAGAACCGCACACGTCGTCGAGTCGAACCCGAACTCGGCCTTGGTGTAACCGATGTCGCGGATGACCCGGCGGGCCACGCCCGCGAAGTCGACGTACGCCTTGGTCGTGATCTCCCCGGCCAGGAATGCCATGCCGGTGGTGACGGTCGTCTCGCAGGCCACGCGCCCCGTGGGGTCCTGGCGCAGAACCTCGTCCAGAATGGCGTCGGAGATCTGGTCCGCCACCTTGTCGGGGTGACCCTCGGTCACGGACTCCGACGTGAACAGGTGGGCTTCTCGTTCGTTCATCGTTCGTACCTCTAGCGTTTGGATTCGGGGGACTGCGTCGTTTTGGATCCTGCCGCCCTTCAGCGGATCGGCCGGCTCTCGAGGGTCCCGTAGAACAGTGTCGAGATGGCGTGAAGAGTGGACAGCGCGATCGTCTTGCGCCGGGTTTCGAGGCCGCCGGTCAGCGAGCTGATCATACCGCCACTCCGGCGCGTGCCCGGCACGGCGTAGGGGACCTGGGCGTGGTCGAGCCCGGCCACGATGCGGTCCGGGAGCTGCACCGCGCCGGACGAGCCCCAGGTCTCCCCCAGGGGGCTCCGCACCACCGTCCAGTTGCGGACGAAGTAGCGGTTCTCGCCGTCGACCTCCAGCGTCTCGATACCGCCTTCGGTCGCGATGTAGAAGTGGTAGTTTCCCCCGAGCTTCTGCTCGAGGTCGAGCGCCTTCTTGCGCGCGTGGCGGAGGACCTCCGCGTCCGTCACCAGGAGACCGACGGGGTCGTCGTCCACAGGCTGCGGCACCACGGCCACGGAGACGGTGCGGTCCAGGCCGTCGTGGAAGAAGCGGAGGAATGCGTCGCGGACGCCGAGGAGCTTGTCCGGCGTCTGCCCGGCCACCGCCACCTCCACGCCCGTTTGGAGCCGTTGCCAGAAGTTCTTAAGATCCATGGTCATGATTACCAGTCGTCAAAATCAGGGGCTCAAGGATATTCGGCGGCTAAGGCGAAGTAAAGGAGACCACGCGATCCTCGAGGGCCCCCACCTCGTGGCCGAGGCCGCGGCGGCCGGCCTCCCCCTGGAAACCGTCCTCGCCACTCCCGCCTGGCTCGCCTCGGCCGAAGGCCGGTCCGTGGCCGCCCGTCTCCCCCGCCCGCCTCTCGAAGTGGCGCCGGAGCTCCTGGAAGACCTGGCCGACGCCGACTCCCCCCGCGGAGCCCTCGCCGTGGCCCGCCTCCCCCGCGCCGGGGTCGAGGCCCTCCCCGTCCGCCCCGGCCGCCCCTACCTTTATCTGGATGGCCTCCAGGATCCCGGCAACCTCGGAGCCCTCGCCCGCGTGGCCGAAGCCGCCGGAGCCGCCGGCCTCGCCCTCTCCCCCGCCTGCGTCCACCCCAATCACCCCCGCGCCCTCCGAGCCTCCGCCGGAAGCCTCCTGCGCCTCCCCGTCGCCTTGGCCGCCACCCCCGAAGACCTGGATCTCCACCTCGCCCCCGCCGCTCCCCGCTGGGCCGCGCTCGTCCCCCGGGACGGCGAAGACCTCTGGCGCGCCTCGCTCCAGGGGACGCTCGTGCTCGCCGTGGGGGCGGAGGGGCCGGGGTTGTCGGCGGCTCTTCTGGAGCGGGCCACAGTGCGGCTGACGATCTCCATGGAGGCGGGGGTCGAGTCGCTGAACGCGACGGTGGCGGCGGCGCTGGTGTTGTTCGAGGTGCGGCGGCGGATCGCGGAGCCCCCGGTGTAGAATCCGCCGAACATCGCAGCTCGTCTATATGGAGGGGATCATGAAGATCGGCATTGGCTCCGACCACGCCGGGTACCGGTACAAGGAAGAGATCAAGCGCTGGTTGAAGAAGCAGGGCCATGAGGTTCAGGACTTCGGTACCAAATCCGAGATGACGGTCGACTATCCCGCCTTCATCCGCCCCGTGGCCGAGGCCGTGGCGAATGGCGAGGCCGAGCGCGGGATCGTCCTCGGCGGCTCGGGCAACGGCGAGGCCATGGTGGCCAACCGCGTGCGGGGCGTGCGCTGCGCCCTCTGCTGGAACGCCGACTCGGCCAGGCTCTCCCGCGAGCATAACGACGCCAACGTGATGTCGCTCGGGCAGCGCATGATGACGGTCGAGACCGCCCTGGAGCTCGTCCGCATCTTCCTCGAAACCCCCTTCGAAGGGGGCCGCCACGTTCGCCGCATCCGGATGATCGACGAGCCCGCTTCGTGAGCTACGACTCCCTCCGCCAGACGCTGGGTCCGGACCGGGTGCGGACGGGCGAGATCCTCGCCCCCTACACCACGTTCCGGATCGGCGGCCCCGCCGACCTCTACTACGAGGCGCGGAGCGCGGACGAGCTCGCGGCCTCTCTGATGGCGGCCCGGGAGCACGGCGTCCCCTGCTTCCTCCTGGGGCTCGGCGCCAACATCCTGATCGGGGACAGGGGATACCGCGGCCTCGTGATCCGGAACCTGGCCCGGCGGATCGAGATCTTCCCCGAGGAGAGCCGCGTCCGCGCCGAGAGCGGGGCCGTGGTGTGGCCGGACCTGATCGAGGCCGCGATCGCCCACGGCCTCTCCGGGCTCGAGCACTACCCGGGCATCCCCTCGACCGTGGGCGGCGCCCTCTGGCAGAACCTCCACTTCCTCTCCCCCGCCCCGGCCCGCGAGCGGACCATGTTCATCGCCGAGGTCACCCGCGAGGCCGAGATCCTCACCGTCTCCGGTGAAAGGAAGACCGTGGGCGTCGACTACTTCGAGTTCGGCTACGACGACTCGATCCTCCACCACCGTCCCGACGTCGTCCTCTCCGCCACCTTCAACCTCACGCCCGGGGACCCGGAGACCCTGCGGCGGATCGTCGAGGAGAACCTCTCCTGGCGGCGCGAGCGCCACCCGCCGCTCGACACCGAGCCCTCCGCGGGCTCCATCTTCAAGAAGATCGAGGGGATCGGAGCCGGCCGTCTGATCGACCAGTGCGGATTGAAGGGCACGCGGATCGGCGGCGCCCTGGTCACGCCCCGCCACGCCAACATCTTCATCAACGCCGGCAATGCTACGGCCGCCGACGTCCACGCGCTCATCGCCCACGTGCAGGACGTGGTCGAGAAGCGGACCGGCTACCGCCTGGAGCCGGAGATCGCCTTCGTCGGCGAGCTCTGACTACCCCAAAGAATGCTGCAAATTGGCAGAGGGGAGCCGCTCCCCTCGGCTGACTTGCAGCATCCTCATCGTAAGTTGATGCAAATCACCCCTAGTGTGCTGCGAATTTTCGTCCACTTGCAGCAAATCAATGTATTCGCCCTCCCCGCATTCGTCATTTTGCTGCAAGTCAACGAGAGCGAGGTGCCTGCTCTCCCATTTTTGCTGCAAATCACCCAGGATCTGCTACAATCAGCGACAGTTTTGCTGCAAGTTGAGGCTGATTTGCAGCATTGTCCGATGATCTTGCTGCAAATCAGTCCGATCCGGGCCTTCCGTACCGAAGGGCGGACACCTCGGAGCCCGAATTTGCAGCACAATTGGAGCGGGCTGGCCACTCACTCCGGGAGTTTGCTGCAAATTGACCCGCGGCGTAGCTCCGCAATCCCCGATCTGCTGCAAGTCGAGAGGAGCGAGACCATGAGCCCAGGACTTTCCATCGCCGACATCGTCGCCCGCCTGGAGGCGCAGCTCGCCGTCCACCAGGAGAAAGAGTCCTTCCACGCCGGCCAGGAAGCTCTCCACAGCGAGCAACGCTCCATCCATGCGGCCGAGGTGGAGAGGATTACCCGCAGCCTGGAGACCTTCCGGGCGAGTGCCGCCGAGGCCACGGAGCTGGCCGACCGCATCAGCCCCCGCCGGAAGACCGTCGCGGTCCCCGGTGGCAAGAAGCTCTCCGTCAACAAGATGGTCGCCGCCGTGATCGCCGGCTTCGGACCCCACGAGCCCTTCGGCACCCGCAAGGTCACCGCCGAGATCATCCGGCAGTTCCAGGACAGCCTGCCCGAGCCCGTGGACCCGCGCATGGTCTCCCTGGCCCTCATCCGGATGGCCAAGAGCCGGATCATTCACCGGCTGCGGCCGGGGAAGCCTCATCATGAGGCGGTGTATGCGCGGGAGAAGGGGGAGACGGGAAAGAAGGCGTGAGGCCGGGGGAACGCGTGGCGAGAATCGAGGGGGCGTTCCCGCCTCAGGGCCCTCACCCCAACCCTCTCCCAGCCTCCAGCCCCCCAACCGGGAGAGGGAGCCCTTGCGAAAAGTTTGTACAAAGGCTCCCTCTCCCGGAAGGGTGGGAGGGGGCTGGGAGAGGGTTGGGGTGAGGGCCCGGGCGGCGGAGCCGCCCGGCTCGGCCGGGTCCTACCCCCGCGCCCGCTTCCACTCCCCATACGCCCGCTCCGCCCCCGCGAGGAAGCTCGGAATCTCCGGCACCCACGAGAGCTCCAGATTCCGGCTGCTCTCTACGAACTGGTCGAGGACGATGCAGTCCACGACCGGCCCCATCTTCGCGCGGGCCTCTTCCAAGGGGGTCGACACCGTCTTGCCGCCCTTCCCCGCCGCCTCGCTCGCCGCCTCGGCCGCGTCCGCAAGCTGGACCGCGGCGCCGTCCACGGCATGGAACACGCCCCGGCCGCGCCGCTCGATCACCGCGCAGTAGAACCGGGAGAGGTCGTCGCGGTGGATGTACGGCACCCGGTTGCGGCCGTTGCCGATGTAGCGCGCCGCCCCCTCCGTCTCCGCGGACTCGAAATAGGAGGCCGTGAGGCTGCCCTGGTGCCCATAGACGAGCCCCGGCCGGATCACGGCCGTGGCGAGCGCGTCCGAAGCGGCCCCGAGGACGATCTTCTCGTGCCCCACCCGCCAGGCCACGATCGCGGCCGGGTGCTCGATCGAGGCGTCCTCGAACGCGGGCCCCTCGTCCGTCTGCCCGAGCACCCAGATCCCGGAGGTGTAGACGATCTGGCGCACCGTGCCGCCCTTGGCGACCGCAAGGAAGGTATCGACCACGGACCGGTCCGCCTTGACGCCGTCAGGAGAGTATTCGACCGCCGCATGGACCAGCGCCTCGCACCCCGCCGCCGCCTCCCGCCACCCCGCCGGCTCCTTCATATCCCCCACCACGGCCCGGCCCCCGATCGCCTCCACCGCCCGCCCCTTCTCCGCGCTCCGCACGAGCCCCACCACCTCATGTCCCGCTCGCGCCAGCTCCGCCGCCACCGCGTGTCCGATGAACCCCGTCGCGCCTGTCAGGAAAATTCGCATGCCGTCGCCTCCTTCGGAGGCGAGTGTATCAACGGCAGGGGCACACGTACCCCAACACTGCCATCCCACCTACGGCAGGGCTCCCCGTCCCGGAACGGCAATCCCGTCCCGTAGAGACGTTCCAGTCGATCGACGACACCGTTTCGGATACCACGGGGACGGCGGAACGTCTCCTGTGTGCAGGCCACCGACGCCGCGCGATGGGCAACGGGCAACGTTGCCGGCCTGCCCATGGAGGAGGAGACGTTCCGCCGGTATCGGACGCCGAAGCGTCAGGGTAGACCGACTGGAACGTCTTCTATGAGAAGGCCCCAAATGTCAAGGCCGCCTTGGCGGCCTTCCTTATCTGTCCGGACTGGAGCCTGGCGTCGTCCCCGAGTCTTCCATCCGCACTCTCGAGGAGTCCTGCTTGGACTCGGTGCACTAGGGGGTCCCACTGCTGCGGTGCTGCAATCTCTATGGCGGCCTTGAAGGCTCAAAGACG
>DATHUD010000494.1:0-11179 GCA_035462575.1 Thermoanaerobaculia bacterium | reverse complement strand
AACCGGTTCCTGAACCTCCTTTCGGAGATCGGCGAAAACGTCGTGGTCATCCTCTCGACCCACATCGTCGAAGACGTGAGCGACCTGTGCAGCCGCATGGCGATCATCGCGGGCGGCCGGGTGCTCCTGACCGGCGTGCCCAAAGACATCATCGCCGCGCTCCAGGGGGCGATCTGGAGGAAGGCGATCGACAAGGAAGAGCTCGAGGGGTACAAAGAGCGCTACGAGGTCATCTCGACCCGCCTCTTCGCGGGCCGTACCGTGATCCACGTCCACAGCCCGGGCCATCCGGGCGACGGGTTCGAGCCGGTTTCGGCCGACCTGGAGGACGTGTACTTCCACACCCTCATGAAGTCGGCGCCGTCCGCGGCCCAGGCCGCGGCGTAGAGGGAGGAAAACGCCATGTTCCGCGCCATCTCCCTCTTCGAGATCCGCTATTACCTGCGGCACCCGCTCTTCTACGGCACCACCCTGCTCCTGGGTCTCATGACCTTCGGGGCGATGACCAGCGACTCGATCGTCCTGGGGGGCTCGATCGGCAACGTCCACCGGAACGCGCCGATCGTGATCATCCAGTTCATGACGGTCATGACGATCCTCGGCATGTTCGTGGTCACGGCCTTCGTCGCCAGCTCCGCCTACCGGGACTTCGACCACAACACGCACCCGCTGTTCTTCTCGAAACCGATCAAGAAGCGCGACTATCTGCTCGGCCGTTTTCTGGGATCGCTCGCCATCGCGGCTCTCGTCTTCGTGGGCCCGGCCCTGGGGCTTCTCCTCGGCAGCTTCATGCCCTGGCTGGATCCGGCGCGGCTCGGCCCCACCCAGCTCGCCCCTTACGTCTACAGCTTCCTGGTCTTCGTGCTGCCGAACCTGCTCTTCATCGGCGCCGTGTTCTTCGTGCTCGCGATCGTCAGCCGCAGCATGATGTTCACCTACATGGGAGTCGTCTTCTTCTTCGTGGGCTGGGGTCTCGCGGTCAACCTGATGGGCGACCTCGAGCACCACTTCCTCGCGAGCCTGGTGGACCCGTTCGGCTTCTCCGCCCTGGACCTGGAGACCCGCTACTGGACGGTGGTCGAGAGCAACTCGGCCCTGCCCTCGCTCACCGGACCGGGCAACCTGCTGCTCAACCGGGCGATCTGGATCGCGGTGGGCCTCGCCGTCTTCGCTGTGGGCTACATCCTGTTCAATCCCGCGCGCACGACCCGCTCGCGCAAGAAGAAGGCGAAGCTCGCCGCGGAAGCGGAGCAGATCGCTCCCCAGGCGCTGCCGGCGCTCCGGCTCCCGGCCGTGGCCCAGCGCTTCTCGGCCGCCACCTCGTGGCAGCAGTACCTTCAGCAGGCCCGGATGGAGACGGTCGGGGTGCTCAAGAGCATCCCCTTCCTGGTGATCCTCATCTTCGGCATGTCCAACCTGGTTATCGGCTCGGGCGTTCTCGACTCCATGTACGGGACCGCGGTCCACCCGGTCACCCGCCTGATGCTCGAGCTTCTGGACGGGGCGTTCAACTTCCTCCTGGTGATCATCGTGATCTTCTACAGCGGCGAGCTGGTGTGGAAGGAGCGCTCCCTCAAGATGAACGAGGTCTACGACGCCCTGCCCACCCGCACCTGGGTGCCGCTCGCCGCAAAGCTCACCGCCCTCTTCGCGGTGATCGCCGTGTTCCAACTGGTGGGCGCCGTCACGGCCATGGGCATCCAGCTCTATCGCGGATACACCCATTTCGAGCCGCTCCTCTACGCTCAGGGGCTCCTCGTCTCGGCGCTCCCGTTCCTGCTGATCTGCGTGCTCACGGTCTTCCTCCAGGTGCTCTCCAACAGCAAGTTCGTGGGCTACCTGTTGATGATCCTCTTCCTGATCAGCGACATGGTCATGGGGAGCCTGGATTTCGACCACAACCTCTACGACTACGCGTCGACCCCGAACATGCCCTACTCGGACATGAACGGCTACGGGCACTTCTTCACCGGCTTCTTCTGGTTCGCTCTCTACTGGACCTTCTGCGCGGTCGTCCTCTTCGCGATCTCGCTCCTGGTGCGGGTGCGGGGAACGGAAGCTTCCGGCAAAGCCCGCCTGCGACAGGCGCGGGAGCGGTTCCAGGGGCCCGTGCGGTGGGCTCTGGTGGCGGGGCTCGTCGCCTTCGCCGCGACCGGCTCGTTCATTTTCTGGAACACCAACGTCCTCAACCGCTACATGCCGGGTGACGAGCGGGAGAGCCTCCAGGCCGAATACGAGAAGAAGTACCGGAAGTACAAGGATATCGCCATGCCGCGCATCACCGCCGTCAAGACCGACGTCGACATCTTCCCGCGCGAGCGGCGGATGACGGCCCGCGGCGTCTATCAGCTCCAGAACAAGACCGGCCGGCCGATCGACACGCTCCACGTCGGCCTCGACCCCGAGGTGACGGTCAAGGCGCTCCGCTTCCGCGACCACGACGTGGTCCTGCGCGACGAGATCCAGGGCCATACCATCTACAAGCTGAAGAAGCCTCTCGCCCCGGGCGAGGTCATGCCGTTCGAGTTCGAGGTCGAGGTCGCGCGCCGCGGCTTCCGGAACGAGGGCGAGGACACGTCGCTCGTCCATAACGGGACCTTCTTCAACAACCGGGACTACTTCCCCAACTTCGGCTACAACCCGGGCCGCGAGCTCGTCGACAGAAACGACCGGAGGAAGCACGGCCTGCCCCCGGTCATCCGCATGGCGAAGATCGACGATCAATCCGCCCGCAGGAACACCTACATCGCCAACGACGCGGACTGGCTCGACTTCGAGACCACGGTGAGCACCGATCCGGATCAGATCGCGATCGCCCCCGGCTACCTGCAGAAGGAGTGGAAGGCGAACGGCCGGCGCCACTTCCACTACAAGATGGACGCTCCCATCCTCCACTTCTACTCGTACCTTTCGGCCGACTACACGGTGAAGAAGGACCGGTGGAAGGACGTGGCGATCGAGGTCTACTACCACGAGCCCCACAGCTACAACGTGGACCGGATGATCGATTCGGTCAAAAAGTCCCTCGACTACTTCACGGCCAACTTCAGCCCGTACCAGCACCGGCAGGTGCGCATCCTGGAGTTCCCCCGCTACGCGGAATTCGCCCAGGCCTTTCCCAACACCATTCCCTACTCCGAAGCCATCGGCTTCATCGCCAACCTGGAGGACGAGGACGCGATCGACTACCCCTTCTACGTGACCGCCCACGAGGTCGCGCACCAGTGGTGGGCCCACCAGGTGATCGGCGCGGACGTCCAGGGATCGACCCTCATGTCCGAGACCCTCGCCCAGTACTCGGCCCTGATGGTCATGGAGAAGGAGTACGGCAAGGACAAGATGCGCCGGTTTTTGAAATACGAGCTGGACAGCTACCTGAGGAACCGCGGCGGCGAGCTCGTCGAGGAGATGCCGCTGATGCTCGTCGAGAACCAGCCGTACATCCACTACCGCAAGGGGAGCCTCGTCCTCTACGCGCTCCGGGACTCCATCGGCGAGGAGAACGTCAACCGGGCGCTCGCGAGCTATATCCGGGAGGTGGGCTTCCAGCAGCCGCCCTACACCACCTCGCGCGACCTCATGCGGCACTTCGAAGCCGTCACGCCGCCCGACCGCCGCTATCTGCTCGACGACATGTTCCGCACCATCACCCTGTTCGAGAACCGGGTGACGGTGGCCACCTCCACGAAGCGGCCCGACGGCAAATACGACGTCCAGTTGACCGTCGAGGCGAAGAAGATGCGCGCCGACGGCCAGGGAATCGAAACCCCGGTCGCGATCAACGACTGGATCGACGTCGGCGTCTTCGGCGAAAAACCGAGGGCGAAAGGCAAGCCCGAGGAGACGGTGCTCTACCTCACCAAGCACCGGATCAACCAGCCCACGACGAAGATCCGCCTCGTCGTGGACCAGCCCCCGGTGCGGGCCGGCATCGATCCCTACAACAAGCTCGTCGACCGCAACTCGGACGACAACCGCAGGAAGGTGGACGCCACCTCCGGCGGCACGGTTACGGCTCCGGTGGGGTGAAATGGGGCAGCCTTGCCCTGCGACCTCACCCTCCGGCTCCCTCTCCTAAAGGAGAGGGAGAGACAAATAAATTCAACAAACTCTAGCCCCTCTCCTTTAGGAGAGGGGTTGGGGTGAGGTCGCAGGCTGACGCCGCTCCGAATCGCTGTGACCTTTCCCCCCGCTTGTCCCTCCATCCCCTCCCTCAGTAAACTGCATTCTTGTGAATGCTGTCCACCAACCACAGAGCACTGGAGGTGAAGCATGAGCGACGAGAAGGATCAAACCCAGGACGAGAAGGTGACCACCCTCGCGGTCGGCGAAGAGGACCCGCCGGTCACGACGCTCGGCCTCGGCGAAGAGCAGCCGCCGGTGACGACGCTCGCGGTGGGAGAGGAGGATCTGGTCGTCACCACCTTAGCCGTCGGCGAGGAGGAGCCGGCCAAGGAAGGGCAGGCGGCGCAGGGCGCGGTGCCGGTCCGTCCGCCTTTCACCACCCTGGCCGTCGGCGAGGAGCAGCCGCCGCAGCCGCCGGTCACGACGCTCGCGGTCGGCGAAGAGGGAGGGCCGATTTTCACCACGCTCGCCGTGGGCGAAGAGCAGCCGGCGGGCCCCCAGGCCGTGGCAGGAGCGACGACCATGGCCACGGGAGAAGAGGGCGGCGGCGGCCCCACCACCATGGCCACCGGCGAGGAGACCGGCGGCGGCGGAACGGTCTTCACGACCCTCGCGGTCGGCGAAGAGCAGGGAGGCGGCGGCTGGGGCGGCGGGGGCAACCCGTTCGGCGGGTTCTAGGATCATGATCCTGGTCGCGGGCGGCGATCTCGATCCGAACCTCCAGGCGCTCGCCGCGACCCTCACGGAGCGGGGGGAGCCCGTGTTCTTCCTGAAGACGGGCGCGGAGCTTCACCCCTCCGTGACCTGGGACCTCGCCGCCGACCGTCTCGTGATCAACGGCGAGGAGATCCGCCCCCGGGCGGCGTTCCTCCGCCACGACGTGTTCACGCACCTGGCGGACCGCCGCCCGGAATCGTCCTTCCGCGCCTTCGCCTGGTACACGGCGGTCATGGGCTGGGTGGCATCCCACGCGGACGTCCGCGTCCCCAACCGCGCCGCCCTCCACCAGTCGACCAACAAGCCGCACGCCCTGTGGCTCGCCCGGGAAAGCGGCCTCGCCATCCCCGAGACCCGGGTGACCAATCACATCGGCGGGCTCGACACCGGCCGGCCGCAGATCGTGAAGCCCGTGAACGGCGGAGGCTACTGCGAGCGGCTTACAGACGTGCTCGCGAGGACCGAGACCCGCGGGGACGGCATCGCCGCGGCCCCCGCCCTCGTCCAGCCCGAGCTCGTTCAGCCCGAAATCCGGGTCTACGGCATCGGCGGTGCCTTCCTCCCCTTCTCCATGGCCTCGGAAGATCTCGACTACCGCGTGCACCAGAGCGCTCGGGTGGCGCTCCTCCCGGAGGTCCCCGAGGGGCTCGCCGAAGGGCTCGGCCGGCTCATGGAACGGATGGGCCTCGACTTCGCCGCCGCCGACTTCAAGACCTGTCCGGAAACCGGCCGCCTCCTCTTCCTGGAGATCAACACCGGCCCCATGTTCGCCGCCTTCGACCGGGTCTCGGACCGCGCCGTCACCCGGGCCCTGGCCGGCCTGCTGTCCCAAGAGAAACCTGCTCTGTAGGGGCGGCCCTATGTGGCCGCCCTGGGTGGGGGAAAGGTCCGAAGCAAGCAGGGCGGCCACATAGGGCCGCCCCTACAAGAAACAATCCTTTCCAGGCTGGCAACGTACTAAACTCCCCGCCTCATGGAAAGTCTCTGCGTCTTCTGCGGCTCGAACTCCGGCGCGTCCCCGGACTACGCCCGGGCCGCCGCCCGCATGGGAACCCTGCTCGCCGGGCGCGGCATCACCCTGATCTACGGCGGAGGCCACGTCGGCCTGATGGGCGTGCTCGCCGACGCGGCGCTCGCGGCCGGCGGGAAGGTGATCGGCGTCATCCCGGAAGCTCTGGAAGCCCGGGAGGTCGCCCACGCCGGGCTCACCGAGCTCCGGGTGGTGAGATCGATGCACGAGAGAAAGGCCCTGATGTCCGAGCTCGCGGACGGCTTCATTTGCGCTGCCCGGCGGCATCGGCACCATGGAAGAGTGGTTCGAAGTCTGGACCTGGGGGCAACTCGGAATCCACCCCAAGCCGCTCGGAATGCTGAACGTCGCCGGCTACTACGACCACCTCCTGGCCTTCTTCGACCGGATGGTCGCGGATGGCTTCCTCTCGCAGGCCCACCGCTCCATGGCGTCGTCAGCAAAGACCCGGAAACGCTCTAGGGGATGGGACGCTCAGAGAGATGGCGAGCCCCCTCGGATTTCTCACTTTTCGGAGGAGGGCTCTGGGGAGGAGCCTTTCTCTTTCTCGGCCTCAGCTGCTCCGAGAGCATAGACGCAGAGATCCTCGAAAGCAACGTTGTTTTCGCGAGCGATGTTGAGAAGCTTTTGGAAGCTTTCCATGACTTCGGAGGGTACTTTGCCTCCGCGCTCTCGGGCCAGCCACAGAGCCTGATACTGCAGAGGGTGCTTGCCTTCGGCCGGCAAGTCTCCAATATAGATGTGAAAGGGAGCCTTCTGGTTACCAAAATCACATGGAATTGTGAACCGTTTCACAAATCCTCCTTTGCGGCTGCACTGACGGATTGGCGGCGAGCTCTCTCTATAGCAAGTCTCACGAGATCGCCGAACGCCAGGCGACTGCTCTCGGCGATCTCCTGGAGTTGGGTCATGCTCTCCAGGAGATTGGAAGGTGGGGTGTCTCCCTGGTTCCTGTACCAGGAAAGCTGATGTTCGATAAGGGCCCCCTTTGTCCCCCTCTCATCCAGCACGATCTCCATCCGGCCGGATTCCTTTCCCGTCACGGGTGCATTGAGCCAGACCAGGCTCTCTCCGCCATTCTCCTGCCGGGGACGCTGAGAGCGCCCCTGGACATCGAGAACACTCAGCTCCAGCAGCGCCTGGTGGAAAAGGTGGTCAAGACGGCCGAGATGGCGAATCCGGAAAGCAAGGGAGTCCGATTGCTCCAGCAGATAAACGTGGCGCTGCGACCGTGGATCCCGAAGAGCCTGAGCCAGGGCCTTCTGGACCTTGTTGCGCACCGGCCGGCGCACGGCCGGCTCGAGCCGGGGGTTGCGGGCCATGGTGGTCAATACGCGGCTCACCGCATAGCGGCCCAGAGGGCTGGGGTCCTCCACGAGCCGGGCGAGCAACTCGTCCAAGGCTTCGAGCCGGATGTCGCGCAGGCGCTCGACAGACCGCAAGGCCGCGCTTCGGACGTAGGGGACGTCGTACAGAGTGGCCCGCAGGGCGGGAAGGATCGAGGCATCGAGGTCGCGCAGAAGGCTCAGCAGGACGATGGCCGCCTCTCGGCATGGAAAGGAGCTCACGAGCAGAGCGGCGTTCTGCAGGCGTTGGACGAAGCTACGCCCGAGCTGTCCGCCAAGAGCGGAGAAGGTGGCCGGCATCCTCTCCGCAGCCGCCGCGACGACGGGCAGGAGACGGTAGACCTCCTCGGCATCCCTTATCCAGGACTCCTCTCCGGCCAGAACGGCGTCCAGCCGGCGCACCACGGCAGCGAAAAGATCCTCGCCGCCTCTCACGGTCCGGCGATCGGCCGATTCCACGAGGAAGGTGGCAGCGTTCTGAACAGCCCGGCGGAAGTCAGGACCAATGAAATGGTAGGAGCAGGCGTAAATCAGGCCCTCCAGGACGAGTCGCTCGTCGCCGGTCCATGCCAGGAGCTCCTTCGCCGTTACTCCAGCGCGCAGGAGACCCTCAGCGGCAGCCACGGCGACGTCCGGCCGCGGATCGATGAGGTGCTGCCGGAGCACTTCTTTTCGAGTTGCATCTTGGACGCCGATCCTCCCCAGAGCGACGAGGGCCGCAGCCGCCATGGCAGCGTCTCCGTCAGCCCACCCGCGCAGCGCGGCGACTTCCTTCGCATCCCGACCGACCCAACCCAGAGCCTCGACTGCTCGCACGCGCACCTCTTCGTCAAGGCTGCCGGCCGCGACGCGTCGCAAGAGATCGCGCAGAACCAGATCCTGCTGATCCGAGAGACCTTGTCCGGGAAGAGACCACCGCTGGATGGTCGACTTTACAACCGTCAGGAGCAATTCCCGTTGCACAATGGGGCCTCGGTTCTCCAACTGCTCCAGGAGAGCCTCCCAGGCCGACTCGTTGGCAAGCCAAAGATAGCCGAGCAGAGAGCGAGCGATGACCGGATCGCAGTCCCTCTCGAAGGACGCCCCCTCCTCCGCAATGCGCGCCCAGGACCGGAGCATCTCAGGGCTGTCGAAGAGTACTTTCTCCAAGGCCCAGGCGAAAACCAGGGAGATGCGCGGCAACGTCGGCATGAGCTCCAGGCGATAGCGCATCAGGGCTTCGACCGTGGCCTGACCGAGGCGGGAAGCCCGGCGGAGCTCACCCCTCGCCGGCTGATACAGAGCCAGTGACGCCCGCATCCGCAGGCGGTCATCGTGGTCCTGGAGAAGTTGGACCAGGCTCGACAGCGTCTCCGAGGTCAGCCCGTCGGTCTCGGTTCCAAGCAGGTCGACGATCCAGGTCAACCGGGGGAGGCTCCGCCAGCGCCGGAGGACCGGCAAGAGCGATCGAGGGGGAGGCTCGAGCAGGATCAGAATCTCGGCCACCTGCTCTTCCCGCCCCTGCTCCAGGAGACTCTGAAGGCTCCCGACCGCCGCCGGGTCCCAGGCTATCGCCGCGGTGGCTCCGCGCTCCGTCAGTTCCCGGAACGCCTCTTCGTCTCCTTCCGCAACCCGTCCCCACAGGCTGCCCAGCTCTTCCCCCGCCAAGTCCAGGAGTCGGCGCAGGTCGCGCACGCGGGCGAGCAGGCTCAGAGCACCCCATGCCGCAATCCGCTCTTCCGAGTCGAGACGCACGGAAGGCTCGAAGGCTGCCAGGGCTGGGGCGGCCAGCCCGAGAGCGCGGGCTTTCGCGAGGACCGGAAGGCCCTCCACTTGGCGGCGCCACTCGCGGCCGGCTTCGGCCTCGCTGTCCACGGCCCTGGCGAGGCGGCGCAACGTCTCGCCGCGCCTCTCAGGATTCGGGATCTCCGCCACCGAGTGAAGGGCCTTGCGCAGAAGGCGCTGGCGACCCTCGCCGAACAGGTAGCGCAGAGCCGAGCGCGCCAGAATCAGGGAGCGCTCTTCAAAATCCTCCAGAGCGGTCGCCCGGGTCAAGATCCGCTCGATCAGAGGCTGCTCAGCGCCCGGCGGGGCCAGCAGAAGCAACCGCTCGAGAACATGGATCTCCTCACGGGCAGACGGCATCTCCTGCCGGGCGACCGCCAGGATTTCGGGAAGCAGCTCCAGCAAGCGTTCAGGGGCCACCCAGAGGAACCGCAGCAAGGCGCGAAATCGCAAATAGGGAGACTTGAGAGCGCGAGTCCGATCCAGGAGATCCGCCACTCGTTCAGCCGGAGGAACCGTCTTGAGCTCCGGCGCCAGATCCTCCAGAGCGTCGTCCAGGCAGACAGGATCATCCTGCAACAGGGTGAGGACGACCAACAGAACCTCCGGCAACAGCTCCGGGTGCTCTTCCAGGAGATGCGGAGCCAGCCGGCCCAACGCCCAGCTTTGGACATAAGGAGCCCCCGGAGGTATCTGGTCGATCGCTTCCAACGCATCGAGGACAGCATCGCGCAGAGTGGACGGCACCGGATCGAGATCTTCGTCGAGCCAGCCCAGATGATGAGGCCAGAGCCGGTTGCTCGCCTGCCGCGCCCGCACCATGGCGTCCACGAAAGACTGCGACAAGGTATGCCCCAGGGTATCGAGGCTCACCGCGAGGCTGTACTTCCAGTCGGAGATCGACCCGGAGAAAAGGACCGACCAGGTTTCGGACAGAACCTGTGCCCGGGCCTCGTCCGGCAGGGTCATCTTCTTCAAGAGGGAAATAGGGTTGACCGTGACACCGGAGGTCGCCACGAGCTCAAACGCCCGGGCGGCGACCTCCTGCCAAAGTTTTCCGTCCACGGTTCCGGCGGGGACCAGCAGATCGAGAAGCAGGCCTTCACCGATGCGGGCCACCGGGTCTTCCAGGGACGTGGCGAGATCGTCGAGACGGCTCCGCAGAGCCTTGAGAACAGGGCGTTGCTGCGGGTCGGCCGCTGCCCTTGCCAGCTCGGTCTCAACCTCCACCCCCAGAGCCGCGAGAGCGATGAGGGCTTCGGCGCGCAGCGCTGCGGGCCCAGCCGTCTCCTCACCGCCGGACGGTAGAGCCGATGGCTCCGGGCTGTCCGAAGGACCGAGGTAGCTCTCCCAAAGGTCCGCCAGGACGCTCGCTGCCCCGGTGGCCCGCGCCGACGCCGGGGTTCCGCGCCAGATCGCACGCAGCCGCTCCACGAGATCCTG
Source organism: Thermoanaerobaculia bacterium (assembly GCA_035462575.1). Taxonomy (GTDB): domain Bacteria; phylum Acidobacteriota; class Thermoanaerobaculia; order Multivoradales; family UBA5704; genus DATARR01. The sequence goes on along the minus strand of DATHUD010000494.1, from coordinate 754 downwards.
CGCCGGCGCCCTCCGGCGGAGCCCTTCCAGGACCGGTTCGGCGAGGAGTGACGGGAAGAAAACGTGCTCCACGGCGAAGCGAGGCACGACCTTGGACAGGAGGGACAAGCGAGGCTTGAAGTCGGTGTCGAGGCGAACGGCAAGAGGCCGATAGGTCTCGGGATCCGGCCCCCCCGCTTCAAGCTCACGGGTCCTCCGCACCACCTCGCACTGCAGCTCCGGCACCCGGAAGTTGCCCAGTCCCCCGAAGAGCGCGACGATCAGTCTCAGCCAGCTCAGGTCCCCGGACACGAAGCCGGCCAGATCCGGCTCGGCCAGGAGCAACCGGCGCAACGGCAGATCGGCCGCGGCCAGGGAGACCGGCTGCGGCCCTTCGCGCTCCCGATCCGTCCACCGCGAGACGCGCAGCCCGGCCAACGGAGCCAGGAGACCCTCGGAAAGCCGCTCCTCGATCTCGGGTGGAAGCTCGCGTAACGGCTTCCGTTCTTCGAACCGCAAACGGTGGCTTGAGGAAGCCAAGTCGTCCAGGGCACGATAGACCTCCGGCCCGCCGGACCCGCGCCCGGCGGCAGCCACCAGGGCCTGCCCCAGGCGCTCCGAAAAGAACCGGTGGGTCCGGAGAATCCGGGCCGCAGCCTCAGCCGTTTGCGCCGGCCCCTCCTCCTCTTCACCCGTGGCACCGAGAGCAGCGCACAACGCATCTTCCCCCTGAGGAGCAAAGCGTCTGCCGCGCACGCGGAGCAGAGCCCCGATC
>DATHUD010000493.1:0-2718 GCA_035462575.1 Thermoanaerobaculia bacterium | reverse complement strand
TTCGGTCACCTCGTCCAGCGCCTCCTCGCCCGCGGCCGCGGCCTGCCGGCGCTCCTCCGGAGTCCCGGCCTGCTTCAAGGCGTCCATCTTTGAGGCCAGATCCTTCTGCTTCTCCGGCGAGAGCGCTTCTTTCAAGGGCGGGCCGAAGAGGTCGTCCGCCCCCGGCTCGTTGGCGATCTCGCCCAGCTCCCTGGCGGCCCCCTTGGCGCCGTCGGCCGTCTGCCCCGCCTGCTCGCCCGAGAACGAGCCGGGGCTCTTCTGCATCTTGTCGAGCTGCCCGGCCTGGCGGTCGAGCATCTCCTTCAACTGGTAGGCGCGGGCGAGGTCCTCGTTCTGGGACTGGCGGCCGAGCTTGCCGGCGAGCCGGTCCAGGGCGTCGGCGGCGTGCCGGAGATCCTCGGGCGCGGTTTTCGCCCCCTTTTCCAGGGACTCCCGCGCCTTGTTCATCGCGGAGTCCGCCTCCCGGGACTCCTTCTTCGCCCCTTCGAACGGGCGCGGGTGGGCGGCCCGGAATTCGTTCAACTGACTCCGCAGCTCTTTCTGCCGGGCGGCGAGACCGGGATCGGCGGTGCCCGGCTTCACACGCTTCGCGAGGGAGCGCTGCTCGGCGGAGAGCTTCTCCAGCAGCTCGCGGGCGGCCTTCTCCTCGTCCCGGAACTCGGAGATCTGCTTGAGCTTGCCGGGAAGGTCGGCCACGGGCGGAAGGGGCTCGCCGCCGCTGCCGTCCCCGAAGGCGCTCGGGTTGTCCGAGATCGCCTTCTGGAGGCTCTTGCGCGTGGTCACGAGGTGGGCGAGCGCCTGCTGCTCGGGGGAGCGGGCCGCGGGCGGGTCCTGGCGCAGGGCGTCGGTGGCGTGGCCCAGCTCGGTCTCGGCCTGGGCGAGGTTGTCCAGGATGTCCCCCACGCTCGCGTGCTCCATCTCCGAGGCGATGAGGGCGTAGGCGTGGCGGGTCGCCTCTTCCAGCTCCTCTTCGGCCTGGGCGAGCTTCTCCTGGTCCTGGCGCTCCATCTCCGCTTTGTCATAGGAGCGCCCGAGGAAGCGGTGGGTCTCGCGGATCACGTGCTTCTGGCGGTCGATCAGCCCGGTCAGCTCGTTCAGGGCCTTGAACGCCTTGCCCCCAACGCCTCCGGGGAGCTTCAGGATGTCCTCCTTGAACGGCCGCACTTCCAGGAAGTAGACCTCGGAGGCGTAGGAGGGGCCGCCGCGCGTCGAGGCCGAGGCGTGGTAGGCGACCACGTCCCAGTCCGACAGGCGCATCTCGTCCACGTAGAACGTGGGCTTGTAGACGGCGTAGTGCTTTTCGGACGGCGCGGGCAGGCCATGCTCCGCGGGATCTTCCCCGCCCACGGCGGTGAACCACGCGGCGCCTTTCAAAGGCTGGTTCGACGCGGCTTCGATCACGAGGGGGACGACGTCCACCTTGGTGACCGTGAGGTCCCGGCCGGGCTCGGTGATCCGCACCTCACCCCAGGGCGCTTCGGCCAGCTCCACGGCCGAGTCCTGGGGAATCTCCGGAAGCGGCCCCTCCTCCGCATTCTCCGGGACCTCCGCAACCTGCGGCCGCTGGAACGCGTCCAGCGACCTCCAGGGATCGAACCGCTGGTAGAAGCTCACGGTCCCCCACAGGAGGACGGCGAAAAGGAGCCAGAGGAGCTGGACGTTCCGGCGCGGGTACAGAGGAACGGAGTCGGAGGTCAGGATCTCGGAATGGGCCTGCTTTTCGATACGCGTGAAGTACGGCGCCACCCGGGGATCGTTGCGCCGGGGCTCCAGGTCGACCAGGGCGTTCAGCCGGTCGAGCAGGGACGGGTGGACCCGCTCCACGGTCCCGGCAAGCTCGGGCCGAGGCCGGTTCTTCGCGAGCGTCACGGCCGCGATGACGAGGAATCCCACTCCCCCGATCGCCAGCAGCCCCAGGTAGCCGATGGCGGCGATCCCGAAGCTCGTGAGCCATCCACGCCACATCAGGGCGCCCAGGAGGAGGACGCCCGCGCAGACGGCGATCGCGAGGATCCCCAGGCTCTTCCAGAACTTGAGCTTCCGGAACCCCCAGGACGCCTGGGACAGGACGCCCTCGACGACGGCGTGGAGACTGAGCATCACGGCACCTCCCGGCGCAGGAAGAGGGAGACGGTCTCGAGAAGCAGGAAGGCGCTGCCCCCGAGGAGCAGCCACCACCAGAGGCGCTGGTCGAGCGCCCCGGCCCGCGCCGAAAGCTCCGGCGCGGGGGCTTCGGCCTTCGGCGCCTCAAGGTTGGGAGCGCTCCGCCAGACCGCGAGCACGGGGGGCTCTTTCACGTAGGTCAGGCGCGACTCCTTGGGCGAAGGGTTGACCGCCACCAATCCCCGGACCTCCCGGCTCTCGTCGTACGCCACCGTGTAGATGCCCGGGGCGTCGGGCATGCGCAGCGACGCGCGGCGGGAGCCGTCCACCACGGCCCGGGCCACCTCCCGGTCTTTCCGGTAGAGGACGACGGACCGCGCGGAGGCGTCCTGCGGCAGGCGCCACGCCCAGAGCCCGCCGGGCACGGCCGAGGTCTCGACCGGCGCCGCGGCGCGGGCGTGCTGGAGGGAGAGGTCCAGGAACGGCAGGAAGGTCGGATGGATCGGCCAGTCCGTGTCCGCGCGGTCGAGGCCGAACGCGAACACGAGGAGCCTCCCCTCGCCCTGGCCCCCCTCGAAGAGCAGCGGCTCGCCCGAGGCGCCGTAGATCAGGGGC
>DATHUD010000492.1:0-25745 GCA_035462575.1 Thermoanaerobaculia bacterium | reverse complement strand
TACGACGCCCTGTTCAACATCGGTCTCGTGGCCGCCCAGGCGGGCCGGCCCGACCAGGCGCGGCAGTCCCTCGGCCGGTTCGTCGCGACCGCACCCCGCGCGCGTTTCGAAACCGACATCCTGAAGGCGCGCCAGATCCTTTCGCAGCTCGGGAGCTGAGCATGAAGCGATCCTCGACGTTCCAAGCGGCCGTCGTCGGCCTCACCCTCCTGGCGACAGCCGCCTGCGGCGGGGACCGCGGCGGCGACCTCGCCTCCGCCGGTCCGTACAAGGGGGCGCCGATCGTCCTGATCTCGATCGACACGCTCCGCTCGGACCACCTGCCGTCCTACGGGTATGAAGGGGTCGAGACGCCGGCGCTCTCGGCTCTCGAAAAGGATGCGATCGTCTACGAGCGCGCCTACAGCCACACGCCGCTCACCCTCCCCTCGCACGTCTCCCTGCTCACCGGCCGGCTCCCCACCGAGCACGGGGTGCGCGACAACGTCGGCTACCTCTACGACGGGGAGAAGTGGCCCAGCCTCACGGCCGCTTTGAAGAAGGCCGGCTACGCGACCGGCGGGGCGGTCTCTGCCCACGTCCTCCGGGCGGACACCGGGATGGGCCACGGCTTCGACCACTATGACGCGGGCGTCCACCTCCGCTTCACCGATTCGCTGGGCCTCTCCCAGCGGCCGGGCACGGAGACCGCCGAGCTGGCGCTCGCCTGGATGAGGACCGTGGCGGAGGAGCCGTTCTTCCTCTTCCTCCACCTCTACGAGCCCCACACCCCCTACGCGCCGCCCGAGCCCTTCGCCTCGCGCTACGCGGGGAAGCCCTACGACGGCGAGATCGCGGCGGCCGACGCGGTCGTGGGCCGGGTCGTGGCCGAGCTCAAGGAGCGGGACCTCTACGACCGGGCGGTGATCGTGGTGCTCTCGGACCACGGCGAGGGGTTGGGCGACCACGGGGAGAAGGAGCACGGCATCTTCCTCTACCGCGAGGCGATCCAGGTGCCGCTCTTCGTGAAGCTCCCCGGCTCCCGCGGGGGCGGCACCCGGGTGGCCGACCCGGCCCAGATCGTCGACCTGTTCCCGACGCTTCTGGCGCTCGCCGGGGTGGACCTCCCGCCGAGCCCTGAAGGGGCGGGGCCGCTCCCGGGGCGGTCGCTCCTGGCGCTTCGGGGAGCGGAGCCGCGGGACCTCTACGCCGAGACCTTCTACCCGCGCCTCCACTTCGGGTGGAGCGAGCTGACCTCCCTCGTCCGCGACCGGTTCCATTACATCGAGGGTCCGGACCCCGAGCTCTACGACCTGGCGGCGGACCCGCGCGAGACGAAGAACGTGCTGGCCGGAGAGCGCCGGGCCTACGCCACGCTCCGGCAGGCCCTCCAGGGCTTCGAGCGGGAGCTCGCGCCCCCCTCGGCGGTCGACGAGGAGACGGCGCAGAAGCTCGCCTCCCTGGGCTATCTCGGCGGCACGGCGAAGACGAAGCCGGGCGAGGCCCTGCCCGATCCCAAGAGCCGCATCGCGACCCTCGAGGACTTCGACCTCGCCATGGGGCACTTCGGCCGCGGGGAGCACGCCCAGGCCGTGCCCGCCTTCGAGCGCCTGCTCGCGAGCAACCCGAGCATGGTGGACGCCTGGGAGGCCCTCGCCCAGTCGCTCCAGAAGCTCGGGCGGATGGAGGAGGCCCTGGCGGCCTACGAGAAGGCGCTCGAGACCTCCGGCGGCGTCTCGCACGTGGCGGTCGCCACCGGCTCGCTCCTCCTGCAGATGGGGCGCCTGCCCGAGGCGCGGGAGCACGCCGAGCTGGGCTTGAAGGTGAGCCCGGCCATGGCGAACAGCCTGCTCGCGCAGATCGCCTTGACCGAGGGCAAGCCCGAAGAGGCGGAGAAGGCGGCGCGTGCGGCGATCGCCTCGCCGGGCTCGCGGATCGCGCCCATGATCACCCTGGCTCAGGTCCTGGCCAAGCAGGGGCGTCTCGAGGAGGCGCTCCGCGTCTCGGACGACGCCGCGGCCGAGATCGCCCGGACCGGGGCGGCCGGCCAGTCCTTCGCGGGCTTCCACTTCGTGCGCGGCGACGTTCTCGCCCGCCTGGGCCGCGCGGCCGAGGCCGAGAAGGAGTTCCGCGAGGAGATCCGCGCCTTCCCGGCGGACACCCGGGCCTATTCCGGCCTCTCCGTGCTCTACGCCTCGGAGGGGAGGCCCGAGGAGGCGATCTCGGTGCTGCGCCAGATGGTCGACGGCAACGGCTCGCCCGCGGCCTACGCCGAGGCGGTGCGGACGCTGCGCATCCTCGGCGATCCCCAGGGCGCAGCCGCCCTCCTGCGGCACGCCCTCTCCGTCCACCCTGGCAGCAAGGAGCTCCGGGCGCTCGCGGGATGAGCCCGCCCCGGAATCTGTTCCCATGGCAAATCGGTTCCGATGGATAGACCCACTTTCGCGCCTTCGGGCCCTGGAGTCCTCTTCATGAAGAGATTCGTCGCCCCGCTGCTCCTCCTCCTGCTCGTCCCGGCGCTCGCGGCGCAGACTCCGCAGGCCCCGCCGCCTTCGTCCCTCTCGGAGTCGGAAAAATCCGCGGACGAGGCGCTCAAGCTGATGCAGTCCGGCGATCTGGCCGGAGCCGTCCAGAAGCTCGAGCCCATCCGCCGGGAACCCTCGGCGAACCCCCGCCTCCTCGCGCTCCTGGGCACGCTCTACCTCCAGGTGAACCGGCCGCAGGACGCCTTCGACGTGCTGAAGCCCCTGGCCGACGCGCCGGAGGCCGATCCCGCCGTCCTCTACCAGGCCGGCCGCGCGGCGCTCCTCGTGGGGCAGACGAAGGAGGGGAACGAGTACCTCGTGCGCTCCCTCGAAAAGGAGCCCGGCTCGCCCGCGGCCCGGGATCTGGGCATCCTCATGGCCCGCCTGGGCCGGGCGGTCGAGGCCTACTCGCTGCTGCGTCCCTGGGTGCTCAAGAACGCCACCGACGCCGACGCGCGGATCCTCGCGGCGACGCTCGCGATCCAGCTCGAGCGTCCGGACGAGGCCGAGCAGATGTTGAACGGCATGCCCGAGAACGATCCGGCCCTGCAGCTCCTCCGCGGGCGGGTCCGAGTCCAGAAGGGGGACGGCCCGGGGGCGCTCGCGCTCTTGAAGCCGGTCCTCGCGAACCATCCCGCGGCCGTGGACCTCGAGGTGCGCCGGGCCGCGGCCGAGGCCTACGTCCTCGCCGGCCAGCCGGCCGAGGCCGTGAAGCTCCTCGACGGGAAGACCGGCGGCGTGCCGTCCCTCGTGCTCCTCCTGGGAAGGGCGCAGCACAAGGCGGGCAATGCCTCGGCCGCCCTGGCCACCCTGAAGCCGCTCGCCGACAAGCTTCCGGACGATCCGGCCACGGTGGGCGACCCGCGCCCCGCCGTGGGCATCGCGGTCGAGTACGGGAGTCTGCTCGTGGCGGGCGGGCGCGCCGCCGAGGCGGTGCCGGTGCTCGAAAAGGCGACCCGCCTCTTCCCCGGCAGCCGCGACGCCTGGAAGGGCTACGCCCAGGCGCTCGACGCCGCGGGCCGCAAGGACGAGGCCCGGCAGGCGAACGCCAAGGCCGAAGAGATCGCCAAGGCCGCGGCCGCGAGGCCCGCCCGCCCGGCCGCCGCTCCGGCCTCCTCCGCCCCGGCTCCCTCCGCTCCGGCTCCGGTGGCCTCCGCGCCCGCGGCGCCTCTGCCCCCGGCGAGCGCCACCCTCCAGGAGGCGGCCCGCCTGACCGTCGCGGGCCAGTCCGAGAAGGCGCTCGAGCTGACGCGCCGGGAGATCGCGGCTTCGCCCAACGACCAGCGGGCCCGGGCTCTCGAGGTGCGGCTGCTCCTCGCTCTCCAGCGCAACCAGGAGGCGCTCCGGTCCGCCGACGCCGCGCTCTCGCTCGAGCCGGGGAACCCGAACCTCATGTATCAGCGGGGCGCCGCGTACCTCGCCATCCGCAACTTCAACGCCGCCGAGGACGACTTCCGGCGCGTCCTCGAGGTTGCCCCGCAGCACACGGCGGCGATGAGCGACCTGGCCGTGCTGCTCATCCAGCGCAACCGCAAGGACGAGGCCCGGCAGCTCCTCGAGCGGGTCCTCCAGTTGAACCCGCAGGATCAGAACGCCGCCGCGAACCTGGCGCAGATCAAGGGGGGAGGTCAGTAATCCGGCGCCTCCGGACGCTCGCCGTCCTCCTCGGGCTCGCGGTCCTGCTCCCGGGGGCCGCCGCTCCTCCGGACCCCCTCCAATCCGTCGTGACCGGGGCCCGGGAGCGCGGGCGGGCCCTGGCCGCTCGCGGCACCTGGAGCCTGGCGGACGTCCAGGCGCTCGTCGCCCTCCAACTCGTGGACCCTGAGCGGTTCGTGTCGGACGAGGCGTTCCGGAAGCGCGTCCTCGCCGTCCTCCCGCGGACGCTCGATCCGTCCGTGCCGCCGGGGCTGCGGGACGCTCTGCTTCTGGAGCTCAACCAGGTGCGAGGCGTGGACTTCTCAGCCTCCGAGGAGATCGAGACCGCCTGGGGGGCCGCGCCGCGCCGGAGCTCGGGGCGGCGGGTGGCGTTCGACCCCGCCGGCCAGCGCTTCGAACCGGACGTGTCCGGCCGCCTCGCGGCCTCGGTCTACTCGCTGCCGTCCTTCTTCTTTGACGCGGCCGCGGCGGAGCCCTTCCTCGCCGCGGTGCGGGCCGTGGACCGCGAGCGCACCCTGATCGTGATGACGGACGATCCGCTCCGGAGCCGCCTCGCGGCCCGCGCCCGGGATCTCCGGATCTCGCTCGTCGACACCCACGGCCGCGCCTACTCCCCCTGGCCGCGCGACCCTTTCAGCCTCACCCGCGCGAAGGACGGCGGCGTCCGCGTCCTCGTCCGCCCCAACCTCCAGCCCGGCCGCGAGGAGGACGCCTATCTCGGCCCCGAGCTCGTCCAGGGCCTGCCGGCCGAGATCGACGGCGCCTGGGGAAAGGTCACTTGGGTCGAGGCGCCGGTCCCCTTCCACAACGGCCAGGTGCTGCTGACCGGAGACGCCGCCTGGGTGACCCTTCACGCCCTGGAGCCGAGCATTCTCAAGATCCTCGGCCTCGCCCGCGTTCCCGTCGAGACCTTCGGCGCCGCCCCCGGGATCGACCGCTACGTCGAAGCCGCGGGAAAGGCCGCGGACGGTCTCTCCACCCTCTACGGCCGGCCGGTCCGCTTCGTCCACCCGCTGCCCGCCAAGGGGTCGGGGGACTCAGGCCTGATCCGGACGATCGGCGGCGGCGCCGGCTACGACCTCGACTCGATCGTCACCTTCCTGCCGCTCCCCAAGGGCCGGACCGCGGCTCTCGTCGCGGACATCTCCCGGGGGAGGGACCTCCTCGCGAAGGCGACCGCGGAAGACCTCGCCTCCCTGGAGCGCGGCTATGGATTGGGGACCTCCGGAGACGCCCTCGCCGCGTCCCTGGCCGCCGCCCAGCGGACTCCGGCGCTCGACGCGCTCGACGGCTTCCTCGACCTGACCGCCGGCCATCTCGCCACCCAGGGCTTTGAGGTCCGTCGCCTGCCGATCCTGGCCGTGCCCGTGGCTCTCCTGCGGGATCGCGACGGCCTCACGCATCCGGAGTTCTACCTCACCTGGAACAACGTCGTGGTGGAGACCCGGAAGGACGGCGCGAGGGCCGAAGGCTTCGCCTCGCTTCTGCCGGGAGGCGATCGCGAGGCCCGGGAGACCTTCAAGGCACTGGGTGTCCGCCTCGACCTCTTCCCGCCGCTCGTGCGCAGCGTGATCCTGAACGGCGGCTACCGCTGCGCCTCGAATCACGTGCGGGGATAAGCGGCGCGATCAGGCGCGGCTGTTCCAGAGCACGTCCGGGATTCCCCGCGTGAGGTTTTCGTAGCGGGCCATCACGAAAAGCGTGTCCGACAGGCGGTTCAGGTAGCGGATGACGAGGGGGCCGATCGCCTCCTCGCGCGACAGAGAGACCGCCAGCCGCTCGGCCCGGCGGCAGACCGTGCGGGCCACGTGGAGCTGGGCCGCCCCGGGGGAACCGCCGGGCAGGATGAAGTTCTCCAGGGGAGAGAGCTCCTTGGAGAGCTCGTCCATCATCCCCTCCAGTGCCTCCACGTGCCGGTCCTCGACCACGGGCACGGGCATCTTCTCCTTGTCCTCCTCCAGGATGCAGAGGTCCGAGCCCACGTTGAACAGCTCGTTCTGGATGCGCGCGAGCGCCTCGGAAAGCCGGGGGTGGAGCCCCTGAGCGATGGCGGCGCCGATCTCCGAAGACAGCTCGTCGACCGTCCCGTAGGTCTCGATCCGGATCGAGTCCTTGGCGACCCGCTGTCCACCGCCCAGGCCGGTCGTCCCGTCATCTCCGGTCCGGGTGTAGACCCGGGTGATTCGTGGCATGGAAAACTCCCTTCCTTCCTGTGGAGGGGGGATTCTATGCCCACTTGCCCGCGAGCAGCGGCTCGACGGGGTGGCGGCCTTTTTCCAGGCGGAGCTCCTTGAAGAGGTCGGAGGTCGCCTCGGTCTCCTGCTCGGGCTCGAGGTCGATCCCCAGCTCCTCGCCCGGGTCGTCCTCCGATCCCATGACCAGCAGCTCGGCGCCCTCGTAATCGAGGAAGTCGGGCGGGTCCACGGCGATGAAGCGGCGGGCTCCGAAGCGCTCCTGGAGCTCTTCGGGGAACTCGGCTCTCCGCTCCTCGTCGAGCCCCACGGAGGGCGGGGAGGCCGCGGCGGGGTTTTTGACAGAGAGGAGGTAGCTTCCTTCCTTCTCGATGTGAAGCTCCCGCTGCACCTCGTCGGGCTCTTCGGGGAGCTCCAGGGCGTAGAGGAGGTGGGTGTGATTGCCGTGGCGGGCCAGGGCGTACACCCCTTCCCCCGCGGGCCGGGCGGAGCGTTTCGTGCCGAAGCCGTCCCGCATCTCGCCGCGCTCCAACTCTTCGCCGATTTCCTCGGCGTCAGCAGCCACCCGCTCGACGTAACCCCAGAACCGCTGGCCGCTGTCGTCCGGCTCCGGCAGCCGCTTCTTGCCCACGGTGATCACCCGGAAGACCTCCTTGCCCTCGGGGCTCAGCACGAAGTGGAAGCGCTGGACGTCCACCAGGCTCTTCGGGGCCTCCTGGCCCACCGCCGGGCGGTAGAAAAAGTAGATACTGCCGCGCTCGAGGATCTCGACGTCTCCTCCCCGGGCCTGATCTGTCATAAGGAAGCTCCTTCCTGTTGGATGGGGACGACCCGCGTCCCCGCTTCCCGGAAAGGACTGCAAACCCGCTGCCACGGAAACGAAGCGTAAGAGTCTTGACGGAACGCCTCGCGGCTCCTACGCTGGTCCCATGAGCGATCCCCGGATTCAGCCCTTGGCCCGAACCGTCCAGGCCTCTCCCGAGGACGTGATGCGGACCTGCCCGAACTGCGGGCGGCGTCTCGAAGAGCGCAAGTGCAAGCTCTTCTGCCCGGACCCCCGGTGCGGGTATTACCTGTCCTGCTCGGACTACTACTGAGCGCCTGGAAAGCTCATCGAGGCGGGACCATGACCTCCTTCCGCGGCAACAACCTTGCCCGCCTCGCTCTCCCTGTCGGCACCGTCTGGCTGCTGACGGATGTCGCCGAGGCCAAGGGACGGCAGGAGCTCACCCTCCAGCAGGCTCCCGAGGGGCTCGAAGCTCTTCGGGAGACCGCCAGGGTCCAGAGCGTCGAGTCGTCGAACCGCATCGAGGGGGTCACTGTGGCTCCCGAGAGGCTTCTGCCCCTGGTCGCCGGGAACGCGAAGCCGCGGGACCGCTCGGAGGAGGAGATCCAGGGGTACCGGCGTGCTCTGGACCTCATTCACGCGGAGGCGCGGGACCTGGCGATCACCCCCGATCTCCTGAAGCGGCTGCACGGGATCATCCAGGAAGGGAGCGGCGACGCGGGGGAGTGGAAGAGGGTGGACAACGAGATCATCGAGCTCCGCCCCGGCGGCCCGCCGGTCGTGCGCTTCCGTCCCGTGGCCGTGGCCGACACGCCGGCCGCGGTCGAGGAGCTTTGTCTCTCGTACCGGTACACGGTGAACCAGGAGGCGGCGCCACCCCTTTTGGCCGTCGCGGCCCTGGTCTTCGACTTCCTCTGCATTCACCCTTTCCGGGACGGCAACGGAAGGATCTCCCGCCTGCTCACCCTGCTCGCCCTTTACCAGCACGGCTATGAGGCTGGGCGCTATGTGAGCCTGGAGCGGCTGATCGAGGAGTCGCGCGAGGAGTACTACGACGTGCTGCGGCGAAGCTCTGAAGGATGGCACGAAGGGCGCCACGACCTGTTCCCGTGGCTCAACTACTTCTTCCTGGTCATTTTGAAGAGGGCTTATCGGGAGCTCGAGTCGCGGGCCGTTTAACTCACATCTTCCAACTGCAGCAACACGGTTTCCTCTTGCAAATACCCTGACGACGGCTTGAGCTTCGCAGTTTGCGAGATCCACGCTCGATAAGTTTTACCAAGCACGGCACCAGTTACGCTGTCCACAGCTTCTTCGGCAACTCTCCCTGCGTAGTGGTCGTCCCTCTCCACCGACCATACCTCAAAGGTCTTTTTGTCGAGGTTGGCACCAACAAGCCTTACAATGACCCAGATTTCCCTCTTTTCCGTCGCAGCTTTATGTTCAACGTTTGCTGCAGCGGGTAAGGGGAGAAACTCGCCGCGAGCTGGCAGTATGCCATCGTCGAGTTGATCGGGAGTCAGAGGCTTGACCAAAGCATCTGCTGATTCATTGTGTGGGATGTCAACCAAGAACGTAACGCCATCCTCAGGCTGGGAGAAGGCGGTGTGGAGATCTATCGCCCCAGAGCGGACATTTGCAAACCGTTCCTGAGATACAGAAACATAAAGCCATTCTTCGGAATGCTCCGATCCGCCGACAGCAACGGCCAGGTAAATAGCACCGGTTGGCGTCCGACATGATACGAGGACAGGAGCATCGTAGAAGTCGTAGACTTCCAACAGCTCGAGCTGTCCGAAAAGACGAAGGTTCGGGTGGAACGCCATGGACTAATTCCTATTCAGAACCGTGAAGTCTACCCACGGCTCCGCGCCCAAGGGGACCCACCATGTGTGGTGGGACGGTTGGGCGTGCGACGGTGTCGGAGTCATGACTCCGTGATCTTCGTTCAGGGTGCCTAGGGCTACCGGCTTGTTGCGCATTTTAGGCACCCTCTTCATGATGCTGTCGACATCGGCCAAGTCGCGATAGACAGAAAGGCCGCACACCTCACATTCAGGAACGGAAAAGTGTTTGTCGGGGAACAACTCCCTGTGGGAGCGGAAGTCTTCTGGCCTTGGAACTGACGCATAAATCAAAACTCTGTACACTTCTCCCGAAGCCGGAGAAGCATCGGCGCCAGGACAGCCGTTCGGAAAAAAGGTGGGCCACGCCATAGTGGCACTCATTATAGAAGGAGCACCTTCAAAACGCGAGGCGATGTTTCCGCCATGCGGAAAATTGCTCAGACCGGCGATAATCCCCCTCCGTGATCGTCCTCCCCGGCCTCTACCTGGTTTTCCTGGCCGCCCTTCTCGGGTGGGCGCTCCGCCGTTTCTGGGACCCGGTGCCCTGGCGGGTGTGGGCCGTGTTCGGGCTCGTCCTGCTCCTTCTTCTGGGGCCGGCCCTGTTCGGGGGGAAGGTCCTTCTTCCCCTGGACATCCTCCCGGGGCTCGCGCCGTCCGAGTCGGAGGTCCGGGGGAATCCTCTCCAGCTCGACCTCGTGACGCAGATCGTGCCGGCCATGGCCCAGGTGCGGCGGGAGATGGGGGCGGGGGAGTGGCCGCTGTGGAATCCGCTCGCCGGGGCGGGGATGCCGCTTCTCGCCGATCCCCAGTCCCAGGTGCTTCAGCCGCTGGTCCTTCTGGCCCTCCCGCTGCCGCTCCCGCAGGCGGCAGGGGTCATCGCGGGGCTCAAGCTGCTGGTGGCTTTGATCTTCTCCTTCCTGCTGCTGCGCAGGCAGGGGATCTCGGAGATGCCGGCGTTTTTCGGCAGCCTTTCCTATGGGATGGGAGGCTTCCTCCTCCTCTGGCTGGGGTGGCCGATCTCGAACACGGCGGCGTGGCTCCCGGTCGTGCTCTACGCAGTTGTGCTGACGGACGAGCGGGGCGCCCGGCGGGACTTCCTGCTTCTGGGGATGGCGGCTTTCGCGGTCCTCACCGCCGGGCACCCGGAGACGATCCTCTACGGAGTGATCGTCTCCTCCCTCTTCGCCGGAGCGCGGCTCCTTGCGCGGTCAAGGGACCGGGGGAAGCTCCTTGGCCGGTGGGCGATCACCGGGGCGATCGCGTTCGGGCTCGCGGCACCGGCTCTCCTCCCTCTGATCCGCTACCTTCCGCAGACCCACCGGGACGAGATGGTGACGCGGAGGAACGAGCGCGTGCTTCGCGATCCCGTGTTCGCGGGGTGGGAGATCACAGGAGCGGGGAAGCGGCTGACCTCCGTGGTCGCGCCCGCCGCGTTCGGCGACCACCGCGTCTACTGGGGGGAGATGAACGTCAACGAGGACGCGTCCGCCTTCGTGGGGACGGCCGCTCTCCTCGCCGCCCTGGTGGCGTTCGTCCCCGGTGTGCGGAGATTTCCGCAGGAGCGGCTGTTCCTCGCGCTGGCCGCCTTGAGCCTGCTCGTCATCGCCCGGCCGCCCGGCTTCTCCCGGCTACTGACGATGCTCCCGCTCCTCGACCGGTCGCCCACGTTCCACCACCGGACCACCCTGGTCCTGGCGTTCTCGCTCGCCTACCTGGCCGCGTGTACGGTGGAACGCTGGCGCGCGGGCGAGGGGCGGCGGGCGGCCGTCGCCGTCTGCACGGTTCTCCTGGGTGCGCTTGTCCTCTGGGGATACCACGCCTGGCCGCCGCCGGAGAACGCCGCCTCGCTCGCAGCCGCCCGAGGGCTCCAACTCGGAGTCCTCCTCCTTGGAGCCCTGTCCTTCTTCGTTTCCTGGCGGCGCGTCCTTGCCGTCCCTGCAGTCCTTGCAGTCCTCGAGCTGTTCCTCCTCTTCGGCCAAGCCAACCCCTCCCTCCCCCGGGAAGGCTTCTATCCGGAGACACCCGCCGTGGCCTTTCTCCGGGAGAACCTGGGGGACGCCCGCTTCGTGGGGATCGGAGACCGGCTGCGGCCGAATGCCTCGGTGCTCTACGGTTTCGCGGATGTCCGGATCTCGAATCCGGTCAAGCCCTACGTCTACACGCGGATGCTCGCGCCGGTCAGCAACTCGGTCCGCGACATCAACGACCTGCTCGTCCGGCTGGAGCACCCGCTGTATCAGCTCCTCGGGGCCCGCTACGTGGTGACGCCGCCCAAGACCCGGCCCCTCCGGGGGGAGCGGCGGTTCCTCCGCCCGGTTCTGCGGGACCGTTCCACCTGGATCTTCGAGCGGACGCGGGTCCTCCCCAGGCTGTTCCTCCCCGCCGCGGCGGAAACGCCCGGAGGGCGGGACTGGATCGCCTGGGTGGGAGAGAACCCGGATTTCGCGGCCCGCGCCCTGGTCCAGCCCTCGCCGGGGCGGCCGGCCCGGTGGTCCGCCGCGGACCCGGAGGGCTCCAGCCTCGACCTCCTCTCTCTCCGCCCCGCCCATCTTTCGGCGCGGGCCCGCCTCGGGGAGGACCGTCTCCTCGCCACGAGCGTGTACCAGGACGGCGGCTGGCGTCTCCTGGTGGACGGCCGGCCCGGCTTAAGCACGCTCGCCAACGGTCCCTTCGTGGCCGCCTGGCTGCCCGCGGGGGAGCACCAGGTGGATCTCCTCTACCGCCCGCCCGGGTTCCTCCTCGGCCTTGTGCTCGCCGTCCTGGCGGTGGCGGGCGCGGTGGTGGGGCTCACGGGTACCAGACCGAAACCTCCTCCAACTCCTTCCTCTTGATGTCCGGCACCTCGGCGTCCGCCGCCGGGTAGCCCACGGGGAAGAGGATGAAGGGCTTTTCGTTCGCCGGGCGAGAGAGAATGCGGGAGAGGAAAGACATGGGGCTCGGCGTGTGGGTGAGGGTCGCGAGCCCCATGCGGTGGAGGGCGGCGATGAAGAGGCCGCAGGCGAGGCCCACGCTCTCCTTGGGATAGTAGTTCTTCCGCTTGCCGCCGTCGGGTGGGAGCTCGTAGAGCTCTTCGAAGACCATCACGATCCAGGGGACGATTTCGAGGTACGGCTTCTCCCAGGAGGTGCCGAAAGGTGCCAGGGCCTCCAGCCACTCCGGAGGCATCCGGCCGCCCACGTAGCTCTCGTGCTCCTCGGCCTCGGCGGCGAGACGGATCTCCCGTTTGATCTCCGGATCTCCCACGACGACGAACTTCCAGGGCTGGCGGTGGGCGCCCGACGGGGCGGTCGAGGCGGTGCGGATCGCGAGCTCGACGAGCTCTCTGGGCACCGGGTCCGGCGAGAAGCTCCGGACGCTCCGGCGTCGGTCCATCTCCGCGTGAAAGTCGCGAGCCCGCCGCAACATTTCCTCCTCGGGCAGCCGCTCGGGCCGGTAGGGGATGAAGCGAGCGGTCACGCGAGCGTCTCCACGGACTCGACGAGGAGGTCCCAGAGGGCGTCGACGTGCTCGCGGGTTGTGCGGAGGTTGCCGATCGCGACCCGCAGGGTGTAGCGGCCCTTCAAGCCCGTGTGGGAGAGGAAGAACGGCCCGGCTTCGTTCACCCGGGCGAGCAGGCGCTCGTTGAAACGGTCATCTCCCACGGCCCGGAAGCAGACGGCGCTGAACGGCACCGGCGCCGCGAGCTCGAAGCGAGGGTGGGCGTCGATCTTCGCCGCGAGCTCCCGCGCGAGCGCGCAGTGCTCGCGGATACGCTCGCGCAGACCCTCGATGCCGAAGGCGCGGATCACGAACCAGAGCTTGAGCGAGCGGAACCGGCGGCCGAGTTGCACGCCGAGGTCCATGAGGTTGGTCACCCCGGGCTCGTCCGTCCGCAGGTACTCGGGGACGAGGGAGAAGGCGGCCTTCAGGAGAGCCGGGTCGCGCACGTAGAGAACCGAGCAGTCGACCGGCGTGAACAGCCACTTGTGGGGGTTGACCACGATCGAGTCCGCCCGCTCGAGGCCGGGCATCAGCGCCCGGTATTCGGGGCAGATGGCGGCCGAGCCGGCGTAGGCGGCGTCCGCGTGGAGCCAGATCCCCTCCCGGGCGCAGAGGTCGGCGATCGGAGCGATGGGATCGACGCTGGTGGTCGACGTGGTTCCGAGGGTGGCGACCACGGCCATGGGGAGGCGGCCTTCGGCGCGGTCTTTGGCGATCGCCGCTTCGAGGGCCGGCACGGACATCTGAAAGGCGTCGTCGCTCGCGATCCGGCGGACGTTGTCCGATCCCAGACCGAGGACGATGGCGGCCTTGTCGATCGAGGAGTGGGACTGGTCGCTCGTGTAGACGGTCAAGGCCGGTACCTCGGGACGGCCCGGGAGGCCCTGGGCCCGGACGTCGAGCCCCGGCAGGCGGTGGCGGGCGGCGGCGAGAGCGACGAGGCTGCTGATCGAGGCGGTGTCGTTGATATGCCCGGAGAACTCCGGGGGGAGGTCCATCATCTGCCGCAGCCAGTCGCAGACCCGCTCTTCGAGCTCGGTCTGGGCCGGGCCGGTGCGCCAGAGCATGGCGTTGGTGTTGAGCCCCGCGGCGAGCGCCTCGCCCAGGATGCCGGGGCCGGAGCCGGTGATGGAGAAGTAGGCCATGAATCCGGGGTGGTTCCAGTGGGTGACGTTGGGCTCGATCAGCCGCAGGTAGTCGTCGAGGAGGAGGTCCCAGGGCTCGGGGGCGGCCGGCGCAGCGGCGGGGAGCTCGCGGGCTACGTCGCCCGGGGAGATGCGGGGGAGGACGGGGTATCGGCCGACGCCTTCGAGGTAGTCGGCCACGATGTCCGCCACGCGGTGCATGGCGGTGCGGAACTCGTCTTTGGGGAGGTCTCCGGTCATGATGCCGGGATCATATCGGGAAATAATCTCCGGAAATAAAAGAGGGCGGCCGGGCCCGAGGCCCGCCGCCCTTCGTTCAGCGCTCGGTGCTGCTAGTTGGAGGCGGTCTTCACGCCCTTGCGCCGCAGCTCGTCGTCGATCACCGAGGCGACGTCTTCGAACGGGACGGCGCCGTTGATGAACCGGCCGTTGACGAACATCGCCGGGGTGCCGCTGACGCCCGCCGCGGAGCCTTCCTTCATGTCGGCCGCAACCTGGGCGGCGTACTTGCTGGAGTCGAGGCAGGAGTTGAACGCCTCGGCGTTCAGGCCGAGCTCGGCCGCCTTCGCCTTGAGCTGGTCGACCTTGAGAGCCCCCTGGTTGGCGAACATGGCGTCGTGCAGCTGCCAGAACTTGCCCTGGTCGTTGGCGCACAGGGAGGCCTCGGCGGCCTTCTGGGCCTCAGCGTGCATCGGGAGCGGGTACTGGCGGAAGACGATCCGCACCTTGTCGCCGTACTTCTCCTTGACCTGGTTGAGCGTCGGGATGATCCGCGAGCAGAAGGGGCACTGGAAGTCGGAGAACTCGACGATCGTCACCGGGGCGTTGGCGGGGCCCTGGGAGGGGCCGGTGGCCGCGACCTCGACCCGGATGGGCTCCATCTTGTACTCGACCTTGTACTTGTCCTGGAGCTTGGAGTAGAAGTCCTGCTGGGCCTTCTGCTGGCCCTGCTGCTCTAGGTACTGCTTGATCTGGCCGGCGACCTCTTCCTTCGGACGGGGGATCCGGTCCTTGTTCTGCGTGTAGAAGGCGTCGACGTCCGCGTCGGTCACCGCGGCCGGCTTGATCTCGGCCAGGATCTGCTCCTTGGTGACTTTGCGGGCCTCGGCCTCGGCCTCGAGCATCCGCTCGCGGATGACCTGCTCGAGTCCGTTCTCCAGGAGCTGGTGGGTGTTCTGCTGGTACTCCCGCTCCAGGGCCTGGAACTGGTCCTTGTTGGACTCGCGGACCTCGGCCTCGGTGATGTCCTTGCCGTTGATGACGGCGAGAACCTGGTTCTTGTCCTTGGCGGACGTGTCTTGCGCGGAGCAGGCCGGAAGCCAGGACCCCAGCGCAAGGGCCAGGGCCATCGCGCCCGGGACCAGCGGCCTACGAATGAATCCGTTCATGTGTCTCACTCCTTTTGCTCTGAGGCTGAACGACAGATGCCGATCGAAAGTCTCGAATCAGGCGGCGCATTTTAGCACGGCGACAAGCGGCTCCTCCCCGAGAACCCGGAAACCGGAGGAGAGATTCCGCCCTCGTCTAGAAAAGGGTGCGGCCCAGGGGGGAAAGCGGGCCGGGTCGATCCAACGGGGTCTATCCGAGATGCCGCGCCACGAGCCCTTCGAGGATGCGCTCGGCCGTGATCCCGCGCAGGCGCAGGGCCGGGGCTTCGAGGAGGGCTTCCGCCAGAGCGAGCCGGGATCGCCGCACCGCCGCGTCCGGGTCGCCTGCGGCGAGCGAGCGCAGGACGGCCGCCGCGGCGAGCGCCCAGGGGCGTCCCGAGCGGGGGTCTTCCCAGCCGCCCGCCCCGGACAGGGCGGCGGCGGCGGAGAGGAGGTAGATGGGAGAGCCGCTCGCGGTCCAGGCCGAGGCGGCTGCGGAAAAGGACCGGACGATCGGCTCGATCGTCTCCGGGTCCACCGGGACGGCGGGCCCCAGAAACACGGAGAGGGAGCGGCTGCGCAGGGTGGGCAGCAGGTCGAGCCGCGAGGGGGCGAGGAGCAGGAAGTTGCGGGGCGCCGAGACCGGGGGCTCCTCGAGCGTTTTCAGGAGCGCGTTCGCGGCCTCTCCGGTCAGGCTCTCGGCGGAGGCCACCACGAACACCTGGCCGCGGGCCTCGAAAGGGGAGAACTGGGCCGTTTTCAGCATCTCGCGGGTGGCCTCGACCGAGGTCGAGGTCTTCAAGTCCCGCGCGAGCACCTGGAAATCGGGGTGGAAGAGCGTCTCCCCGGCCTCGGCCGAGCCGGGCCAGACGATGCGCCGGCAATGCCGGCAGATGCCGCACGGCCGCACCTCGGGCGACGGGGCTTCGCAGAGGAGGGCTCTCGCGAGCGTCAGGGCGGCGCGCTGGCGCGTCTCCTCGTCTCCCCCGTGGAGGATCACGGCCGGGTAGAGACGTCCCTTGCGGGCGTTTTCGAGCACGGGGGCGAGGCTCACGGCCACCCCTCCACGAGATCCCGGAGGGCGGTGCGGACCTTTTCCTGGGTGGCTGTCGCGTCCCCCGAGGAGTCGATGATCCGGAACCGGCCGTCCCCGGCCGCGGTCTCGAGGAACCCCCGGCGCACGCGGTCGTAGAAGTCGAGCCCTTCGGCGTCCAGCCGGTCGGCAGTGCCGCGCTGCTTCCGGGTCGGGGAGTGGCCGCGGGTCCGGGCGTCCTCGGCGGAGAGGTCGAAGAGGAGGGTCCGGTCCGGCGTGCGCCCTCCCGTGGCGACCTGGTCCACCTGGTCGATCAGGGGGAGCGGGACGCCGCGGCCGTATCCCTGATAGGCGCGGGTCGAGTCGGTGAAGCGGTCGCAGAGCACGTGCTTGCCGGAGGCGAGCGCCGGCTCGATGACTTCGAGCAGGTGCTGGCGCCGGCTCGCGAAGACGAGGAGGAGCTCGACGACGCCGTCCATCGCGCCCCACCGGGAGTCGAGGAAGACGGCGCGCAGGGCGTCCCCCAGGGGGGTTCCTCCCGGCTCGTGGGTGACCACGTGCGGGATCTCCCGCTCGGAGAGCCAGGCGGACGCGCGCCTCAAGTGGGTCGACTTGCCGCTGCCGTCGAGCCCCTCGAAGGTGATGAACAGGGGCGGCATGGCGGGGAAAGTTACCATGAGACCCTGTTCCGGGACCCTCTGGCGGGTCCTTTCCGGGGGAGAGGACCAATTCCGGGCCGGGATGCGCTAGGCTTTGGTGACGTTGTCCGGATCTCCGGCCCTGGCAGGAGCGGAGGGCTCCCACGGCCGGAGATTTGCATGTGTCTGCGTCTTAATGTCTGAGGAGTCGTGTACATCAACCTTCTTCGATCGTGGAGGAGCACCCATGGCGGCACAGAAAAAGGCAGGTTCGGCAGCAAAGAAGTCGGGAGGGGCGGGAGGCGGAGCGTTCATGGCCCCCGTCCAGCCGGATGACAAGCTGGCGGCGGTGGTCGGCAGTGAGCCGCTCCCCCGCACCGAGATCACGAAGCGGATCTGGGACTACATCCGGAACAACAACCTCCAGGATCCGAAGGACAAGCGGACGATCAGGGCGGACGCCAAGCTGAAGCCGATCTTCGACGGCAAGGACTCGGTCAGCATGTTCGAGATGACCAAGCTGGTCAACTCGCACGTCAAGAAAGGCTAGCCCGGTCTCTCCCCACCGGGGCCCCCGGGTTCCCGGTGGGGTCGTCCTCTTCGAGCTCCCGACACACGATCGCGCCACGCCGGCCCCGCCGGGGTAAACTTCGTCCGCCCCGCTCGGGCGGAACAGGAGAGGACGACAGGAATCTCATGGAAACCATCGGCACCCCCCTTCTTTTGGGTCTCTTTCTCGCCTTTATCCTCGGGATGCTGGCGCTCGACCTGGGGGTCTTCCACCGCCGGGAGCACCAGGTGGGACCCCGGGAGGCGACGATCTGGACGCTGGTCTGGATCGCCCTGTCGCTCGCCTTCAACCTCTGGGTCTATCTGCAGTTCGGACCCACGAAGGGCCTGGAGTTCTTCACCGGCTACGTGATCGAGAAGGCGCTCTCGATCGACAACATCTTCGTCTTCATCGTCATCTTCCGGTATTTCTCGGTCCGGCCGGAGCACCAGCACCGGATCCTGTTCTGGGGCATCCTGGGCGCCCTGGTGCTGCGCGGGATCTTCATCGTCGCCGGGACGGCCCTGCTCGCCCGGTTCGACTGGATCATCCTCGTCTTCGGCGCGTTCCTGGTCTACACCGGCTTCAAGATCCTAAGGGCCCACGAGACCGAGGTCCATCCCGAGAAGAACCCGATCTTGAAGCTGTTCCGGCGCTTCGTGCCGATGACGTCCGACTACCACGGCAAGCACTTCTTCGTCCGGGAGAGCGGGCGGTTGCTCGCGACGCCTCTCCTCCTGGTGCTGGTGGTCGTCGAGGCGACGGACGTCGTCTTCGCCGTGGACTCGATCCCCGCCATCTTCGGCATCACCCACGACCCGTTCATCGTCTTCACGTCCAACATCTTCGCCATCCTGGGCCTGCGAGCCCTCTACTTCCTGCTCGCCGGGCTGATGCACAAGTTCCGCTACCTGAGCGTCGGCCTGGGGCTCGTGCTGGTCTTCATCGGCGTCAAGATGCTGATCCACGGCTGGGTCGAGATCCCCATCGTGGTCTCCCTCGGGGTCGTCGCGTTCCTGCTGGGCGGCTCGGTCCTCCTCTCGCTCCTGCGTCCGGCACCGCCGGAGGCGGTCCCCGATCCGCTCCACGAGCCGGTACCGGACTTCCAACACTCTCCGGCCGCCCGGGTGCTCGAGGAGACGGAGAAGAAATAGCGGCCCGTTGCGCGCCGTCCATTGCGTGGACGAGCGGCGGCAGGTAGGATCTGCGATCGTCATCCAGACTGGAGCGCAGATCGGAGCCGGTTGCATGCTGAACGTCTTCATCCCGAGAGAGAGACGCCGCGGCGAAACGCGCGTGGCGGCCACGCCGGAGACCGTCCGGCGCATGGTCAAGCTGGGCCTTGCCGTCCTGGTCGAGCGGGGCGCGGGCGAGGCCGCCTTCTTCCCTGACGCCGATTTCGAGGCCGCGGGAGCCCGCATGGTCGCCGATCCCGCTTCCGGGTGGGGCGAGGCGGACGTGGTCCTCAAGGTGACGGCGCCGGACGCCTACGAGGGTCTGCCGGGGCATGAGGCCGAGGCGTTGAAGCCCGGGGCCGTGCTGATCGGCTTCCTCTCGCCGTACAAAAACCCGGAGGCCGTGCGCCTTCTGGCGGACGGCAACGTGACCTCTTTCGCGCTGGAGCTGGTCCCCCGGGTGACCCGCGCCCAACCCATGGACGCCCTCTCGTCTCAGGCTTCGATCGCCGGCTACAAGGCCGTGCTGCTCGCGGCCTGGCGGCTGCCCAAGTACCTCCCCCTCCTGATGACCGCGGCGGGCACGATCAAGCCCGGCCGGGTGGTGGTGATGGGCGCGGGCGTCGCGGGTCTCCAGGCCATCGCCACCGCCAAGCGTCTGGGCGCGGTCGTCGAGGTGTCGGACATCCGCCCGGCGGTCAAGGAGCAGGTCGAGTCGCTCGGGGGACGGTTCATCGAGCTGCCGCTCCAGGAGAGCGGCGAGGGGGCCGGCGGCTACGCCCGCGAGATGGGGGAGGAGTTCCTCACCCGCCAGCGGGAGATCGTCAAGCGGCACCTGGCCGCGGCCGACGCCGTGATCACCACCGCCCTGGTGCCCGGGAGGCGCGCGCCGCTCCTGGTGACCGCCGAGATGGTGGCGGCGATGCGGCCGGGCGCCATGATCATCGACCTGGCCGTGGAGCAGGGGGGCAACTGTGAGCTCTCCCAGCCCGACCGGGAGGTGGTCGAAGGTGGGGTGCTGATCCTGGGGCCCTCGAACCTGGCGGCCGCGCAGCCCTACGACGCGAGCCTCCTCTATGCACGGAACGCCCTCTCCCTCCTCCAGCTCCTCCTCGACAAGGAGGGGAAGCTGGCCGTGGATCTCGGAGACGAAATCGTGGCGGGAGCTCTCCTGACTTACGAAGGGAAGGTCCATCACGCCCCCACCGCGGAGCTGCTCGGCGCTGCGCCCGGGGTTCCCGCCTAGCGCGGAGCCTGGCCGGGCCGTCCCGCTTCCTTCCGTTCGCCACACTGAGGGAAGCAAATAGAGTACGAAAATCTCGATGGTGTCGTGTTGTTTTTCGGGGTCAGGAGCCTTTTGCAAGACCGTCATGGCTGAAGACGACCGTCTCGGTCGAGCGCTCGCGCTCGCGGGAATGGCCTCCCCTGCCGATCCGGGCGAGGAGAGCGTCGAGGAGGAGACGCTTCTGACGCGTCTCGCGAGGGTCCGGTCGGCTCTCGGCCGCGAGCGCGCGGAGGCCCCCGGTCTCGTCGATCGGCTCTTGTCCGAGCCCGCCCCAAGGCGGCGGGAGCTCGTGGAGACGGACCCGCGCTTCCACACCTGGGGCGTCTGCGAGCTGCTTCTCGACCGCGCCCTGGCCGCCGAGGACTCCGACCCGGGCGCGTCCGGCGCTCTGGCGGATCTGGCCCTGGCCACCGCGGAGCACCTGGATCTGCGGCATCACGCCGCTCCCGTGGTGGAAGACCTGAAGGCCCGGGCGTGGGCCTGCTTCGGCCGGGCTCTCCTCGCCCAGGCGGATCTCGAAGCGGCGGGCAAGGCGCTCCAGTCCGCCGCCTCCTGCCTGGCCCAGGGCACCGGCGACCTCCTGGTCGAAGCGCGTCTTCTGGAGTTCGAGGCCGCGGTGCGCGAGAGGGAGGGGCGCCCGGGCGAAGCGGCCGCCCTTCTGAAACAGGCCGCTTCCCGCTACCACGAGATCGGCGACGCCCCTCTCTTCGCCCGCACCCGGGAGAAGAGAGAGCAGATCCTCCAACAGGCGAGCGGCCGGAGGCAATCATGAAAGAATGGCTCCGGACTGCCCTTCGGGCGTCCGTGCGGCGGCGCGCGTTGCGGGTCGCGCTGGTGGTGGGCTCGATCCTGCTCGCGATCAACCACGGCGACGCCATCCTGCGGGGCGAGCTGACGAAGGACCGCCTGTTGCGGATGGCGCTCACGCTCCTCGTGCCCTACCTCGTTTCGACCTTTTCGAGCGTGGGGGCGATCCGCGAGCTCGAGCGGCCGCGCGCCGCCGACCCGGCCGAGACCGAGAAAGAGGCCCGACCCGTATGAAAAGAGCTCTCCCTTTGCTCCTCGCCCTTCTCCTCCCCCTGGCCGCGCGCGCCGCGAGCCCGCCCGCCCCGATCGGCACCGGCGGCGCCGTAGCCTCGGCCGACCCGCTGGCGACCGACGCCGGGCTTCAGGTCCTCCGCGAGGGGGGGAACGCTGTGGACGCCGCGGTGGCCACCGCCCTGGCTCTCGCCGTGGTCTATCCCGAGGCGGGAAACCTGGGAGGGGGAGGGTTCGCGGTGGTCCGGATGGGGGACCGGCTCTCGGCTCTCGACTTCCGCGAGATCGCGCCGGCCGCGGCGCACCGGACCATGTATCTGGACGCCTCCGGCCAGCCGGTCGAGAACGCTTCCCTCGTGGGGCCGCTCGCGGCGGGGGTGCCCGGCTCGCCCGCGGGCCTTCACGAGCTCCACCGCCGGCACGGCAAGCTCTCCTGGGCTCGCGTCGTGGCGCCCGCCCGGCGCCTGGCGGCTGAGGGTTTCCCGGTGAGCCGCTATCTGCACGAGCTGCTGGGCAAGGAGGAGAGCCGGAAGCTCCTCCTGCGCTTCCCCGAGACCGCCGCCGTGTGGCTCCCGGGCGGCGAGCCGCCGCCGGTCGGGAGCGTGCTCCGCCTGCCGGATCTCGCGGACACCCTCGGCCGCTTCGCCGAGCGGGGTCCCGAAGGGATCACCGCCGGCCCGGCCGCCGCCGCGGTCGAGGCCGCCGCGAAGAAATACGGCGGCGTCCTGACCGCCGCCGACCTCGCCGGCTACCGCCCGGTCTGGCGCGATCCGGTGACCTTCGAGGCCTTCGGCTGGAAGATCGCGTCCATGCCGCTCCCCTCCTCGGGGGGCGTCATCCTCGGCCAGACGCTCGGCGTTCTCGAGCGCCTGAAATGGGGAAGCCTCCCCCGCTTCGGGGCCGACCGCGCCCACCTGCTCGCCGAGACTCTGAGGCGCGCCTTCGCCGACCGCTACCTGATGGGCGATCCGTCGACCACCCGGGCGACCGAGGCGCAGCTCCTGGCGGCCGACTGGATCGCCCGGCGGGCCGGGGAGATCGATCCCCGCCGGGCGACCCCCTCGACGGAGGTGAAATCGTGGCCCGGCGCGGCCGCGAGAGTCGCCCCGGGGAACGGCGAGACAACCCACCTCTCGGTCGTGGACAAAGACGGCAACCTGGTGGCCCTGACCACGACCTTGAACGGCCTCTTCGGCGCGGGCCTGTGGGTCCCCGGGGCCGGGTTCTTCCTGAACAACGAGATGGACGACTTCGCGACCGCCCCGGGCAAGCCCAACCTCTTCGGGCTGATCCAGGGCGAGGCGAACGCCGTGGCCCCGGGCAAGCGCATGCTCTCCTCGATGACCCCCGCCATCGCCTGGAAGGGGAAAGAGGCGGTCGCCCTGGGCGGGCGCGGCGGCTCGCGCATCCCCACCAACACGATCGAGGTGCTGCTCAACCTGATCGTGGACGGCGACCCCCTCCAGACGGCGCTCGACCGTCCGCGCCTCCACCACCAGTGGCTCCCGGACCGGCTGGAGGTCGAGGCCGACACCTTCTCGCCCGAGACCCGGGCCGAGATCGAGCGCCGCGGCCACCAGGTTCTCGTGAGCTCCACGGCGGCCAAGATCCACGCCGTCCGCCTCCTGCCGGACGGCCGCGCCGAGGCCGCCTCCGATCCCCGGGGCTCGGGGACCGGCGGAGTGGTGGAGCCGGAGCGGTAGGCGTACCGGTTTCCGTACGCCCACCGTCCTCTCTGTCTGACAGTCCTCGCTCTGGGCTGACGTACCACCCGTGCACCGTCGAGCGGCACGGGAATTGCCGTTCCGGGTCTTCGCCATGACACGACAATGGTCCCCGAGCTTCCCGGTCCTCCTGCTGCTGCTCGCTCTCGCCGCGCCGGGCGTCCTCGCCGCCCAGCCTCCGGAGACGTTTTCGGAGCAGGTCTTCGTCCGGGAGATGGAGCTGATCGTCGACCTGCCGGACGTCCTCCAGAACAACGGCTTCAAGCCTGGGGACTTCCAGGTGCTGGTGGACGGCCAGCCGCGCGAGGTGACCCGGGTGGAGCCGGTCGCCGACGCCGTCGATCCCCACCCCTGGACCGTGGTCGTCTACGTGGACCAGGTCCTCGCGAGCCCGGGGACGGTCTTCTACGCCGGCCTCTCCCTGGCGGCGAGCGCCGCCGCCCTGACCCGCCTGGGGAGTGTCGAGATCGTGAACGCCGGCTCCGATCCGGCGGTCGCGCTCCCCGCCACGCGGGAGGCAAAGAGCGTGGACGAGGTCCTGACCGCTCTCTCCGGAAAGGCCCGGGTGGAGCGGGACCAGGGATTGAAGCGTCCCGATCTGCCGCTCTCCCGCCAGCTCGAGAAGCTCGTGGCCTTTCTGACCGCCCGGCGGGTGACCGGCCCCCGCGTCCTCTTCCTGGTGGCCGACGGCTTCGAGGTGACACCCGAGCAGAGGGAGCTGCTCGAAGGGCAGAGCACCGCCGTGTCGGAGCCCGGGAGCCCGATCGCGGCGTTCCGGGACACCGCCCGGCTCCTCGCCGCCTACGGCTGGGTGACGGTCGCCGTGCCTCTGCGCAAGGAGGGGCTGGGGCTGCCGCGCTCCACGATGAGCGACATCGACCGGATCCGGATGAACTCCCGGGGACCGGCGGAGCCGCCCGTCATCCTGGTCCCTCGCCGATCGACCCCTATTGCCTACGAGGGGGTGATCGACGTGCTTGTCGAGCCCCAGACCGCTCCCCTGCGGGCCCTGGCCCGCCCCACGACCGGGACGGTCGTCGGCTACGATGTCCAGCTCGGGCCGCTCCTCGCCGATCTCTCCCGGCGCTGGCGGATCTGGGTCGCGGCGCCGGACACGATCGACGGCCGGATGCTTCCGGTCGAGGTGAGGATTCCGGGCCGGAGCAAGGACGTGCGGGCGCAGGAGTGGGTCCGCTCGGGGACTCCGGAGGAGGTGGCCGCGGCCCGGCTCCGGAACCTGCTCGCGGGCGAGCCCCCGGCCGGTGGGCTGCCGCTCGAGGTCGCGGCTCACGAGGTGGCGCCCTCCGCCCTCGAAATCCGGATCGCGACAGCGCCCTACAAGGCCGCGGGCCCGTCGACTCCCGGCCCGGTCCGGATCTCCTACGCTTTCGCGGGAGCGGACGAGACCGTCCGGATCCGGCACGAGCTCATTGCCGCCGGCGGCGTAGCGGAGCGCGGGTGGAGCCACACCGCCCGGGTGGAGCTCCCTCCCGGGACCCGGAAGGTCGCGGTCGCCGTCGAGGATCTGTCCACGGAGACTTGGAACGGCAAGGTGCTTCCCTAGACCCCCCGGTCACCCCGTCGCTTCGAGGGGCGCCTGCTCCTCCCTCGGCGCGTCCAGCACCTCGCGCACCGTCCGCCCCAGGGTCTGGGACGAGAACGGCTTGTTGAGGCAGATCGGCGGCTCGGATTCGCCGTCCGAGAGCAGCTCCTCGTTGTAGCCCGACATGTAGACCACCCGGGTCTCCCGCCGCTCGGCCAGGAGGCGCGCGGCGAGCTCCGGCCCCTTCATCCGGGGCATGGTGACGTCGGTCAGCAGCAGGTCGATCGCGCCGCGGTGGAGGCGGGAGATGACCAGGGCCTCTTCCCCGGAGGCCGCCTGGAGGACCCGATAGCCCTTGCTCGCGAGGATCTGGTTGAGCACCCGCCGCACCTCGTCCTCGTCCTCCACGAGGAGGATCGTCTCCGAGCCGACGTCCGGCCCGCCCCCGACCGTCCCGGCCCGGGGGGAGTCGGTCTCGCGGGTGACCGGCAGGTAGATCGAGAAGCACGCCCCCTGGCCCGGCGCGCTGTCCACGAAGATGTGCCCCCCGCTCTGGCGGACGATGCCGTACGCGGTCGAGAGGCCCAGCCCGGTCCCCTCGGTCTTGGTGCTGAAGAAGGGCTCGAACACGCGCGCGAGCGTCTCGGGGTCCATGCCGAAGCCGGTGTCCGCCACCGTGAGGAGGACATAGGAGCCCGCGGGGACGTCCGCGTGGGGCGCGGGAGAGCCGTCGCGCACCAGGAGGGGCCCGGTCTTGACCTTGAGGCGGCCTCCGGACGGCATGGCGTAGCGGGCGTTGACCGCCAGGTTCACGATGACCTGCTCGATCTGGCCCGGGTCCACCTTGACCGGCCCGAGCTCCGGGTGAAGCTCGGTCGCGAGCGCCACGTCTTCGCCCAGGAGGCGCTGGAGCATCTTCTCGAGCCCGGAGACGACGCCGTTCAGGTTCATCACCTTCGTCTCCATGGGCTGGCGGCGGGCGAAGGCGAGGAGCTGCTTGGTGAGCGCCGCCGCCTTCTGGCCGGCCTCCTTGATCCCGGAGAGATTCCGGCCCAGGAACGCGTCTTCCTTGTAGCGGTCGATCAGCAGGTCGCTGTAGCCGAAGATGGCGAGCAGGCAGTTGTTGAAGTCGTGCGCGACGCCCGCCGAGAGCCGGCCGATCGCCTCCATCTTCTGCGAGTGGAGGAGCTGGCTCTGGAGCATCTTGTTCTCGGCCTCGTCGCGTTTCCTCTGGGCGATGTCGCGGATGGCGACCACGGTCACGTCCTCGCCCTGGAAGACGTATTTCTTGCCGGCCGCTTCGATGTCGACCGCGGAGCCGTCCCGCTTCCACCCGAGGCACTCGCGGGGCACGTCGTCGAGCTCGGCCTCTCTTTCCGAGATGAGGTCCGAAAGCCGGCGGCCGAGGATCTCTTCGGGCGGGCGGTCGAAGATCGCGAGGAGGGCGTGGTTGACCTCCAGAATGGCGCCGTTCCTGACGATGGCGATCCCCTCCAGGGTGGCCTCGAACAGGGTGCGGAAGCGCTCCTCGCTGCGCCTGATCTCCTCCTCGGCCGCCTTGCGCTGGGCGATCTCCTGCTGCGCCTTCTCGAACAGGCGGATGTTCTCCACCACCGGCGCGACCTGGTTGGCGACCGTCGAGATCAGGTTGATGTCGGCCGCGGGGTAGTAGTCGTCCGGGTCCCTGCGGCCGATGAGCCAGATGCCGATCGTCCTCCCCTGGAGGATCAGGGGGATCACCAGCCGGACCCAGGAGAACCGCCCTGTGATCTGTTCCTCGG